>NZ_JBEZYU010000003.1:0-441504 GCF_040638875.1 Nocardia sp. NPDC024068 | reverse complement strand
ACCGCCTGACGCTGCATATTCGCACCCATCAGGGCACGGTTCGCGTCATCGTGTTCCAGGAACGGAATCATCGCCGTCGCCACCGACACCATCTGACGGGGCGACACGTCCATATAGTCGACCCGGCTGCTGTCGATGATCTCCACTTCGGAATTCTTGCGCCGCACCGCGATCCGGGACGCGACGAACCGGCCCGCCGCGTCGAGCGGTTCGTTCGCCTGCGCGACGATATGCCGGTCTTCTTCGTCCGCCGTCAGATAATCGACCTCGTCGGTGACGACCCCACCGACCACCCGCCGGTACGGCGTCTCGATGAACCCGAACGGATTCACCCGCGCGTACACCGAGAGGTAGCCCATCAGGCCGATATTGGGCCCTTCGGGCGTCTCGATCGGGCACATCCGGCCGTAGTGACTGTAGTGCACATCGCGGACCTCGAGGCCGGCACGTTCCCGCGACAGACCACCCGGCCCCAGGGCGGACAGGCGGCGCTTGTTGGTGAGACTCGCGAGCGGGTTGCGTTCATCCATGAACTGCGAGAACTGCGAGGTCCCGAAGAACTCCTTGAGCGCGGCGACCACCGGGCGGATATTCAGCAACGACTGCGGCGTGATCGCCTCGACGTCCTGGGTCGTCATCCGCTCCCGGACCACCCGCTCCATCCGGGACAGGCCGACCCGGAACTGGTTCTGGATCAACTCACCGACCGTCCGCACCCGGCGGTTACCGAAGTGGTCGATGTCATCGACCTCGACCGGGATCTCGACGCCGCCGGGCGCGGTCATGGTCCGGTCGCCGGCATGCAGCCGCAGCAGATAGTCGATGATCGTGGCGATATCCTCGTCGGTGAGTTCGCGCGGGCCGGCTGCGCCGCCGCGGTTCGCGCCGAGTTTCTTATCGATCCGGTAGCGACCGACGCGCGCCAGGTCGTAGCGCTTCTCCTTGAAGAACAGGTTCTCCAGCAGGGTCTGCGCGGATTCCTTGGTGGGCGGCTCACCCGGACGTAGCTTGCGATGGATGTCCAGCAGCGCCTCGTCCTGGCCGGCGGTGTTGTCCTTCTCCAGTGAGGTCATCATCACCCCGGAGTATCCGAAGCGCTCGGTGATCTCCTCGTTCGTCCAGCCGAGGGCCTTGAGCAGTACGGTCACCGGCTGCCGCCGCTTACGGTCGATACGCACACCGACGGTGTCGCGCTTGTCGACGTCGAATTCCAGCCATGCGCCACGGGACGGGATCACCCGGACACTGTGCAGATCCTTCTCGGTGCTCTTGTCCACCGAGTGGTCGAAGTACACACCCGGCGAACGCACCAGTTGCGAGATCACCACGCGTTCGGTGCCGTTGACCACAAAAGTGCCCCGCTCGGTCATCATCGGGAAATCACCCATGAAGACCGTCTGGCTCTTGATCTCGCCGGTGTTGTTGTTGACGAACTCCGCGGTCACGAACAACGGCGCCGCGTAGGTCATGTCCTTGTCCTTGCACTCGTCGACCGAGGCCTTGACCTCCTCGAAGCGCGGTTCGGAAAGAGTCAGCGACATCGTTGCCGCGTAGTCCTCGATGGGGCTGATCTCCGCGAGCACCTCGTCCAATCCGCCGACCGGCGAATCGCCGCGGACCACCGCACGGTCGCGCGCGGCCGGAGCGCCGGTCAGCCATTCGAACGATTCGGTCTGTATCGCCAGAAGTCCCGGGATCTCCAGGGGTTCGCGGATCCTGGCGAACGACAGCCGCCGCGCGGCGGAATCCGGGTGGTCTACTGGTGTTGCGGCCTCGGTCTCGGGGTGATTCGAGATTGCCACGCTGCGTCCTTCCAGCACCTCATGACGCCCGTATGCGCGGGCGCCACGAGATCTGCTCGTCCTGTGGGCGGTATACCGATACGCGCACCGTGCGGGACGCCGTCCGAACGGACTCGACGACAAACCGTGAAAACAGGCACGCCGACAGTGCCACTTTCCACGGTGGTTTCGCATTTCGAGAGTTGAACAGCACGCGCCCCGGCGCGGATTCCTAAATTACACCCGGGATCAACGAATGTCGAGGGCCAAAAGAAAATAAGCGCACGAATACGCGGCGCTTTCCCCTTTCAATAATTACATCTCGCCCCCGCTCGAGTCAAGCCTCTCCGAGGGAACGTGTAGCCGGCTTTGTTCACGGGGAGTGAGACTCCTCCGGAATCCGGCTCCGGCCGTGCCTCCAGCGAGTAGTACCGATCCGCGGCCGGTGAAGAGCGCCGGAACCGCTCCGGACACCCGGGAATCCGCGCGTCGGGTGCGCAGTCGCCGCAGTCCGCGTGCCGCCGCATCGAGGATGTCACCGGACGGCAGCGAGGCGGCCATCCGGATCTCCACCCGGAAATTCGCACGCGAAACACCGATAAAAAAACCTCCCCCACCCGATGCATTATCGCCGGTGCCCTCTCAAATATAACGCACCGGAAATCGGCGGTTTCAACCAGTCCCCCGAGAAGGATTCGGCGGCAAAAATCCCGCGGAACGGAAAAATCGACGTCCGACTGCGACAGATCGGTCCCGATGGGCGGTGTCGAAGCCAAACCGGCGGCTACGTCGATTTTCAGCCCGAGGACAGGTCGTGGGAGTCGCAGCGTCGCGCCATACCGTAAGCTATACGGTTCCTGCTACCGTAAGAACGATCAAACGGGCGGCGCCGGCGCCGCCGAACAGGAGGCAGATGTGAGCGACGTCGCGGGGCGCAACGCGGCCCTCAGCCTGGAGCTCGGTCGCCGGGTCGGCGAACGCTCCGAATCCCGGATGCTCATCGGCGCGGAGCTGGTACCGGCCGCCTCGGGCGCGGTATTCGACAATGTCGGCCCGGCCACCGGGCAGATACTCGGCAGCACCGCCGCGGCCGGCGCCGAGGATATGCTGCGCGCGATCGCCGCGGCCCGGCGGGCGTTCGACGAGACCGACTGGTCCACGAACCGGTCCCTGCGGCAGCGATGTCTGGAACAACTCCAGGGCGCACTGGAATCCGAAAGCGAAGTCCTGCGCGACGAACTCGTCGCCGAGGCCGGCTGCCCGGTCTCCACCACCCGGATCGCCCAACTCGACTGGCCCCTGGCCGAAGCACTGCGCTACCCGGCGCGCTTGATCGACGAATTCCCCTGGGAACGTGAACTCGCGGGCGGCGGCCTCTTCGGCGACCGCAACGTCCGCACGGTGGTCCAGGAGCCGGTGGGTGTGGTCGCCGCGATATGCCCGTCGAACTTCCCGGTCGAAGTCGTACTCAACAAACTGGGACCGGCACTGGCCGCCGGCAATACAGTGGTGCTCAAACCCGACCCGAACACGCCGTGGAACGCCACCCGGCTCGGGCGGATCATCGCCGAACACACCGATTTTCCCGCCGGTGTGGTGAACGTCGTCCCCACGCCGTCGAACGAGGTCGCCGAACTACTGGCCACCGATCCGCGGGTCGATCTGATCTCCTTCACGGGCTCGACGGAGGTCGGCCGCATGCTCATGCGGCGGGGCGCGGACACCATGAAACGGACCTTCCTCGAACTGGGCGGCAAATCCGCGCTCGTCGTGCTCGAAGACGCCGACCCACGGGCCGCGCTGCGCAGCGCGGCCGGTGTCTGCGTGCACGCCGGCCAGGCCTGTGCCGCGACGAGCCGCATGCTCGTGCACCGGTCGATCTTCGACGATATGGTCGACGGCGTCGCGGCGGCATTCCGGTCGGTCCCCGTGGGCGACCCGGTCCTGCCGGAAACGATGGTCGGGCCGTTGATCAGCGCAGCGCAGCGCACCAAGGTGCTCGACGCCTACGAGCGGGCGGTCCGCGACGGTGCCCGCCTGATCACCGGCGGTGGCGAGCCGAAGGGTCTGGCGCCGCACCTGGCCGGTGGTCACTACGTCGAGCCGACCGTTTTCGTCTGCGAGGATCCGAGCCTGTCCATCGCGCGGGACGAGATCTTCGGCCCGGTCCTGGTGATGACCCCGTTCACCGACGACGACGAGGCGGTGCGCCTCGCCAACGACAGCGCCTACGGCCTCGCCGGCGCGGTGCTGTCCGCCTCCACCGACCGCGGGATGGGCATCGCGCGCCGGATCCGGGCCGGGGCGATCGGGGTCAACGGCGGCATGTTCTACGGCGCCGACGCTCCGTTCGGCGGCTACAAGAACAGCGGCGTCGGCCGCCAATGCGGACTGGAGGGCTTCCAGCAGTACCTGGAGACGAAAACCATCGGCCATCGGGTTCCGGCCCGCGGCTGAACACGCATTCACGTAGGGCTGTTCGTGAACGCGTGCGTGTAGGCGCGGCAGGCGTCCTGCACGGCCGGCCGGCGATCTCGTCGGGCGAGAAGTTCTCCGCGAAGGTCTTCATCGCGACCCATGGAGAGCAGCGCGTCGCGGCCGCTGACATGGTGGCTCACCGCCGCGCGGTCGACACCGAGGGCATCGGCCACCGCCGGCGCGAACAACCCGTACCCGGTGAAACACATCCGATCAGGGCACGATTGCGCAGCGCGTCACCGGTTCCGGCACCTGCTGCCGCGCGAAGATCCCGCGCCGCAGGGCGATCAGCAAGGCGTCGCGTGTCTCTTCCGGCCGGATGAGCTCGTCGAAACCCATATGTTCGGCGGAGTGGTAGGACGCCAGGAGTTCCATCTCACGCAGTTGCGCCGCGATATCCTCGTCCGCACCCGAGGCCAGCCCGAGCGCCGCCGCGCTCATCGCGCCCATGGTCGCTCCGGGGTAGGCGAAGGCCGCGGTCTGGTCGTCGAAACCGATGAGCGACATGACCATCGAACCGAAGCCGTAGGCCTTGCGCAGGGTGACGTGCAGTTTGAGCGTGGTCGCGGTGGTCTGGGCGACGAACATCCGGGCGCCCGCCCGGAGCACACCCTCACGTTCGGATTCGCCACCGGGCAGCATTCCGGGATTGTCGGCGAGGAATACCAGCGGCAGATGGAAGGAATCCGCCACCGAGATGAAATGCGCGGCCTTCTCGGCGGCGGCGGTATCGATCGACCCCGCCAGCACCTCCGGCTGGTTGGCGACCACCGCCACCGGGTGCCCCCCGAGATGGGCCAGGGCGCAGACCATCGCGGTGCCGTAGCCGGGCTGGACCTCGAACCAATCGGGGGTGTCGAAGACGGCGTCGAGAACCGCCCGGATGTCGTAGGTGCTCCGATTGTCCCGCGAGATGATGTCGAGCAGTTCCGGGGTCGGCCGCGGCTCGGTGGAATCGTCGGAGAGCAGCGCGGGTGGATACGACCACGCGCTGGACGGGAAATACGACAGATATCGGCGGATGTCGTCGAGCGCGTCCTCGTCGTTGTCGGCCAGGTTGTGGATGAGCCCGCTCGGAACCGCTACCCCGGGGCCGCCGAGATCCTCCTTGCCGATGTCCTCACCCGTCGACTCCCGGACCACCGGCGGCCCCGCGGTGAAGATGGCGCCCTGCCTGCTCATGATCGCGAAATCCGATACCGGGGCGATGAGGGCGCCGTGACCGGCCGAGGCACCGAGTACGCCGGTGACCATCGGCACCCGGCCCGAACAGCGGGCCTGCGCCAGCAGATCGGTGGGGGTCCGTCCGTAGTGCGCCCCGGTGGGCCGGAATCCCGCACCCTCGAGCAACATCACCAGTGGCACCTTGTTGCGGACGGCCAGTTCGGCCAGGCGATAGCGTTTGGCGTTGCTACCCGGCGCGATGGTGCCCGCCACGCTGGTGAAATCCTCCGCGCCCACCATCACCGGCGCACCGTCGATCAGGGCCGAGCCGGTGACGACGGCATCCGCGGCGACCTCACCGCCGACCAGCATGCCGAACTCCTGGAACGAACCGGGATCGACCAGGTGCGTGATCCGTTCCCGGGCCGTCAGCTTGCCTTTCGCCCGGTGTTTGGCCACCCGCTCGGAACCACCCATGGCCGCGGACCGCTCCCGGCGGCCGTCGAGATCCTCGAGGGTTTCCTTCCAGCCTCGCGCGTTCGTCATTCTCGTCCTCTCAGCGCAGTGGTCGGCTCAGCGCGTCGGCCCAGCGCAGCGTGTACCGGATCGACGGATACGAGCTCCGACCGCGTTGTACCGACTGTCGGCCCGACTTATAGTCAACCTTACTGTCAATGATTCCGTAAGTACCCCGGAACAACCGGAACCGCCCGTTACCGGTGCCGGCGTCCGGCGGGTCACCCAGCGCCCGGACCGGGACAGCGACCACGACCGGGCCCCGGATTCGGATTCGTTGACCTCGCCACGCCGGTGGCCGCACATCGCGCCTCACCACCCTCGACGGCAACCGGTCGTGGCTACCGATTCACCGCGAACCGCATCGCCGCCGTACCAAGATACGGTAACTTCTACCGTTGTATTTACAGTCCTGCCTCCGAAAGGAACGCGGATGAACTCAGTGGATCGCCGGGCCGGCGGTGCCGCCATCCCGGGCCGGCCGGATGATCTCACCGCCGAATGGCTCACCGCCGTGCTCGGCGGCACCGGCGCGGCGGTCGAGCAGGTGCGGGTGACA
Source organism: Nocardia sp. NPDC024068 (assembly GCF_040638875.1). NCBI lineage: Bacteria > Bacillati > Actinomycetota > Actinomycetes > Mycobacteriales > Nocardiaceae > Nocardia > Nocardia sp. NPDC024068. The sequence continues at coordinate 435,006 of NZ_JBEZYU010000003.1, read as the reverse complement.
CCGATCGGCACAGGTCAGACCGGCGCCACCTATCGGCTCACGGTGAGCTACCGCACGCGACCCGCCGCCCGGCTCCCGGACACCTTCGTGGTGAAACTCCCGGCCCAGGACGACGGAGTGCGTGCCGGGGTCACCCTCGGCTATCAGAGCGAGGTGGAGTTCTACGCCACGGTCGCGCACCGGACCGAGGTCCCCGTACCCCGCTGTCACCACAGTGCAGTGAGCGCGGACGGCTCCGAGTTCGTGCTGCTACTCGACGATCTCGACCCGGCGACACCCGGCGATCAGGTCGCGGGCTGCGATGAGGCGGTTGCCGTGCGCGCGGTGACCGCGCTGGCCGGCCTGCACGGCCCCTCGTGGTGCGATCCGGACTGGCTGGCCCTCCCGGTCGGCGCCATGCCCAAACCCGGAGATGCGTCGGCCGCCGACGGCCTCGGTCAGGTGGCCGCCATGGCGCTACCCGCCACACTGGAGCGCATCGGCCCCGCGCTGTCCGGCGAGGACCGCGAAACTCTGCGCGCCGCACTGGGGCTGGTCACTCCGTGGCTGCTCGCCGACACCGGACGGTACGCCCTGATGCACGGCGACTACCGGCTGGACAATCTGCTCTTCGACGACTCCCGGTTGTACGTGGTCGACTGGCAGACCCTCGGCGTCGGCCTGCCCGCCCGCGATCTCGCCTACTTCACCGGGACCTGCCTGGAACCGGACTTGCGGGCGGCGGCCGAGACCCGCCTGGTCGGGGCCTACCACACGGCGCTGCTGCGGCACGGCGTGCGGAACTACGACCTGGACACCTGCTTTCGCGACTACCGGATCGGAATGTTGCAGGGCCCGTTGATCATTGCGCTCGGTGCCGCGTTCGCCACACCGACCGACCGCGGCGACACGCTGTTCCGGGTGATGCTGCGGCGCTGCTGTCACGCGATCCGCGAACTCGGCACGCTGAAGCTGGTGCGCGCCACCGGCGCGCCGACCTGAACCGACGGGAGGTACCGAAATGGATCTGGGACTCGCCGAGGCGACCGCGGTCGTGGTGGGCGGCAGCAGCGGGATGGGGCTCGCCACCGCGCGTTGTCTCGCCGAGGAGGGCGCCCGCGTCGCCGTGGTCGGCCGATCCGCGACCGGTGCCGCGGCAGCGGCCCGCGACCTGACCGGCCGCGGCAGTCCGGACGCCGTCGGCCTGTCTGCGGACGTCCGCGACCCCGAGGCCGTACGCGCTCTCTTCGACGAACTCACCGGCCGTTGGGGCGGGAAACTGAACGTTCTGGTCAACGCCGTCGGGCCGAATGTCCAGGGCGATTTCGACACCCTCTCCCCCGAACAGTGGCGCGAGGCGATCGACCACGGGGCGATGACGATGGTGCACTGCGTCCAGGCCGCACTGCCGCTGCTGCGGCGGGCCGAGTGGGCTCGCATCGTGAACTTCTCCGCGCAATCCACCCGGCGGCAGAGCACCGGCCTGGTGGCCTACACCGCCGCCAAGGCGATGGTGGCCAGCGTTTCCAAGAACCTGTCCCAGCTGCTGGCACCGGAGGAGATCCTGGTCAACGTGGTCTCACCGGGCACCTTCGTGACACCGGCACTCCGGAGCTGGGCCCGTTCGGCGGGTATCGACGGCGAGGACCCCTATCGCCTCATGACGGCGATCGGCGAGCACTTCGGACATCCCGCCCAGATGCCGCGCGCCGGGATGCCCGAGGAGATGGGCCCGGTGGTCGCCTTCCTCGCCTCCCGGCGCAACTCGTATATGACCGGCGCCGATATCAATGTCGACGGCGGATCGGACTTCACCTGACCCGCGGGTGGACACCGGAGTGCCTGTTTCACCGGCGCCCATCAGGTGGTGACGATCGTCGCCCCGGCGGTACCGGGAGCACCGTAGAGCAGTGCGAAACCCGCCTTCGGAGCGTTGGGCACCTGACGCTCACCGGCGGTTCCACGCAGTTGCAGCACCAACTCGTGCAGCTGCCGCAGCCCCGAGGCCCCGATCGGTTCACCGTTGGCGATGAGCCCACCGTCGGTATTCACCGGCAGTGGGCCGGAGATCTCGGTGGCGCCTTCGGCGATCAACTTCTCCTGGTCGCCGTGCGCGCACAGCCCCGCCTCCGCCATATGGATCACTTCGGCGCCGGCATCGGTGTCCTGGAGCTGGGCGACATCGATATCGGACGGCGCGACCCCGGCGGCCTCGAAAGCGGCGCGCGCGGCGTACACCGACGGTGCGACGTCCTCCTGCACCGGCGCATAGGTCGTGTTCACCTCGTACGCACCGTATTTACGGGTCCGGATCTCGACCGCCTCGACGTACACCGGCTCGGTCGTGAAACGGTGCGCCAGGTCGGCCCGGCACATGATCACGGCGGCGGCGCCCTCGTCCGGCGCACAGAACATGTAGTGGGTCAGCGGATAGTTGAGCATCGGGGCCGCGAGAATATCGTCCTCGGCGATCGGCTTGCGGCGAAACGCGTTCGGGTTCAGGACGCCGTTGCGGTAGTTCTTCGCCGCCACCTTGGCCAGAGTGCGCTGGGAGATTCCGTGATCGTGCAGATAGCGGTTGGCTTTCATACCGAAGAACTGAGTCGTCAGGTACTGGCCGTTCTCGCCGTACCACTTCGGCATCCCGACCAGGGTGGGGTCGACGGTGAAGGCGCCGCGCGGATGTTTGTCCATACCGATCGCGATGCCGACGTCGTATTTGCCGAGCCGGATCGCGTCGGCGCACGCCTCGGTGGCGCTCGCGGAGGTGGCGCAGGCGTTGAACACATTCGTGAAGGGGAGGCCGGTGAGCCCCATCAGGCTCACGATCGCGTCCGGATTGGCCACTTCCCAGCTGCCGCCCACCGCGAACTGGATGTCCTTCCATTCCAGCCCGGCGTCGGTCAGTGCCGCCCGGATCGCGTCGGCGCCCATCTGCATCGCCGATTTGCCCTCGAATCGGCCGAAGGGATGCAGGCCGATACCGACGATCGCGACATCGTTGGTCATCTGAACTCCTGGTCGTCTACAGCGGCTGGAAGGCGAAGGTGAGCACATCGTTGCCGTCGGGGTCGGTACCGAGCGCAACAGTGGTCAGGGCGACGCGCATACCGAATTCCAGCTTCTGCGGGTCGTTCTCGGTGAGCCTGCCTTCCACCCGGATGACATCGCCGAGTTGCACCAGTCCCACACCGAACGGGACGAAAGTCTCGGCGGTCTCGTCGCCGAGGTAGGGCGCGCCGGGGAGGAATCCCTGGGTGGTCCAGGCCACCAGGACGCCCTCGTTCGGGAGGCCGACCGCCTCGACCGACGGCCTGCTGCACCGCGGGCACAGTTCCTGCACCGGGAAGACCGCTGCCCCGCAGTCACCGCAGGCCCCGCCGACGAGCCGGAAGTCCTCGTCCGGCCAGGTCGAGATTTCCGGCGCGATCATTCGCCGCATCGCTGTCCTCACTTTTACCGATAGGGATACAGTATCGCTCATCACGCTGCCGGCAGTGCCGGATCCAGCAACAGAATGATAGCTTACGGTAAGTTAAACGGTAACCATTTCGATCTGCTCGTTGCGAGGTGGAGTCATGAGCTCGAAAATTCCAGGCGGCCTCGAGGATCTGCTGCATCGCCCCCTCGTGGGCATCCTCGCGACCGTGGCACCCGACGGCTCGCCGGATCAATCCCCCATGCGCTTCACATGGGACGGCGCGCACCTGCGCATGAGCCAGACGATCCCGAGACGGAAATTCACCAGCCTGCAGGCCAACCCGAATTACTCGTTCCTCATCACCGACCCCGATAGGCCCTCGCGGTGCCTCGAGACCCGCGGCTGGCTGGTGACCGTCCAGGGTGACGAGGACGGCAAGTTCTACGCGGAACTGGGCGAGCGCTACGGCGACACCGAGTGCGAGCCCCCCGCGGACATGGACGACCGGGTCGTCCTGATTCTCGACGCGACCAGGTTCGTCGCCAAATAGCCGTTCAGGAGAACGTCGATATGACTCGAACACCGGATATCCCGATCTTCGACGCCGATGCGCACATGTACGAGACAGCCGATGCGCTGATCAGGCACCTGCCCGACCGGTACCGCGAGGCGGTGCAGTACGTCCGGATCGGACGGCATACCCGGCTCGCCATCAACGGCCGGATCACCGACTTCATCCCGAACCCCACCTTCGAGCGGGTCGCCGCCCCCGGCGCGCACGAGAAGTTCTTCGCCGGCGAGAACACCGAGGGCCGGACTCTGCGCGAAATGCAGGGCGCCGCCATCGAGGCGCCCGCCGCCACCCGCAATCCGGAGGACCGGATCACCGAACTCGATCGCCAGGGCGTCCGCGAGACACTCAACTACCCCACTCTGGCCAGCCTGGTCGAGCACTCGGCGGCCGACGATCCCGAGCTGACCATGGCCATCATCCACGCGCTCAACCGGTGGATGCTGGAGCACTGGAGTTACGCCTACCGGGACCGGATCTTCAGCACCCCGATCATCAACTGCGCCGAGGTCGACGGCGCCCGGCGCGAGCTCCGGTACATCCTGGACCACGGCGCGAAGGTGGCCCTGATCAAACCGGCCCCGGTCAAGGGCGTGCACGGTTGGCGGTCGCCTGCACTGCCGGAGTTCGACCCGTTCTGGCGCGATGTCCAGGACGCGGGCCTGCCGATCGTGCTACACGCCAGCCAGCCGCCGCTGGACGAGTACGTCAACAAGTGGGAGCCACCCGCCACGAAGAACTTCATGGCCATGAGCTCGTTCCGCTGGCTGGCGCTCGGGCACCGGGAGATCTCGGACATGATCGGCAGCCTCATCTGTCACGGCACCCTGACCCGGTTCCCGGGCCTGCGCATCGCCAGCGTGGAGAACGGCAGCTCGTGGATCCACCCGCTGTTCCACGACCTGACCGATCTGACCAGGAAGATGCCACAGAACTTCCCCGAGGACCCGCTCGAGGTGTTCCGCCGCAATATCTGGGTGAGCCCGTTCTGGGAGGGTTCGGTCTCGGACGTGGTCGAAACGGTCGGCTGGGATCGGGTGATGTTCGGCTCGGACTACCCGCATCCGGAGGGACTGCCGGAGCCGAAGGCGTATTGGAAGTACGCCGAGGGTATGGACACCCGGCGCACCTGGGACTTCCTGGGCGACAACGCCCGCCGGTTCCTGGGCCTGCCGATCGAGAATCCGGACCCAACGGCCGTCGAACCCCCGGTTACAGCCACGTCGACAGCGTTATAGTTTTCTTTACAGTAAAGGGCTCGAAGGGAGTACCTCGTGGACAAGAACGACATGATCCTCATCAGCGTCGACGACCACATCATCGAACCGCCCGATATGTTCACCAACCACCTGCCCGCGAAGTACGCCGAGGACGCGCCGCGCCTGGTCCGGATGGAGAACGGCGCGGATATGTGGAAATTCCGGGATCGGGTGATCCCGAACGTGGCACTCAATGCCGTCGCGGGCCGCCCGAAGGAGGAGTACGGCCTGGAGCCGGAGGGTCTGGACGAGATCCGCCCCGGCTGCTACAACGTCGACGAACGCGTCAAGGATATGAACGCCGGCGGCGTGCTGGCACAGATGAACTTCCCGTCCTTCCCGGGCTTCGCCGCCCGCCTGTTCGCCACCGAGGACTCGGACTTCTCGCTGGCCCTGGTGCAGGCGTACAACGACTGGCATATCGACGAATGGTGCGGTGCCTACCCCGGCCGATTCATTCCCATGGCACTGCCCGTGATCTGGGATGCCGAGTTGTGCGCGGCGGAAGTACGCCGGGTGTCGAAGAAGGGCGTGCACTCGCTCACATTCACCGAGAACCCGGCCGCGCTGGGCTACCCGAGTTTCCACGACGCGTATTGGAACCCGCTGTGGAAAGCGCTGGTGGACACCGACACCGTGCTCAACGTGCATATCGGCTCGTCCGGCAAGCTCTCCATCCCGGCCACGGACTCGCCGCCGGATGTGATGATCACACTGCAGCCGATGAATATCGTCTCCGCGGCGGCCGACCTGCTCTGGTCGCGTCCGGTCAAGGACTACCAGGACCTCAAGATCGGTCTCTCCGAGGGCGGGACCGGATGGATCCCGTACTTCCTGGAGCGCGTCGACCGGACCTTCGAGATGCATTCCACCTGGACGATGCAGGATTTCGGCGGGAAGCTGCCCAGCGAGGTGTTCCGCGAGCACTTCCTGACCTGTTTCATCAGCGACCCGATCGGGGTCCGGCTGCGCCGCGAGATCGGCATCGACAACATCGCCTGGGAAATGGACTACCCCCACAGCGATTCGATGTGGCCCGGCGCACCGGAGGAGCTGGATTCGGTGTTCGGCGCGGAGAACGTGACCGATGACGAGATCCAGAAGATGACCCACCGCAACGCCATGAGGTGGTACTCGTTCGACCCCTTCACACACGTACCGCGGGAGAAAGCGACCGTCGGCGCACTCCGCGCCGCCTCGGCCGGCCACGACGTCAGCATCAAGGCGCACAGCCGCCACCAGAGCAGCGCGACGGAGAAACTGGCGGCTTTCCGCTCTCAGATCGAGGCGGCCACCGCACACACCGCCACCGAATGAGCAAAAGGACACGACTATGACAAAGCTGGACTATCCGGCCATCGATGTCGACAACCACTACTACGAACCGCTGGATGCGTTCACTCGTCACCTGCCCAAGGAATTCAAGACCCGCGGCGTGCAGATGGTCACCAGCGGCAGGCGCACTCTGGCGGTCATGGGCGAGAAGGTCAACCACTTCGTCCCGAACCCGACCTTCGACCCGATCGTCGAACCGGGCTGCCTCGACCTGCTGTTCCGCGGCGAGATTCCCGAAGGAGTGGATCCGGGATCGCTGATGAAACTGGACCGGCTGCCGGACCATCCCGAATACCAGAACCGCGACGCCCGGGTGCAGGTCCTGGACCGGCAGAAACTGGAAACGGTTTTCATGCTGCCGACCTTCGCGTGTGGTGTCGAGGAGGCGCTCAAGCACGATATCCCCGCCACGATGGCCTCCCTGCACGCATTCAACCTGTGGCTGGACGAGGACTGGGGCTTCGATCGGTCCGACGGGCGGTTCGTCTCGGCACCGATCATCTCGCTCGCCGACCCGGAAGCGGCCGTCGCCGAGGTCGAATTCGTGCTGGAGCGCGGCGCGAAGCTGGTGCTGGTACGCCCCGCGCCCGTTCCGGGGGTGGCCAAACCACGCTCGCTGGGCGATCCGCTGCACGATCCGGTGTGGGCCCGCCTCGCCGAAGCCGGCGTACCGGTGGGGTTCCACCTGTCCGACAGCGGCTACCTCGCCATCGCGGCACTATGGGGCGGCAAGGCGACGTTCGAAGGGTTCGGCAAGAAGGACCCGCTCGATCAGATCCTGCTCGACGACCGCGCCATCCACGACACGATGGCCTCGATGATCGTGCACCAGGTGTTCACCCGTCATCCGGCGCTCAAAGTGGTCAGCATCGAGAACGGCTCGTACTTCGTCCACCGGTTGATCAAGCGGTTGAAGAAGGCGGCGAACACGGCTCCCTACCACTTCACGGAAGATCCGGTGGAGCAGCTGCGGAACAACGTCTGGATCGCGCCGTACTACGAGGACGATGTCAAGCTGCTCGCCGAGACCATCGGTGTGGACAAGGTCCTGTTCGGCTCCGACTGGCCGCACGGCGAAGGTCTGGCCGATCCCACCACCTTCACCGCCGATATCCCGCAGTTCCCGGAGTTCTCCTACGACGACACCCGGAAGGTGATGCGCGACAATGCACTCACCCTGCTCGGTTCGAGAGTTCCACTCGGCTCGCGCGGTTGATCGCCCGGGCGGTGCCCCGTTCCCGAGCTAGGCACTGTCGTAGCGCATCGTGAACCGGATCCGGTCGCCTCGAAGCCTGCGGCGCAGGTACATCGTGGGGACCAGGTCCCCGTCGATGTTGACGCCGTCGCGCAGCATCACCGGGCTTCCCGGGGGGACCTCGAGCAGTGCGGCGTCCTCCCGGCTCGCCACGGTCGCGGTGAGGGAGCGCCAGGAATGCCGGAGCCGGAGGCCGTAGCGTTCCTGCAGGATCTGGAACAGCGCGACCCGCTCGGTGACCAGTGCGGCGAAACCCGGGAATCGGCCTGCTTCGAGCCAGTAGCCGGACACCAGGAACGGCTGGTCGCCCGTTCTGACCAGAGTGTCGATCCGGATGAAAGGCCCTGCGGTCTGCAATGCTTCGGCGGCGTCACGATCGGTATCGCCGTCGGTCAGATCGACCAGGGTCTCGGTCTGATCCTGCTGAACGTAGTCGGCGATCGCCGCGGTACTGCCCGCGTCGGCGTCCGTGGACGGCATGGGCGGCAGCCCGAGCTCGACCACCACCGGCGGCTCGGCCACATAGGTCCCCGATCCCTGCCGGACGATGACATGTCCGGCGCGGGCCAGTTCGCCGATGGCCTGCCGGATCGTGAGCCGGTTGACCTCCCATTCGGACGCCAGCTCGGATTCGGTCGGGAGCCGCTGGCCGGGAACGAGTTCGCGGTCCCGGATCCGGCGCAGCAGTTCACTCTCCACTCGGCGGTAGACCGGGATCCGGCCCTGTCCACCGTTGCGCGTACCGGTCATCGCAGCCCGGAGCGGACGAAGGCGTTCACGACCTGACGCTGCAGCAGTATGTAGACGGCGAGGATGGGCAGGCACAGGGCCCCGGCGGCGGCCATCATGGCACCATAGTCGGTTCCGGCCTCCGTGATGAGGCTGCGCAGCCCGATCTGGACGACCGAGGCCGGATCGGACAGGACGAGCAGCGGCCAGAAGTACTCGTTCCACGCGGTGACGAACAGCAGGATGGCCAGCGCGGCGAGCGGGCCGCGCAAGGAGGGCACGACGACGGTCCACAGGGTGTTCCAGTGCGAGCGGCCGTCCATGCGGGCGGCGTCGAGCAGCTCGCGCGGGAACGAACGCATATGCTGGCGCAGCAGCAGAACCGCGAACGGCGCGGTGATCTGGGGGACGATCACCCCGGTGAGAGTGTTGAGCCAGCCCAGATTCGACAGCAGCACGTAGTTGGGCAGCATCGTGACCTGGAACGGGACCAGCCAGGTGGCCACGAAGAGCAGGAACAGCACCCGGTCACCACGAAAACGCCAGCGTCCGAACGCATAGGCGGCGAGCAGCGCGGTGAAAAGCTGGCCGGCGGCCACGCCGACGGCCATGAGCGCGGTATTGCCGATCAGGCCGCCGAGCGGCAACAGGTCGGCGGCCGCACGCAGGTTGTCCAGGCCGATCCCAGTGGGCAGCACCGACTGTCCCAGGACGTCGTCACGCGGGCGCAGCGCGGTCAGGTACATCCAGACGATCGGCACGAGGCTGAACACCGTGATCGCTCCGAGGACGAGGTGGCCGCCGATCGCCCCGAATCGCCGGGCGCGGGCCGGGGTGGCGGGCCGGGTGGTCGTATCAGTCGTCGTCGTATCAGTCGTCGTCGGATCAGTCGTCGTCGTATCAGTCGTCATGGAAGCTCCAGCGGTCCATCAGCCACACCGCACCCCAGGCGAGGAGCCCGAAGCCGAGGAAGAACAGCACGCTGGCGGCGGAGGCGAGGCCGACGTCGAACGAGCCGAATGCGGTGTCGTAGAGGAGGTAGTAGAGATTGGTGGTGGAATCGCCCGGTCCGCCCTGGGTGAGGGTCTGGATCATCGGGAACATGAGCTGCGCGGCCGACAGAATTGTCAAGGTGGCCATGAACAACAGCGTCGGTGACAGCAGCGGCAGGGTGATCCGCCGGGTGATCTGTCCTTCGGTGGCACCGTCGGTCCGGGCCGCGGCGGCGTAGTCGTCGGAGATACCGGATACGCCCGCGGAGACGACGAGTACCGCGAAGCCGAGCAGCTGCCAGCCGACGATCACCACGATCGACCACATGGCCCACTGCGGGTCGCGCAGGAACGAGATCGGTGCGACGCCGAACAGTCCGAGGAGCTGGTTGACCAGCCCGCCGCCCGGGTCGAGCAGCCAGCGCCACACGATGGCGGTGACGATCGGGGCGATGAGGTAGGGCGCGAAGATCGCGGTCCGGTAGAAGGCGCGGGCCCGGCCGTGCACCCGTTGTGAGAGCAGTACGACCAGCACCGGGATCACAATGGTGAAGGGCAGCAACGCGAGGAGGTACAGCAGCGTGTTGAGCGTGGCCCGGCCCAGCTGCGGGAGGTCGAACGCCTCGGCGTAGTTGGACCAGCCCGCCGGACGGGCCGGTGTGGTGGGCACCAGGTTCCAGTCGTAGAACGACAGCTGAATGGTCTGAACGAGCGGGGAATACACCCAGACCACCAGCCCGGCCAGGGCCGGAACCAGGTAGAGGTAGGGCGCCGAGCCGCCCGCGAGCCGACGTATCAGCGGCCGGCGGGCGACCGGCCGCGGGGTGCTCCGCGGCACCGGCGGCGCCGATTCCACGAAGCGCCCGGGGGCCGGGGCCGGCCGGTCGAGAACTTCCGTCATTTCGGCATGAGGGTTTGGGCGCCGGTCTGCGCTGCGGACAGGGTGGCCTGTGGATCGGCCCCGCGGAACACGATCTCTTCGGTGGCCTTGCTCAGCAGCGTGCGGATCTGCTGGTAGCTCGGTCCGGGATAGGAGACCCAGGGTTCGAGCCGGTCGAGTTGGGCGACATTGGGCCGGACGAAGCCGGGATGGGCGTCGGCGAAGGACCGGAGGTAGGCGGGGTCGTCGATCAGGGAGGCACGCAACGGCACGTATCCGATATTCGAAGTGATCGTGGTCTCGCTCTCTGCACTGGTCAGAAACTTGATCAGTTCCCAGGCGGCCCGCTGTTTCGCGGGGTCGCCGGTCAGGACGAACAACGCGGAACCGGAGTTGGTGGGTACCGCGGGAGTGGTGCCGAACCCCGGCATCGGGGCGGCCGCCGCCTGCCATTTGCCCGCGGAGGACTGGAGAATCGCATTCTGGAGGGCGGCCGAGGTCAGCAACATACCGAGGTCGCCGCGCAGGAAGGCGTCCTGCGCGTCGGAACCGCTGAGGTTCGGCAGGGCCTTCGGACCGGCCTGGGCGATCTTCTGCATCCCGTCGAACGCCGCGACCGATGCGGGATCGGCCCAGCCGAGGGTCTTCCCGTCCTCCGAGAGCAGCCGCCCACCCGCGGAGCGGACGATACCGGTGAGGCACCAGTCACCACCCGAGGCGGCGTCGAGGCAGCTGAGATAGGCGCCGCCGCTGGTACCGGGCACTTTTGCGATGGCCGCGGCGGCCGCGGCGACTTCGTCCCAGGTCTTCGGGGGGTCGGCGGGATCGAGCCCGGCCCTGCGGAACAGATCCTCGTTGATGAACAGCATCGGGGTGGAGAAAACGTAGGGAATGCCGTACGTGGTGCCGTCGACATCGCCGAGTACGGCGGCCCGGGGTGCGTAGGGGTGCGGCCCGCCGGTGAGCAGTCGCTGCACTTCGTCGCGGCCGACGAGGGCGTCGAGCGGCCGGGCGCCGAGATCGCTTGCGGTGTAGCGGAGATCGGCGAAGGTCAACTGGGCGACGTCGGGCGGGTTGCCCGCCACGACCTGTCGTTGCACGCTCTGCGCGATCTCGTTGGCCGAACCCTGCGGCGGCACCGCCTCGACGTGGATGTTCGGGTGCAGGCGCTCGAACTCGGCGACCAGCTTCCGGGTGGTATCGCCGAAGATCCCGGCGCTGGCGAGGTTGTAGCTCTCCCAGCGGATCGATACCTGCTGGTCCGGAGCCAGCTCGGGGATGATCGAGGTGGCCGCGACGGAGCCGGCGCTGTCTGTGGTGGGGATGGTGGCACAGCCGGACAGCACGGCCGCGAACGCGACCGCCAGAACGGGCAGCACGCGAAAGAATCTCATGGGGAATCTCTTTCAGGAAACGAGGGCGGGCACCGGTGCGGACTCCCAGCTGAGCCGCCGGCCGCTCTGCCGCGCGAAGAGGTGGATATGTTCGGGGCGCACGGCCAGCGTGGTGATATCCCCGGGCCCGAGACGGATCGGCCGGGAGCCGCGGACATTCACCCGCAGGTCCCCTATCTCGATCTGCGCGATCTCCTCGTTCCCGAGGTTTTCGACGATATCGACCCTGCCACGCAGAACCGGTCCGTCGTGATCGGCGGGTACGGGGACGAGATGCTCGGGGCGTACCCCCAGCAGCACGTCGCGTATGCCGGGATCGGCGCCGGCGCGCAGCGGCAGCGCGACCTCGACACCGGGAGCACGCACCACGACTTCGTCGTCGTATCCGGCGCCCAGTTCGGCGGGCAGCAGGTTCATGGGCGGCGCGCCCATGAACCCCGCGACGAACGCCGAGGCGGGCTCGTCGTAGATTTCCACCGGCGTGCCGAACTGCTCGATCCGGCCCTGATTCAGCACCGCGACCTTGGTGGCCATGGTCATGGCATCGATCTGGTCGTGGGTGACGTAGACGAAGGTCGTATCCAACCTGCGGTGCAGGGAGATGAGCCGGGTCCGGGTGCCGGCACGCAACTTCGCGTCGAGGTTGGACAGGGGCTCGTCCATGAGGAAGGCCCTCGGTTCGCGCACCATCGCGCGACCCAGCGCCACCCGCTGCCGCTGCCCGCCGGAGAGCTCCTTGGGCCGCCGCCGCAGCAGGTGGCCGAGGTCGAGCAGCTCCGCGACCTCTTCGACGCGCCGGCGGATCTCCTGCTTTCCGGTTTTCCGCACACTCAGCCCGAAGCCGAGGTTGCGCTCGACGGTCAGATGCGGGTACAGGGCGTAGTTCTGGAAGACCATCGCCAGATCGCGTTCCCGCGGCGGCAGCGTGGTGACATCCTGTCCGTCGACCAGGATCCGGCCCTCGCTGGGTTCGAGCAGTCCCGCGATCATGCGCAACAGGGTGGTCTTGCCACAACCGCTGGGACCGAGCAGCACGAGGAATTCGTTACGTTCGGTGGTCAGCGAGACCTCGGCGACAGCAGTGGTATCGCCGAAACGGCGGACGATTCCGTCGAGTTCGATGGCGGCCATCAGACCGCGGCCGTCATGGCTTCGATCGCCCGGGCGATCTCGGGGACGTCATCGGTGGTGAGTTGCGGCATACCCGGTACGAGGCGGAATTCGGCGCTCACCTCGCCGTCGGCGACGGTGTACTCGACGTAGCCCAGTTCCTGGTGGCCTTCGGGAAGATCGTCCTCGCCGGGGGCGAGGAACGCGGTGGCCGGCGCCCACACCTCGATCGCCTTGCCCCGCTGCACCTGGCGGTAGCGGTGCAGGTGACCGCAGCCCACAGCCCGCAGGTCGATCCGTTCCAGCAGGCCGAGCAGCCGGTCACGGGCCACCGGCCCGATGTCGACCTGGTGGTCGACCGGCTCGTCGGTGACCGCCCACAGCGGCTTGTGCAGGAACAGCAGCACCGGGCGGCCCGCCGGCAGATCCGTGCGGGTCTCTTCGAGCCAGCGCCACTGGTCGGCTTCGCGCTGCAGCCCGGACCCCAGCAGTTCACTGTTGATCCCGAGCAGGGTCGCCTCGCCGGTGTCGTGGCGCCAGTGGCCCGGACCGAATGCCGCTTCGTGCGCGGCCACCCGCTCGCCGGTCACGCTGATACCGGCCCAGGCGTCCAGGCCGGGCATGCCGACATCGTGGTTGCCCGGAACCACCAGCAGCGGTGCGCTGATCAGGTCCAGCAATTCGCGCGAGCGGGCGCGATCGGCGGCGTCGTCCGGGTCGAGGACCTGGATATCGCCGGAATGCACGACCAGATCGGGCCGGACCACCTCGTCGAGATGCCGCGCGAGGAGCCGGAAGGCGTCGGTGGTGGGACCGCCGGACGCGGTCAGGTGGGTATCGGAAATCTGCACGATCTTCATGGATTCCTCCGGGGATTTCAGTGGGTGAGGGCGGTACGGAGCCGGTCGATCGCCTCACCCGGCACGCCGTGGCCGGTGAGGTAGGTGCGGGCGCCGCCGTACTCGGCGGCGAGTACGCGCAGCATCGCTGTCATGGATTCGGGGCGGGCGCCGCGCAGCACCTCGTCGGTGGGGTCCGCGGCGCCCGATTCCGCCGGGATCGCGGCGAAGAAATCGGCGGTCAGATAGTCGGCGGTCAGCGCGTAGTCGGTGGCGACGAGGTCATCCGCCACGCCGATGGCGGAGAGCACGAGGGCGATCACCACGCCCGTGCGGTCCTTACCCGCGGCGCAGTGGACAAGAGCGGGTAACGCGCCCGGCCGGGCCAGATCGGCGACGATCGCCGCCAGTTCGGCGCCTCGCTCCCGGATGAGCGCCACATAGAGGTCGCCGAGCGGGTCCGGCGCGTCGTCGCGCACGCCGGACAGCAGTGAGCGTGGGTCCAGCGGACGACGGAGCACGGCCGGGACGAGTGCGTCGAGACCGGTGGGCAGGACCGTCACCTCGGCGTCGTCGCGTAGGTCGATCACGGTGCGCAGGCCCAGCGCGGCGAGATCGGCGCTATCGGTGAACCGGGTTGCGTCCGAACGGAAGAGACGACCCCAACCGGTCCGGGTGCCGTCTGCCGTCTGGTAATCGCCGATATCACGCAAGTTGTAGAAGTTGCCGATGGGTAGCCTTCGGCGTGGAGCTGATGTGGTCACACCACTATTCATCTAGATGAAAGTGTCGGGAGAATGCTCGAAAAGTTGAACATCCACCGAAGCCGAAGTGTCGAAAAGACTCGGACTACCCCGTAAAATCGGTGACTACCTGCATAGATATGACCCAATGAGGTCCTGCGCAAGTTCACCACCGACAGACCCCAGGCCGCGTCGGCAGGTTTTACGGCCAGAGGACGGGGTCGGTCGATGACGACCGTCGGCCATTCCGGTCAACTCGGGGCAACCGATGCCCGGCCGAGACCGCCGGGTGCCCTTACGGCAGCCCGAGCACGGATCCCGACCCTCGGTCCTCGCCCCGGAAACCGCCCGGCCACTGCTCGTAGGGGATGCGGGCGATATCGCGCACCTCCCCGATCGTCGACCATTCGTTACGTCCCAGACGAGCGAGCGGACGCAGCAGGTCGACCGCGGGGAGGCTGTTGCCACGCGGATCGGTACGCACGACATCGATATCGATCGCCGCGTGCCGCACCCGGCCGATCACCACGGTCGAATCCCCGAGCTCGAGAGCCTGCTCGAGCGAGCATTCCAGTGCGACAGGTGATTGCGCGACCCGCGGCGGCGCCACCGTCGCGCTGGGCTCGGGCGTGAGCCCGACTTCGGTGAACTCCGAAAGTTCGGCGGGAAAGTTCGTCCCGGTGGCGTTGACCTGCTCGAACATCGACTCGGTGGCCAGGCAGACGACGAATTCACCGGTCTCGAGCACGTTACGCAGCGAATCCTTCTTCCCCACCGACGTGAACTGCACCATGGGCGGCGACACGCAGGAGACGGTGAAGAACGAATGCGGGGCGAGGTTGTCGACACCGGCCGCGGACCGGGTCGATACCCACGCGATCGGCCGGGGGACGACGACACTGGTCAAGACCTTGTAGAAGCCGCCGTAGCCCAGCTCATCGGGATCGATATCGGTTCGCATTCGGCATGCCTCCCTACCGGGTCGGATGATCGCCGCCGCGCGGCCCGGGCCTGCCGACGGCATGCACGGATTCGACCGTAGCGCCGAGCACGAGGCCGGCCGAGCCCGGCCCTCCGGACCACGACGGGTCCGGTGCTCGGCGGACGCCGACGAGATCCCCGGTCATCCCATGACAGAGGTACCGGCGCCTCGGGCCCGTTCACGATATGACTCGTTCACATATGAAAGGCACCGCTGAAGTCCAGGGGCTCTGCCTCCAGGTGCCGGCCACGTGGCGTCGCATCGACCAGCCGCCCGTCGTCGACCACAACCACCCCACCTACCAGGACGGTGACCGGCTTGCCCCGGAGACGCCGGCCCTCGTACGGGGTGTAGTCGGTGGCCATATGCAGTTCGCCCGTGGTGACCGTCCACTCGAGCGCCGGGTCCCAGATCGCGATATCCGCGTCGGCTCCGGGCATCAGGGAACCCTTCCGGGGATAGAGACCGTTGGTGCGAGCGGGATTGGTCGCGGTCAGCTCCACGAATCTGCTGGGCGCCAGGCCCAGACCGTCGACGTAGTGGGAGAAGACGACCGGGAGCCGCGTTTCGACGCCCGGCAGCCCGTTGGGCATATGCCGCACGTCGTGCCGGTGTGACCGCTTCTGCGCGGTGTCGTAGCAGCAGTGATCGGACCCGATGGTGGTGATGTTGCCGGTGAACAGCTGGCGGCCGAGACCGGCGACGGTATCGGCCGGACGCAGCGGCGGGCAGCAGACGAAACGTTCCGGTTCCGGGCCGGCGTATTCGGTGGCGTCGAGGGTGAGATGGTGTGCGACGGCCTCGGTGAACGCGATCAGCCCGCGGGTGCGGGCGTCGACCACCAGTTCGACCGCGGCCGCGCTGGATTGATGGACGAAATAGACCGGTGCGCCCTGCGATTCCGCGATCGCGAGGATCGCCGCGACGGATGCGGTTTCGGCCAGTTCCGGCCGCGTGCTCGGCATTCGGGAGGCGTCGACACCTGCTGTCGCCGCCGCGCAGTTCTGCGCGTCGGCGACGATGGCATCGGATTCGCAGTGGATGATGACCATCCCGCCGAGATCACGCGTGGTCTGCATGGTGTTCAGGATGGTGTGTTCGTTCGCCATGGTCTCGCCGGCATAGGTGGTGAACATCTTCACCGTGCGAATACCGGCGCCGGCCATGATCGCCAGTTGCTCCGCCGTGGTGTCGTCCCATTCGACGACACATGCGTGCAGCGCCGAATCACACAGCCCCTCGGCCGCTTTGGCGCGCTGCGCCACCGCCGCGTCGAGCGGCCGCTGGCCCGGGCGTGGAATGGCGAAGTCGACGATCGTGGTGGTCCCGCCGAAGACCGCGGCCGTGGTGCATTCGAGGTAGGAGTCCAGCGAGGTGAATTCGCCCGAGGTGAAACCTACGTGGCAGTGCGGATCCACCCCACCGGGCAGGACGAGTTTTCCGGTGGCGTCGACGATCTCGGCCGATTCGCCGACCGGCGTTCCGGGGGCGACCACGGCCTGTACCTTGCCGTCGTCGATCACGAGGTCGGCCGGTGCCGACCAATTCGATTCCACGACAGTGCCGCCGCGCACAACCTTCATCGCGTTTCCTCCAGGTATGCCAGCCAGCCACCACGGTCGCTGATATCGGTGACACCGGCTGCGCCGAGTGCGCCCGCACGCATCCGCATGGACAGCGATCCGCTCCCGTCTTCCAGTTCGATGACACCGAGTTCGAGTTCGGCCGGTTCGCGGGGCAGCAGTTTCTCGCGGAGCACGTCGTAGTCGACCTCGTACAGTTCACCGGGTACCACGAATCCGCCCTCCGCGACGGGATGCAGGCCCGGGAACTCGTCACGGACGGAATAGAACCGGTATTTGGGAGCGGTGCGGACCTTTCCGAGAAACCGTGCGTCGTTCAAGGCGTCGTTGAGAGTTCCGCCGGACATCGCCTGCCCGTTGACGAACATTGTGACCCGATCCATGAGATACGTCCTTTACTGCGTCGGGAACTGAGCGAGCCGGGAGGGGGAGAACGCCGACACGTCGAGCTCGGGTTCTTTTCCGAGCACGAGCGCCGTGAGCAGTTCCGCCCACAGCGGCGCGAAGGTGAACGAGTACGTACCACCCGCCACGAAGAGGCCGGGGGCGCCGTCGAGTTCGCCGATGACCGGCATCTCGTCGGGTGTCGTGACGACGGGCCCGGTCCACGCCTCCAGCAGGTGCGCACCGGACAGCTTCGGGAGCAGCCGCGCCACCTGGGCGAGGTTGCCGCTGGTGCTGTTCTCCAGAACGGGGGCGGGTTCGCTGGTGTGGAACGGTCCGGCGGGCCATCCGCCGCCGAGCACGAGCCGGTCGCGGCGGTCCTGTTTGATCGACATCCCCTCGCCGACATGCTGCACCAGCACGTCGAGGGTGTTCGGGGCGGCAGCGAGGGAATGCATCTGCAGTGCGGTCGGTGTCAGCTGGAGCCGCACCCCGGCCAGCGCGGCGATATCGGCCATCCACGGACCGGCGGCATCGATCACGACCGGGCTGTGCCATATCCCGGCGGGCGTATCGGCCTCCCAGCTGTCACCCGTCCGGCGCAGTGCCGTCACGGGCGTGTTCGAATACACTCCCGCGCCTTCGGCTTCCGCCTGTCGCAGCAGCGCCGGACCCGCCATATCGGGTTCGGCGAAACCGTCCCACGGACACCAGGTGGCGCCTTCGATCGCCGGGCCCAGCAGCGGCAGCGCACGACGCGCCTCGTCTCCGGTCAGGAGCTCGGTCGGAATCCCGGCGGCACGTTCCCACTCGTGTTTCATCCGCAGCCGGTCCACCTGATCCGCTGTCTCGGCGACCATGAATCCGCCACAGCGCACGAGACCGAGATCGGGTACGGATCCCGCCAGTGCGTCCCACAATCCGCTGGTGGCCTTCTGCAGGGGAAGCAGGCGTTCGACATCGACCGCGATCCCCTGGCCGGGCCGGCGCGCGTGGATGGTCTGGATGTGCAGGTTTCCCGCGGTGGTACCCGAACCGGCGCTGTTCGGTATTCCACGATCCAGTACCGCGACCCGCGACCCGGCACGGGTGAGTGCCAATGCGGTGGCGGCGCCGACTATTCCGGCTCCGACGACGAGCGCGTCGACCTCAGTGCGCACTGCCGGCTCCCAGGATCTGTGCCGACGCTTCGGCGATACCGGATTCGTCGATGATCTCCTGAAGTGCCGCCAGGGTCGTCGCGTCCGTGACCGGCAGCAGGGGATCACGCACCGCGCCGCCCGGCTGACCCAGCAGGTTCATCACGGCTTTCAGCTGCGGAATGGGTGAGGCGAACACGCCGCTGTAGTCGCCGTTGATCAGACGCCCGGACAGCGCACGGTACCTGTCGGCCCAGACGCGGGCCGATTCGGCGTCACCTGCCGCCACCGCGCGATAGAACGGTACGGCGAACGGCGCGCCCACGCCGCCGCCGTCGATATTGCCGTCACCACCCAGTTCGAGCAGCGTGGCGAGTCCGCGCCGGTGCAGGAAGCTGCCGAAAACCCGGACCCTGCCCGCCACCGCTTCCACGGTGTCGAGCATCGACAGCCAGTTTCCGGTGCTGTCCTTGATCGCGACCACATTGTCGAGGTCGGCCAAGCGGGAGAACAGACCCGGGCTGGTACCGATATCGACGGAGACCCCGCGCGGCCAGTTGTAGACCATGAACGGTAGGGCCGTCGCCGAGGAGACGGTTCGGAAGAATTGCAGCGTCTCCTCGGGTGAGGTGTGGACATACGGAGGCGGGGTCGCGAGCACACCGTCGGCGCCGGCCGCGGACGCGTGCACCGCCAAGGCCGACGATTGCCGGGCGGTGTACGCGCTGATTCCGACGACCACAGGGAATCGACCCGCGACGGCCTCCACTGCCACCTCGGTCACAGTCCGGCGCTCGTCGTCGGTCTGGCTGAACCATTCACCGGTGCTGCCGTTGACGAGGACACCGTTGACACCCATATCCGCGTACAGGTTCATCAGCGACCCGAGTGCCGCCGTGTCGAGGGCGCCCGACGGGGTGAACGGGGTGGGGGCCGCGGGCCAATATCCGGACCACGAGACGTCGTCGCGATTCATGTGGTGATGCCTTTCGAGCGAAATTCCACCGGAGATGGTCATTTTGCCGACCATGATGGGATCGATTGCATAGACTGCCGCCAGACGGCCACCGCCGTCAAGCCGGAAACGTGCTTGTAACGCCGGCGGTGTCGAATGGCGGAAGTCCGGACACGGAATGGAGACAAGAGGGTTCGATGGCGGTCACTTTGATCGATGTGGCGGAGGCCGCGGGCGTATCGCGCAGCACCGCGTCGCGGGCGCTGAGCGGTTCCCGCCTGATCTCGGCCGAGACCCGGGCCGCGGTGGAACACGCGGCCCGCACACTCGGATACCGGCCCAACCGCGCCGCGAGTGCGCTGCGGTCGAACAGATCGCATCTGATCGGGCTGGTGATGAACAATCTGCTCAACGCGACGTTCCACACAGTCGCGGAAGTGGTCCAGAAAAGGGCTTCGACCAGTGGTTTCCAGGTCATCCTCTGCATCACCGACGCGGACCCCGGCCGGGAGAACGACGTGCTGGCGATGCTCGGCGAGCACGGGGTGGACGGCACGATCATCATCGGGAGCGGCCGCAGCGCGACCGCGTCGAACGCCTTGTTGTCACAGGGGCGCGCGGTGGTCAACCTCATCAGATCCGTACAGGGCAGCAAGGCCTCCACCGTGCTCGCCGACGACCTCGACGGGGCCCGCGATGCGACCACACATCTGCTGGAGCTGGGACATCGCCGTATCGGCTATATCGGCGGCACCGCCGACGCGACCTCGGGCCGGGAGCGATTCGAGGGGTACCGGCTCGCGCTGGCCGAGGCCGGGATCGAGGTCGATCACGACCTCGTACGCAAGGGACCCTTCACCACCGAGTTCGGCGCCGCGGCGGTGAACTCGCTGTTGGACGGGCCCGCACCGATGACCGCGCTGTACGCGGCCAACCACGAGGCCGTGTTCGGAATCCTGCCCACCCTCTCCGGCCGTGGCGTCTCGGTACCCGGTGAACTGTCCCTGGTCTGCCATGAGGACATGCCGTGGCTGGCGATGTGGCAGCCGGCGATCACGGTGGTGGACAACGGCGCCGCCCAGCTGGCGAACGTCGCGATGGACCTGCTCTTCCAGCAGGTCAACGACGCGGCCGAACCGGACGGCCGGACCTACCGGATCGGTGCGCGCCTGATCGAACGCGCGTCCTGCCGCGCCCATGACGGCGACCACACGAACTCCTCGACCGATCCGCCGCCTCGTTAACAGTTGATGACGTCGATGCCGGATGCGTTAACCACATTGACGGTCCTCCTATGTTTTGTCACTCTTTATGCAATCGATCCCATCGATTCCCCGGATTGATTTCGACTTTCCCCGCAACTCGGTTGCGGTGCAGTTCATCTCGAAAGGCTCGTCAATGCGCAAGATCATCGGATTCGCGGCAGCGATCGTCGTTGCCGCCGCCGTCACCGGATGCAGTTCGTCGGAGGAGGTCGCCGCCCCGACGGATTGTTCGCCGACGCTCGGCGCGGCCGACCTCGCGCAGGAGGGTGCGCTGACCATGGCGACCAACGCGACGTTGCCGCCCATGCAATACGTCGACGCCGACGGCGAGGTCATCGGCATGCGGGTCGATCTCGGTAAGGAGATCGCCAAGCGCCTGTGCCTCGCGCCGAAGTTCGTCAACATCGAGTTCGACGCGCAGATCCCGGGCGTTCAGAGCGGCCGGTGGGACATGATCGATACCGGGATGTTCTACACACCGGCACGTGCGGAGACGATCGATCTCGTGCCCTACGAGGTGCAGGCGGTATCCATCTCGGTGCCCGCGGGCAACCCGGAATCGATCTCCCGCGTCGAGGACCTCGCGGGCAAGACGATCGGCGTCGAGGCGCCCGGGTACGAGTTCGATACGCTCACCGAGCTCGCCGCGCAGTTCGCCGCCGACGGCAAACCGGCCCTGAATGTCCAGACCTTCAAAACGAACGCCGACGCCTACCAGGCATTGTCCGCCGGCCAGATCGACGGAACGTCGATCGTGGAGTCGGTGACGTCCTTCTATCAGAAGGACGGCCGCTTCGAGACGGCGGTCGGCGGTATCAACGAGGCACCGTTGGCCATGGGCTTCGCCAAGGGTAGTAAGGCGGCTGCCGAGGTGGCCCGGGTTCTGGCCGAGATGCGCGCCGACGGCTACCTCCCGGAGCTGTTCGGCGAATACGGCGTCACCGGCTACGAGGGCGATATCGCCGTGAGTACGGGCCCGCTGACCAACTGATCCGCCGCCCTATCCGAAAGGCATCTCCATGTGGTCTTGGGACGCGTTCTTCTCCATCCTGACGAGCCGGCAATTACTGGAAGGCGCGTGGGTCACGATCTGGCTCACGGTCGTGAGCATGATCCTCGGGCTGGTCCTCGCGGTGGTGGTCGCCGCGGCACGGTCATCGCGGCTGGTACCGCTGCGGGCGGTGTCCGGGTTCTATGTGTGGCTGATGCGGGGCACCCCGCTGCTGGTCCAGCTCGTGATCATCTACACCGGACTGCCGCAGGTCGGAATCAAACTCGGTGTCATCCAGGCCGCACTTCTCGGACTGGTTCTCAACGAGGCCGCCTACCTCTCCGAGATCGTGCGCTCGGGGATCTTGTCCGTCCCCGCGGGACAGACCGAGGCCGCGCGGGCGCTCGGAATGTCCCCGGCGAAGGTGTTCCGGGTCGTCGTCCTCCCCCAGGCGCTGCGGGTGATGATTCCGCCGCTCGGAAACAGCTTCAACGGCCTCCTGAAAACGACGACACTGGTATCGGTGATCTCGGTTCAGGAACTTCTCCGGCGAACACAGTTCCTGGTCCAGGTCAATTTCCGAGTACTCGAGGGACTGTGCGCGGCCGCGCTGTACTTCCTGGTGCTGACCACGCTGTGGGGATTGATCCAGCGGATGCTCGAAGCCCGCGTCGGCCGCGGCTACGACCGCAATTACAGACATAAGAGCACCGGGGAATCGAAGATTCCCGACGAGAGTGCACTGGAGGCAGAGGCGGTGAACCGATGACCGATATCGCGGAGAAGGCTCCGATGATGGTCGAAGTCCGGAATATGACGAAGGCGTACAACGATCTCGTCGTGCTCGACGGAATCGACTTCGCCGTGGGCGCCGGAGAAGTGGTGCTCCTCCTGGGGCCGTCCGGCAGCGGTAAGAGCACATTGCTGCGGACTCTGAACTGCCTCGAAACCATCGATTCGGGCACGGTGCGGGTATGCGGTGAAATGATCGGATTCGCCGACGACGATCGGCGCCGCCCGCTGTCCGAAACCCAACTCGCGAAACAGCGCCATCACACCGGAATGGTGTTCCAGAGCTTCAATCTGTTCCCCATGATGACCGCCCTGGACAACGTCGCCTCGGGACCTCGGCACGTCCTGGGGGTCACGAAGGACCTCGCTCGCCGGCAGGCCCGGGAACTGCTCGACATGGTCGGCTTGGGAGACAAGACCGGCAACTACCCCGCGCAGTTGTCGGGCGGGCAACAGCAACGGGTGGCCATCGCCCGCGCTCTCGCCATGAAACCGAAGGTCATGCTGTTCGACGAGCCCACCTCGGCACTCGACCCGGAAATGGTCAAAGAGGTCCTGGACGTGATGGTCCGCCTCCGTGAAGAGGGAATGACCATGGTCGTGGTCAGTCACGAGATGGGCTTCGCCAAGGCCGCGGCCGACCGAATCGTCTTCATGAGTGACGGAAAAATCGTCGAGGACGCGGAGCCGGATCAATTCTTCGGCAACCCGCAGAACCCCAGAACCCGGCAATTCCTGCGCCAGGTTCTCTGAGTGCGCGGTGACGACCCGCTCACCGCGGGCTCTCCCCCACCGTCTGTGTCCGGGTGTCCATCAGTTCGGCGAGGAGCCGCTCACCGCGCGGCCACGGCCCGTACCCGGCGGCCGGATTGAGATGTCCGACCTCGCCGATATCGACCAGACGTGCGCCCCATGCCTCCGCCATACCGGAAACGCACCGGTAGGACGCCAGCGGATCATTCGTGGATGCGGCGACGACGCTGGGAAAGGGCAACCGGCGCCGCGGGGTCGGCAGCCAGCCGTTGGTGCCGAGTTCCTCCGATGACGGGTACCCGGCAGGTAGTGCGGATTCGAGGTCCGGTGGGGTGGCGAGCAGCGCCGCGCGCACCGGCCGCGTCGCGGACTGCGCCCAGTGCACGGTGATCAGCACGCCCGCGCTGTGCGCGACCAGGTACACCGGGCCGGTGATCTCGTCGAGCACCGCGTCCAGGGCGGCGATCCGCGCGGTCAGCGAGAGCGTGCCGTGCTCGAGCGGCGGTACCGTCCGCACGTTCGGAAGGCATTCCGCCAGCAGCGTCTGCCAGTGGTCGGCCACGTGGTCGCGGAGTCCCGGGACGATCACGATCGTCGGGTCGGCGGTGTCGTTCATGGAATTCGATGTCCTCTCGGGTGTTATCGAGGGCCGGTCGGTTCCAGCGCGGCGAGCCGGCGGAGTCCGGCGGGGTAGACGCGTTTACCGACGACGAATGCGGCGATGGCGAGCAGGTACGGCAGCGGAGCCAGGCGCAGGGCCGCGGTCAGCCCGATATGGTCGGCGAGTACACCCACGACGAAAGGGCCGAGTGCGAGTCCGAGCAGACTGTTCGCCAGGGTGAGGGTGCCGAACGCCGACGCCCGCACCGACGGGTGCGTGAGGTTCGCGACCATGGCGGCGGTCGGGCCCGACGAACCACCGGAGAAGAAGGCTCCGATACCGATCAGGATCAACTGCGCGGGACCGGTACCGAGGCCGAACCCGATGGTCAGGCAGAGCAGTGAGGTCAGGCAGAACACGATCGCCGTGGTCCATTTACGTGACATATCGGCGCGACCGACGCGATCGGTGAGGAACCCGCAGCCGACCATGCCCGCACCGACGAAAAGGACGACAACCGACGCGACGAGTCCCGCCTTGTCCGGTGCGAGGTCGTAGTGACGGTTGAAGAAGCTCGGCATCCACGACAGCAGCACCGCCGCGGTGAATATCTGCAGACCGCTGCCGATGTACGCGCACAGCACCGCGGGGTTGGTGAACAACGTGGACACCGGCGCCCGCGTCGTATCCACGCCGGACGGACCGCCGGATACCGGATCCGTGGCGTAGCGGTCCAGTTTCGCCTCGGTCACCACGACCCGGAACAGCAGCGCGAGGATCAACCCGAACACGGCCATGGTGGCGAACGACCAGCGCCAGCCGAGTTGCACCGCGATCACCCCACCGAGCGCGACGCCGAGCACGGATCCGAAGGATCCACCGGCCATGAACGCGCCGCCGAGGGCGGCATGTACACGCGGCGCGAACACACTGAGCACCACCGCGATACCGACACTGCCGTAGGCGGCCTCCCCCACCCCGACCAGGAATCGTGCGCCCAGCATCTGCTCGTAGCTCACCGCGACCGCGCACAACAGTGTCGCCGCACTCCACAGCACCGCCATGAGTACCAGGCTGCGGGTCCGCCCCCACCGGTCGGCCACCATCGACAGTGGCAACGTGAGCAGCCCGACCATCAGAGCGACAACGCTGGTGAGCGAAGCCAGTTGCGAATCCGACAGCAGCCATTCGGTTTTCAGGAACGGGAAGATCGCGCTGAGGACCTGCCTGGACATGTAGTCGGCCAGCAGCAGTCCGAAGGCCAGCGCGAACACCACCCAGGGATAGATCCTGCGGCGGCCCGGTGGTGAGCCGGTGAGCGCCCGGACCGGGACGGCGGTATCGTGATCCGCCGGCCCGGCGGCGGTGGTGTGCAACTCCATCGGTGCTCCTGCTGATCCGGCGCAGACGAAGAACGGCCCGGCCGGGTGTGGAAAGGAACGGGCACAGGCCTCGCGGCTCGTGCCCGTGGTGATATCGGGCGTCCACCGGGGCGGACGGTCAGGCGTGCTGGGTGAATCCGACCTGGCCGGGCTTCCGGTTGGGCGCGAATCCGATCTTGGCCAGGGTCTCCTCGGCGCCGCTGTAGCGTTCGCCCAGTTTGTAGATCTCGCGGGCTTCCTTGCCCGTGGCGACCTCGCGGCCCAGCTCACCGGCGATGCGCACCAGTTGCCCGACCTGCTGGACCGAGGTCATCTTCTGCCCTTTACGACCCCAGAGCGTGTCCTCGTTCCCGCAGCGGGCATGCAATCCCAGGGCAATGGCCATCGTGTTGACCGGCAGGACGCTGCGCATGAGAGTCTCCAGCGTGAGCACCGCGCCGTCGGGCACCCGGCGGATGAACTCCATCATGTTGTAGGGATTCGGCCCGTCGAAGCCACCGCCGATCCCCACCCAGGTCAGCATGAGCGGTCCGGTGTACACGCCTCGGCGGATCAACCGTTCGACGGTCTCGAACTGCGCGATGTTGGCGAGTTGGAAATGCGGCTGGATTCCCTTGGCCTGCAGCCTTTTCAGATGCTCCGCCACCCAGCCGGGACCGGCGGGAACGTGCATCTCCCGGTACGCCTCGTACACGTCGGGCCGCGTGAAGGATGTGCCGGCGATATCGTCGTCGGTCATCAATTCGACGATATTCATCTGATTGGTGTTGATCGCGATCGTCACCTGGTCCGGTTTCGGATCCAGCTCGGCGAGCATATGCCGCGTGTCGTCGGACAGCCATACGGCGTCGGCGCCGGATCCTTCCGGTGCGAACGAAATCGAGCCACCGACCTGCAGGATCATATCCGGGACTGCCTCACGCAGCCGGCCGAGGAGTTCGTTGAACTTCGACAGCCGCTTGGACCCCTTGCCGTCGAGTTCGCGGACGTGGATATGCAGTACGGTGGCGCCGGCCTCATAGCAATCGACGGCCTGCTGTACGTGTTCGTCCATGGTCAGCGGGAGATCTTCCCGGAAATCGCCCGGCTCCCATTCCGGCCCGTAGGGCGCGACCGTGATGACCAGCTTTTCCTGGTTTTCCGGGAACAGCGCGTCGTCGTGGAAATACATGGAAATCCTCCGATGAGAAATAGGTGACAGATGATCGGTGGTCAGTACGGGAGGTCGCCGATGATCCCGGCGCGCTCCATCTTGCGGACAGCGGGCCAGTAGTCCTGTACGGCATAGTGCTGCGTCGAGCGGTTGTCCCAGATCGCGAAACTGTTCGCAGTCCACCGCCACCGCACCTGGTATTCGGGAATGCTCGCCTGACGCATGAGGTAGTGCAGGAGTTCCGCGGCGCCGGGAGCGTAATCGGCACCGAATCGAACATTCTCCGGCGTGTGGAAATTCGTCAGATGGGTGGCGAACGAGTTGACGAACAGGATCTTCTCGCCCGTTTCCGGGTGGGTTCGCACCACCGGATGTTCGGCATCGGGGAAACGTTCGCGCAGGGCGTGCCGCTGTTCGACCGGCATCGCAGCGCCGAAACTCGCCTCGATACTGTGCCGCGCGGTCAAACCCTGGATCCGCGCCTTCACCTGGTCCGGCAGCCGACGGTAGGCCTCGGCCATATCCACCCAGATCGTGTCGCCGCCGACGGGCGGTGTCTCCACGCAGCGCAGCACGCACCCCATCGGTGGATTCAACCGCCAGGTGGCGTCGCAGTGATAGGCGTTCTCGTAGTGTTCCGGCGGGCTGTCGAGGTCCTTGTAGATACGGACCAGGCCGGGATGTCCGGGATCGCTGCCCGCCACCGGATGATCCTCCAGGTCACCGAATCGCCGTGCCAGCGCGATATGTTCGGAACGGCCGATGTCTTGGTTCCGGGCGAACAGCACTTTGTATTCGAGCAGTAGCGCCCGCAATTCGTCGAACAGCGCGTCGTCCCGTGCGACCTCGGCCAGGTCGATATCGGGAAGTTCGGCGCCGATCGACCGGGTCAACGGCAGCACCCTGATCCGCCGATCCGTGATCGGCCGGGGCCCGGCATTGGTTGTCATGATCGTCCTCCGTACGGTGTGATCCGGACACCGGTGCTCCGCACCAGTTCAGAGTGTGAAAACGGATGAGCCGATGCTGCGGCCGGTTTCGAGGTCGCGATGCGCGCCGACCGCGTCGGCGAGGGCGTAGCGCTGGTTGACCTCGACCCGGATCCGCCCCGCGGCGACGTGGCCGAACAGTTCACCGGCCAACTCGGCTCGTTCGGCTGGGTCGGCGATGTAGTCGGCGAGAGCCGGGCGGGTCACGAATAACGACCCGTGCACCGCCAGCTGCACAGCGTCGATCGGCGGCACCGGCCCGGAGGCCGTACCGAAGCAGACGAGCAGCCCGCGCTTGGCCAGGGAGTTCAGCGAAGCGTGGTAGGTGGTCTCGCCGATGCTGTCGAATACCACGGGCACACCAGCGCCCCCGGTGATCTCACGGACCCGGGCCGCGACGTCCTCCCTGGTGTAGATCACGACATGGTCGCAGCCGTGCGCCCGGGCGACCTCCGCCTTCTCCTCGCTCGAGACCGTCCCGATGACGTTGATGCCCAGCACCTTCGCCCATTGGGTGAAGATCAGGCCGACCCCACCCGCGGCGGCGTGCAACAAGACCGTGTCACCGGCCCGGAGCGGGTGAATACGCCGTAGGAGATAGGCGGTGGTCAGTCCGCGCATCGTCATGGCCGCGGCGGTTTCGAAGGGGATGGCATCAGGCAGACCGATCAGATGCTGCGCCGGCAGCACCCTTTCCGTGCTGTACGCGCCGAGCGGGCTCCCGGTATAGGTGACGCGGTCACCCACCCGGAACCCGGGCACACCGGCACCGATCGCTTCGATCACGCCCGCGGCCTCGACCCCCATTCCCGCCGGCAGCGGGGACGGATACAGCCCGCTGCGGAAGTACGTGTCGGCGAAATTCAGCCCGACCGCCTCGTGCCGGATCCGGACCTCGCCCGGACCGGGCTGCCCCACCTCGTACTCCTCCCAGCGGAGGACCTCGGGTCCACCCGTCTCATACATTCGAACAGTTCCGGCCACGACACTCTCCTCTTCTCACGACCGCATCTCTTGTTCACGACCGACTCGCGACACCGGGCGATCGGGCATGCGCGGCGTCCGATGGAGACACCTGATGCCGCGCCGGATGGTCACCGCACGGATTGCGACGGCATGCGGGCTACCGGATACGAGCCCCCGCAGGAAGGGCGTGCCGAGTGCTCTCACCAGCCATATCGCCCTCCTTCCGGTCCTGTGCGCTCGCTGTGATGTGACCCACGTTAGGCGAGATTCCGAATGAATGCTTATCCTGACGGGACAGGAAGTTATTCATTCAGGGACACGGGTATGGGAAGAAAACCGCTGGCGCGCTATGCCGCGCTGAACAATTTCGTCACGCTCGGCCAATCCTTCGGGCTCGATCCGGCCCGGCTCGTACGCGCGGCCGGACTGGACCCGGCCGGCCTCAACCTGCCGGACCGCTGGGTCCCCGCGGTAGCGGTCGCCGACCTGCTGGAACGCGCCGCCGGTGAGTCCGGCCACGAAGATTTCGGACTCAGACTGGCCGAACTGCGCCGGATATCGAGCCTCGGCCCGCTCAGCCTCGCCATCCGCGAAGAACCCGATGTGCGCAGTGCGCTGAAAATTCTTTCCCGGCACGAGAATATGTACAACGAGGCCCTGCACACTCGTCTGACCGAGCGTAACGGCGTCGGCACGATCGGCTTGACCATCGATCTCGGCGAACCGGGTGAGACACGCCAGGCAATCGAACTCGGAGTGGGAGTTCTCCACGCACTCCTGCGTGATTTCCTCGGAACCGGCTGGCGCCCACTCGAAGTGGATTTCACACATTCCGCTCCCCGCAATCTCGACACCCACCATCGGATCTTCGGGAGCAATATCGGGTTCGACCGCGAATTCAACGGAATCGTCGTCTACACAACCGATCTCGATGCGGCCAACGCCGTATCCGACCCCTTGCTCCGGTCATATACCCAGCGGTTTCTGGGAACGGCGGAGCCGATACCGGAGCCGACCACTGCAAGCCGGGTCCGTGATCTGATCGAGACGCTGCTGCCGACCGGACGGTGTTCGGCCGATCAGGTCGCGCGGAGCCTGGGCATCGACCGGCGGACCGTGCATCGGCACCTCGCACAGGAGGGTGAAACCTTCAGCTCGATCCTCGACGGCGTACGGGCCGGGCTGGCCGGTCGCCTGGTAGCCAACCGTCGATACACCTTCACCGAGGTTGCCGAGATGCTCGCCTTCTCGTCGCACAGCAATTTCACCCGCTGGTTCCGCAACCACCACGGATGCAGCCCCAGCGAATGGCGCAAGACCCACGAAATGTCCGCTGCTCCGCCTTCGGTGTAGCGAGGCCGCCGGACAACGGGTGCGATCCGGCCGCGTACCGTGGTCGAGGCGGACAGGCCTGGTTGTGCCCGATATCCCTACCGGGACGGAACGACATCGAAAGGTCGAGATGGCGGCGGAAGAGCACAGACGAGAAACCGACCGGCACGGGTCGGGCGACGAGGCGAGGGTCGCTTTCATGATCCACATGCGGGAAGATATGACCCGGTTCGTCATGGAATACGAGTTCGCTGTGAAGGAACTGCTCACGAAGGTCACGATTCTGCGTGAGGAATTCCTGCATCTGCACCACTACAACCCCATCGAACATGTCACCTCCCGAGTGAAATCACCGACGAGCATTCTGCAGAAGGCGATACGGAAAAATATTCGCCCCGAGCTACCCGCGTTCCGTGAACACCTGACCGATATCGCGGGCGTGCGGATCACCTGCAGCTTCATCACCGATACGTACCAGGTGCTCGAGGCGCTCACCTCACAGGACGACGTCCGCGTCCTCGCCGTCAAGGACTACATCGCCCATCCGAAGCCGAACGGCTACAAGAGCCTGCACGCTATCCTCGAGATCCCGGTATTCCTGTCCACCGGTCCGGTGAACGTCACCGTCGAACTCCAGGTCCGCACTATCGCCATGGACTTCTGGGCGAGCCTCGAGCACAAGATCTTCTACAAATACGACGGGCACGTACCCCAGCGCCTCATCGACGACCTGGCGAGCGCCGCCGCGACGGCCGCAGAGCTCGACCACCGGATGGAGCAGCTGCACACCGAAGTACACGGGACGGAAGGCAGAACCCGCGGACCGGAGACGGATATCGACGACCAGATCCTCGAGTATCTGTGGGACCTCGCCCGGGACTCCCGCGGCTGACCCATCGGGGCCCGCTCGTGCGGCACAAAGATCTATCACCCGAGGAACTGGAAAAGTACCAGCCGGGCCGGCCGGTTACCGAGAAGGGCTATACCGCGACCTCGAACAAGCCCGCTGGCACGAATCCGGCGTTCTCGGAGTCCAAGGCCGTGGAATTCCAGATCGTTCCAAGACCGGCCATCCGGTCGGCGAATACACCGGCCCGGACGGGCCACACCATGCCCAAGCAAGTCGGCGGGATCACCCTCTACACCGCCGAGGAGGCCAAGCAGCTGGGCTTGGCCCTGTCCGAAGAAGAGCAGGCCCGAAACCGCGCCATTTTCGACCAGTTCAACGCCGAACACGACGCCCGCGCGGCCACCGCGCCGACCCGGGTTCGGCGGACGATATCGACCCCGAATTGCGCCAAAAGCTGGAACCGCGCTACGGCGGCGACTACGTGGGCTGGACACGCGATGGCGACCACTGGCGCGACGTGGACGGCAACATCCGCTACACCCGGCCCCGGCGGCTGGTACGACCCATGGTGGCGCGATGATTTTGATTGATTTCGGTTCCGGCGGAACCAGATCGGGTTACCGCGCATCCAAGTAGTGGGAGTTCTCGCCGACACGAGGAGGGCACGTGTGATGCCTTCTGCACCCGAGAAAAGGATTCACGTGATGAAACGCACCACTTATGGTTTCGCGATCAGCGTCCTGGTCACCGGCGCAATGGCCGGTGCTGTCTGGACCGCCGGTACCGCTCCCGCCCAGGGCGGCGGCATGTCGTACCAGGAGTGCATGACCACGGGCAAGGACAGCTACCGGCAGCTCTACGGCAAGGAAGCTGTCTGCGTCGAAGACGGTTATGGCACCTACAAATTGGAGCCCGCCGTAGGGCAGTAGCAACCGAGACGCCGATCGATCGGTTTTCTGGCCACCGGCGCCGCCTGTCCACCTGGGCAGGCGACGCCGGCTGGACCGTGGGCCGCGGCATTACGCGATCTCGACCCGGCCATCCGGTGGTGGTGGGCAGCAATGGCTGGTCTCCACCTTCGGGGACGGCCGGCCAGATCTTTCCGCTGCGTGCGACGACGCCAGCACACCCGCCAAACAGAGCTGAACGACGGTCCGCGCCCATCGCAGAGAAAGCCAGGCTCGAGAACGTCGGCAGGCACACGAAACGGTTCCCGACATCACCCGGGGATCTTTCCGTTTGGCCGACACCGCCCCGGCGAAGGAGGTGGCTCTGGCAGACGTATCTCGATGAAATGTGACACGCCGCCCCCCGGATGATCCACGATCCGGTTCGACTACAGATCACTGTCAGGCCACCCCCTTGGTCGCGGACGCCGAGGCAGTCTGTCCGACCGAGAGCAGGCTATCGGAAAAGAGCGGGGTCGCCATCACCGGGAAGCGGTGATTTCATCCGACGGAACCGTTGCTACATCATCCGGCGGACAGCAGATTCACCCGGCTCGCTTCCCGGACCTTCTCCCCATTCCTCGGCATCCGATCCCAACACACCCGACACCACCCGCCGACACACCGGCCGGGTGGTGTTCATTTTCACGCACAGGAACAGCACTGCGACCGCAAACCGTTGTCGATATTCACGACAAACCGCTGTCGGCATTCACGCCCAGAGCCACATCCGAGCCCGGCTCGCTCGTGCGCTCGCCGCGGGAGGCGCGCAGGGTATCGATCATCGGTCGAACCTATGACCGCTTCCGGCTGGGCAGAAGTCACCGCGGATACCGGTATCCAGAACACCAGCCGACACGACCAAAGGAATGCGGCAGCGGCGCGGGGTCATTCGCGTCGGCAGTAATCGGCGATTCTCTGCGTGTCCTGTTCGGTGACCGGCAGGTAGACCATCATCTGGCTCTCCGGAACCTCCACCACCGAATTCGGCTTCTTCGGACAGGTCGACGTAGCTGACGGGGTTCTGGGAATTGTTCGCCGCCGGGTCGGGCTGCCCGATTCAGGCGTCATAGACCGGATGCCCCGCGACGAGCAATAGACCCTGGGCCCCGAACCGGTCACCGTAGGACACACCGTCGGCGATTCGCCGATCGCGAGCACGGTCCCGCCTCCGGTGATCAGCGCGAACTTCTCACGACCGAGTCGCTCAGCGTTGGCTTTCCACGTTCCGCGCCCGGACTCCTATTCCTCTTCCCTGTTCATACGCGGGAACCAGCCCACCCACTCCCGTCTTATCAGCTCCTCGCCGTCGGTAGGCGCGGAATACTAGGGTCGGATCGGTGACGAACGCTCTGCCACCGGAAGTACCAACCGAACACGTCGCCAACCTCACCGAGGCACTGCTGTCGTGGTTTCCCGCGAACACCGCTCGGTTCGGACTCGTCGCCGACTACCCGGAGGTCCATCTGCCGGGCACCCCCGTCGACAGCGGATCGCCGACCGATCTGAGTGTCCTGGCCCGCGAGATCGCGCAGCGCCCCGAAAACGAAACGATGAACTGGTGGGCCTGCTATTACCACACAGACGGTTACGTGAAATGCACTGCCGAGCAGGTCCGCGGCTTGTACCGCGCGGGAATCGACAGCATCGACCCCGCGACCGATGATCTGCACGCGTGTGTGTTCATCCTGGTCGCCGACCGGCACGGGAACCTCTGGTGGGCAGCACGGATCGACGGCCGCGACGACACGCTCACCGGGTGGGCGCCGTCCGGCACGACCGGTGCGCGTCCCGCCGGAGAGCTGGTGGGCCGGGTCCTGCACCAGGCCCACTCGATTCGCGACGCCGCCGCGCCCTCCGGTGTCCGAGGATCCGGGCCGGCCGAGCCGGAAACACCGACCGCCACCGGGAGTCCCGAGGGTGACCCGGTGACGATCCGGCAACTTGTGAACGAGCTGACATTCGACCCGGACGATTTCTTCCGAACCACCGATCCCCTGCTGGTGTTGTTCGGTACACCCGAGGACGAGAGCCGAGTGGGCGATTTCGAACTTGCGGCGGTCGACTTTCCCGAAACGCAGACGATGCCGCTGCTGGTGCCGCCCGCCCGCCTCATCGCCGGTGAACAGCCCGGCGAATACTACGGGGCACTTTTCCGGGCCACTGCGTGGGCGGTATTCGCCGACACCGGTGCTGCCGCGCCTACGCACCTGATGCGTGCCACGGGCGGGTGGGATGAGCGCCGTCCACTGCGCAGGGTGTACGCGTCGGTCGCCGCGACCCGGACCGGCACAGTGTGGTGGGCGGTCGAAATCGCGGAGACCGGCGAACAGCTCAGCGGAGAGTTCGCCGCGCACGACCCGCTCCCCGAAGGGCCGTTCTTCCATGAAGTCGCCGAAGTCGCCCGATGGCTCGGCTCCCGGCCCGACGGGCGGTGAGGGCGGCCCTCCGGGAGCGGCGGAAGCGCCACCAGGCCGCACCGCGGCGATTACAAAATGGTCGACAGAATACCCTGTGGTAACGTCAACGGTGTCAGTTTCGGCAAAGATGCGCGCTGCGGAGGCTCTATGGCCGGATAGTCCGGGCAGGACCTGCGGTACGCCTTGCCGGCATCACGAGCGAGAAAGTGGGATCGAGATGGCGAAGCAGGGAACCGCGACGAAGCGCCCGAGACGCGAACGCGGCTCTCTCAACCCCGACGATATCGTCGCGGGCGCGTTCGAACTCGCCGAAGAGATCTCGATCGACAACCTGAGCATGCCGTTGCTGGGCAAGCATCTGGGTGTCGGCGTCACGAGTATCTATTGGTACTTCCGCAAGAAGGAAGAGCTACTCAACGCCATGACGGACCGGGCGCTGCGGCAGTACGCGTTCGAGACACCCTTCATCGAGGCCGAGGACTGGCGCGAAACGCTGCGCAAACACGCACAGACAATGCGACAGACCTTCCTCGGCAATCCCATCCTGTGCGATCTGATCCTCATCAGGTCGGCCCTCAGCGAAAAAGCGGCGCGACTCGGCGGACAGCAGACGGAACGTGTCATCGCCAGCCTCGTCGAGGCGGGGTTCTCCCTGGAGGACGCCGTCGAGACGTATTCCCGAGTCCAATTGCACGTGCACGGTTTCGTTGTACTACAACGTCTTTCGGATAAGAACCGCGAACTCAGCCCCGAGTCCACGGCGTATTACGAGAACGTGATCATCGACCCGGAGACCACGCCCCTGCTGGCGCAGGCCGCCGCCAAGGGCTACCACTCGGGCGCGCCCGACGACCGGAACTTCGAGCACGGGCTGGATTCCATCCTCGACCATTCTTCCCGGTTGCTCCCGGGCGCCGGGCCGAAGGATGCGAAGCCCGCCCCGGCGCGGCGGTCGACCCGGTCGACGGCCACGAAAGCCAGCAAGCCCCGTACTCGCGCGGCGGCCAAATAACGCACCACCCGGCAACTCGACACCCGTTGCCGTTTCCCCGAGCCCAGAGCTGATCACCGGCCCCGCATTCACAACGGTATGAGATCCGCGCCGAAGCCGGGGGCGCCGGCCGGGCGGGGCTAACGGGGCTGGAAACGCTGCGCACCGTCGATCCGCACGACTTCGCCGTTC
The DNA here is from genome assembly GCF_040638875.1 of Nocardia sp. NPDC024068. NCBI lineage: Bacteria > Bacillati > Actinomycetota > Actinomycetes > Mycobacteriales > Nocardiaceae > Nocardia > Nocardia sp. NPDC024068. The sequence goes on along the minus strand of NZ_JBEZYU010000003.1, from coordinate 399,832 downwards.
ATGTAGGGGTTCTCCAGCAGGTGCTGGGCGAGATTCGCGTATTCGTCCGGCGTACCCAGTCGTTTCGGAAACGGCACGGTCGAGGCGAATTTCGCCAGGCCTTCCTCCCCGATGAGCTCCATGATCGGTGTCAGCATGGTGCCGGGGGCGATGCTGTTGAGCCGGACCCCGACCGAGCTCAGATCGCGGGCGCCGGTAAGGGTCAAGGCGATCACTCCGCCTTTGGCCGCCGAGTATGCCGACTGCCCGATCTGGCCCTCGTACCCGGCGATCGAACTCGTCATCACTATCGCGCCGCGTTCACCGCTGGGTTTCGGCTCGAGCTGCGCCATCCGCGCCGCGGCCAGCCGCAGGACGTTGTATGTTCCGGTGAGATAGAGCCCGATGGTATCGGTGAAACCCTTCAGCGTGTGCGGGCTGCCGTCACGGTTCACCACCTTCTCCAGCACCCCGAAGCCGCCGTGCGCGATCACCGAGTACCGCAATTCGCCCAGCTTCGCCGCGGCGTCCAGCGCCGCATTCACCGCATCCTCATCGAGCACATCGGTCCGGACATAGACCGCTTTGTTGCCGAGCTCGTCGGCCAGTTCCTGCGCCTTCTCGTCGGCGACGTCGGCGATGACGACGGCGGCTCCGGCACCGTGCAACCGGCGCACGGTGGCGGCACCGAGTCCGCCGGCACCACCGGTGACCAGGACGACTTCTCCCTCGAAAGACACGGAGTTCTCCTCACTCTTCATGATCGACAGATCGGGATCCGGCGCATCGGACGGATGAACGCACCGGTCAGGAGCCGGTCCATTCGGGAGCTCTCTTCTCCGCGAACGCCTGGGCGCCCTCCTGCGCGTCCTTCGAACCGAATACCGGTCCGATGAGCTCCATCTGCTTCTGCCACATCTCGTCCTCGCCCCAGTACCGGGACCTGACGAGAATCTCCTTGGTCACCGCGACCGCCAGCGGGCCGTTGGCGGTGATCCGGTCGGCCAACCGCAGAGCTTCGGCCAGCGCGTCGCCGGGTTCGGCGAGCACATTCACGAAACCCAGCGCCGCGCCCTGTTCGGCGGTGAAGTTCTCACCGGTGAGCGCGAGTTCGAGTGCCTTCTGATACGGGATCCGCTGCTGCAGGCGCAGCAGTCCGCCGCCCGCGGCCACCAGGCCGCGCTTGACTTCCGGAATGCCGAACTGCGCGGTCCGCGACGCGACCACCAGGTCCGTGGCCAGGACCAGTTCGGTGCCGCCGGCCAGGGCGAAGCCCTCGACCGCCGAGATGATCGGCTTGCGCGGCGGCCGTTCGGTGAAACCCATCCCCCGGCCCGGGATATAGGGATATTCACCGGCCGCGAATGCCTTCAGATCCATACCGGCACAGAAATTCCCACCACTGCCGGTGAGGACAGCGACCGACAGTTCGGGGCTGTCGTCGAGTTCATCCATCGCATCGGCCAGGCCGCGGCTCACCGCCAGGTTGGCGGCGTTGCGCGCATCCGGTCGATTGATCGTGATCACCAGCGTGCGCCCACGGCGCTCCACCAGAACTTCGTCCGGCACCAGTCACCTACTACTCGTCATGTGTTGAACAGGGGATTGTGTTGTGTCCGGGTGCGCGGGGCATCCGGCGCTGCCGTACCGGCGGTATCAGACCTCGATCACCAGGGCACCGCCCATACCACCACCCGCGCACATCGCGGCGACGCCGATACCACCACCACCGCGGCGGCGCAACTCGTAGATCAGCGTGGTCACCATGCGTGCGCCGCTGGCCGAGATCGGATGGCCCAGACTGCATCCACTGCCGGAGAAGTTCACCCGCTCCTCGTCGAGTCCGTATTCCCGGCAGGCGGCGATCGGCACCGACGCGAACGCTTCGTTGATTTCCCACAGCGCCACATCCGCCGCGCCCAGACCTGCCCGCTCCAGCACTTTGCCGATGACCTTCACCGCGCCCAGGCCGGTATCCCTGGGCGCCACAGCCGCATTGGCCCAGGCACGGACGGTACCCATCACCTCGAGTCCTTCCGCGGCGGCGTAATCGTCGCCGACCAGCGCCACCGCGGCCGCGGCATCGTTGATCCCGCTGCTGTTTCCGGCGGTGATCGAGAAACCGTCGATCTCGGGATGCAGCACCGGCAGGGCGGCGAGACGCTCCAGGGTGGTGTCGCGACGCGGATGTTCGTCCACCGCGAAGTCGATCACCGTACCGTCGGCCCGGGTCACCTTCAGCGGCACGATCTCGTCCAGGAACTTTCCGGCCTCGATGGCGTCACAGGCCCGCTGGTGCGACCGCAGCGCCCACGCGTCCATCTCCGCCCGGGTGATGCCCACCGCCTTCGCGGTGTTCCAGCCCACTGTGACCGACATATCCATGGTCGGGGCGTCGGGAGTCTCCGGATGCGACGGCGGGATCCAGGGTTCGATGAACTTCGTCTCCGGCCCCGAATCCGGTACGCGCCATTTCATCAGCGGTGCCGTGGACAGCGACTGCACTCCACCGGCGACGAGCACCCGCTCCATATCGGAGCGGATATGCGCGGAGGCGTTGGCGATCGCGGTGAGACTGCCCGCGCAGTGCCGGTTGACCGCCTGGCCCGGCACGGTTTCCATCCCGCAGGCCACCGCGGCGTGCCGCGCCAGATCACCACCGCCGTAGTTCAATTCGGCAAACACCACGTCGTCGACCGCGCCCGGCTCGAGGCCGGCTCGGCGGACCACCTCCGGCAGCACGGTGGTCGCGAGGGTCTCGGTCGGCACATTCGCCAGCGCGCCCTTGAACGATCGCCCGATCGCTGTTCTGACGGCACCGACGATGACGGGTTCGGCCATATCTCTCAACCTCTGCTCGAGCCACACTCGGGGTGTAGCGGCTTGCACCGTACAATTTTTTTCAACAGTATTACATACAGTATTGCCATCCGGAATGGCTGCGCGCCGGATCCGCCGGTCGACTACCGGCCCGTCACCGCCGACGGCGCCGCATAGCGCGCCGCATCCGCCACCCAGGAGACCCGATCGGCCGTCGCGCCCCGGAGCGCCGATGCGGGCAGATACGGGCCGTTGGCTCGCTCATCGGCCCCCCGGCAGGTCGAGGCGGGCACCGAGGCGACCTCCGCACGGCGCCCCACTTCATCTCGGGATCTCGTCCTGGATACTCAACTGTAATCATTACCGTATAATACTTCAAGACAGCTGATCGTTCAGGAAGGGAGCACCGATGACTGGCCTGCTCAACGGCGTCAGGGTGGTCGAACTGGCCTCGTGGACCTATGTGCCCAGTGCGGGTGCCGCGTTGGCGGACTGGGGTGCCGATGTGATCAAGATCGAGGACACCCGTGGTGGCGACCCGTGCCGGAATCTGGTCGTCGGCGGGCTGACCGTCGACGATTGTCCGGTGCAAGCCAGTTTCATGATGGAGGTCGGCAATCACGGCAAGCGCAGTATCGGCGTGGACATCAAATCCGAGCGCGGCCGGGAGATCCTGGCGAAGCTGCTCGCGCAGGCCGATGTCTTCCTCACCAACTGGCTGCCGGGCCCGCTCGAACGCGCAGGTCTCACGGTGGAGGGCCTGCGCGCGGTGAATCCGGCCCTGATCATCGCCCGGGGCAGCGGCCACGGCAGCCGCGGCCCGGAAAAGGATCGAGGCGGATTCGACGGAGCCAGCTACCTCGCCCGCGCCGGCGTCGCCTACGCGCTGAGCCCGCCTGCCACCGAGTTCCCGGTGGCCCAGGGACCGGCTTTCGGCGATCTCCAAGGGGGTATCACCCTGGCCGGCGGCGTTACGGCCGCGCTGTTCCACCGCGAACGCACCGGGCACGCCTCGATCGTGGACAGTTCGCTACTCGCCCAGGGCATGTGGGCCGTGGCCCCGGATATCTCGGCCGCGGACTACTACGGAATCGATCGGATCCCCGCCGGTCCGGCGGGTTCGGCCCTCAACCCCGCGGTGAACCGGTACCGCACTCGCGACGATCGCTGGGTCCAGCTGATGTTCCTGCAGACCGACCGCTACTGGAAGGGATTCTGCGAACGAATCGGCCGACCCGATCTCGGCACCGACGAACGATTCGTACCGCTGGCGAACCTGGTACTGAACCAGGAGGCCGCCACCGTCGAACTCCGCAAGATCTTCGCCGAGCGTGACCTGGCCGAATGGCAGCAGGTGCTCGCCGACGAACCCGGGGTCTGGTCCACGATCGCCAGCCCGCGGGAAGTCCTGGACGACGTCCAGGTCGCGGCCAACGGCTACCTGATGTCGCTCGACGACGATGCCGGAAACACCTACCGGACCGTCGCGGCACCGGTGCAGTTCGACGAAACTCCACCCCCGGCGACCAGAGCACCGGCCTACGGCGAGCACACCGAAACCATCCTGCTGGAACTCGGTATGGACTGGGACGAGATCATCACCGCCAAGGACGCGGGAGCCATTCTGTGACCGGAAAGGTGCTGCGGCGCGTACCCGTCGACGAGCTCACCCCGGTGCAGCCGAACAGCGAGGAGTTACCGTGATGAAGAGCGGCAGCCGTTTGGAGAGTCAGGTCTGCGATACCCAGGTGATCGTCATCCGCGCCACCGACGCGCTGGCCGGGTTGTGCTGCGGCGGCGCGCCCATGGTCGCGCTCGGCGACGAGAAATCCGCCGGCGCGGTACTCGATCCCGGCTTCGCGGCCGGCGCCACACTCGGCAAGAGGTATGTCCACGACAGTGGCGCCGAAATACTCGTCACCCGGGGTGGGGCCGGCACACTCGCCGTGGACGGGGCTCCTCTCGGAGTCAAGAACGCGAAACCGCTTCCCGCGAGCGACTGACCGATCGCGGCCCACGGTCCGGCCGCAGTGTGAATCCACCGGCAGGCCGGCGCGGAAGGCGGCCGGCCCGGCGGGTCACCGGGTCCGGGTCCGCGGGGCCGTCACGCCTTCCATATCTCGAGCAACTCCCGGGTCGTGGTGACCGTCGCCAGCAGCGACAGGGTGTTGTCGATCATCGCCGCGCCGTATTCGGCCGGGACTCCGGCCACGGCGTCACGGGGCAGGACCACCGTGTAGGCCGCGTTCACCGCGTCCATGACGAGATTGGGTATGGCCACGTTCAGTGAGACCCCCACGGCGACAATCGTCGATACCCCGAGATTGCGCAGGACCGGGTCGAGATCGGTACCACTCATGGGGCCCAGCCCGTGGCCGCGGGTCAGTACCAGATCGGCCGGCTCGGGCCCGAATTCGGGGAGTAACCGCGCCCCCGGACTGCCCGGGGTGACCGCGACTCCGCGGCGCCCGAGCGCGAAGAGTTTCGCGTTGTGGTTCGACCCCAGGTTGTCGGCCCGGCGCGTGACCAGGCAGTGCACCACGTGGACGCCCGCGGCTCGGGCTGCGTGCAGCAGCGCGCCGATATTGGGCAGTGCCTCTCGTCGCGCCTCGTCGGCGAGCGCGGCCAGGCCCGCGCCGGGCCCCACCACCGCGCCCTGGCATTCCTGGGTGACCAGTGCGGTGCGCGCCGGGTCGGCGAGATCGCTCAGCGCCCGCCTACCCAAGGCCGGCTCCTCGGCCGCGAGCCGGATTCATACCGGGGTCCCCGCTTCCGCGGGCGGAACATCGTAGAACTGCTTCGCCCACTTGCGCAGCGACAGATACGGTTTCGCATCCTTCGGTGAAAGCGGGGGGTGTTCGACGTATTTCTGGTACCGCCAGATGCTCAGATCCTCCCACACCGTGACCAGGAACTGCCGCTCCACCCGCTCCCGGACCTCGGGTGGCGCAACGTCGGACTCGTCGCCGGGTTTCCTGGGCCACCAGATCGAATAGAACAGGTCCGAGCACTCGTCGTCGACGGGTGTCGTGGCGAAGATGAGCCGGTGGTTGGAGGACCCCTCGAAGGCGCTGATGGAGCCACCGAGGCCGAACATCCGAGCGTGGATCTTCAGCGCCATCTCGTCCGGGTCGTCGCTGCGGGCATCGGGCCAGCCGGTGAGAAACGACCAGGTGTGCCCCTCGGCGCTGTAGTCCAGCATCCGCGGGGTCACGGTGGCGCCGTGGACGTATTCGAAGTGCAGGCTGTCCGGGCCGTTCTCCAATACGACCTGCGGATGTACCGGCTCCTGCTCGGTCTTGCGGGAGAATTCCGGGTAGGGGCGGTAGTAGCCGTCCGGGCCGCTGCCGAGTTCGGGGAACATCCGGAGGATATCCGGCATCTCCCACTGCGGTTCCTTCCCGTCTGGATGGTGCCACATGAACACGCAGCCGTTCTGCTCGTTCACCGGATACACCCGCAACCGCAGGCCGCGGTTGACCCGGTCCTCACCGGGTATCTTGCGGTTGCGCCCGTCCGGGCCCCACCGCCAGCCGTGGAACGGGCATTCGACGCAGTCGCCGACCACCTTGCCGCCGTGACCGATATGCGCGCCGAGATGGCGGCAGTGGCCGGTGAGGATATGCAGCTCGCCGGCTTCGTCGCGATAGGCGACCAGATCCGCACCGAAGTAGCGCAGGGGCCGCGCCTCGCCCAGGGGGAACTCGGCCGACCAGCCGACCATGAACCAGCCGGTGACCTTCCAGGTGAAGGGGACCTTCACGTGACACCTCCGATGTCTACGAGATACCTACCGTTGAACGCATGCCGCACCGAAGCCGTCGATGAACTCCCTGGCGGCCCAGGGGTTCGAACCGTCCACGTGCACCACCGCAGAGGTGGCGTTGCGTCGTTCGAGACCGTCGAGGAAGTCCCGGGCGGCACGGACCGACCCGCGGTCTGCGACGCGGTTGCCATCCGTAGGTTCCCGCCGAACCGGTCAGACCGCCGTGGTCTTCGGCTTGGCCGGCGGGGAGTAGTTGGGCCGGCCCAGTCCGAGCACATGCTGGGCGATCATGTTGCGGAAGACTTCGAGCGTCCCGCCGTAGATACCGCACAGCGGAGCCCAGCGGTACAGGTATTCCGCTCCCCCGTCGTCGGCGGCGCCCTCGGTCTCCACCGGCAGCGCCGCCGCCGGACCCAGCAGGTCCATCAGATCCGGCGCGATATCACGCATCGCCTGCGCGATGGCGACCCGGCCGAACATATGCGGCGCGGCCAGCGCCGCCTCCATCCGGGCGACGCTGCGTCCGAGCCGGTACGCCACGGAGGTGTCGTCGAGCAGCCGGCTGCCGTCCGGACGCGGTTGCGCCGCCGCTGCGGCGAGCCTGTCGACCGCCACAGCCATCGTGGCGCCCTGGTGGGTCATGATCGATACATCCTGCAGGCCGTCGCCCGCGGCGTCGACGACACCGTGCTCGGTGTTGAGCGGACCCATCAGCACCGACCAGCCGTCGTTCACCTCGCCCAGCCGGTATTTGTCGTCGACCCGGACATCGCTGTAGTAGACGATATTGGTGCGGTCACCGTCGACGGTGCGGATGCCCTGGATCTCGATACCGGGGGTGTCGAGCGGCACGAGGAACATGGTGAGGCTCTTGTGTTTCCGGGCTTCCGGATCGGTATTGGTGATCAGGAAGACGTACTGGCAGTTGTGCGCGCCGGTGGTGAACATCTTCGAACCGTTGATCACCCACTGATCGCCGTCGCGCACCGCACGCGTCTTACAGGTCGCGACATCGGAGCCGCCCTCGGGTTCGGTGTAGCCCAGGCACAATCGCACCTCGCCGGCGGCGATCCCGGGCAGTACTTCTTCCTTCAGTTCCGGCGAGCCGTGATCCCGTACCGAAGCAACCACGATCGCGGTGGTGCCCCAGGTCACCCACGGGGTGCGGGCCCGCCGCTTCTCCAGGTCCCAGATCCGGCGGTGCAGCCGGTTCAGCCCACCCTCGTCCGGCCTGTTCAGTTCCCCGGCCAGCCAGCCCTCCGCACCCATCGCCAGGTGCACGCCTTCGTCGAAGTTGTCGCCGGTTTCGCGATCCCGGCGCCGGACCTCGTCGGTGACATGGATGTCGAGAAACGCCCGGGCGCGATCCTGAAAGGCCTGGTCCGCATCGGACAGTTCGACCAGTGAAAAATCCATCGATGTACTCCGTTCTAGCTCTGGGCCGCGGCGAACAGTTCGGCGGCGCGCACCGCGCTGGCGGCGGCATCGCCCGCGGCCAGCGGCCATCCCTTCGCGCGGAGCAGGTAGGCACTGGCCGCCGACTCCGCGGCGACACCGAGTCCGCCCTGGACATGGACCGCCATGGTGGCGGCCCGGGGTGCCTCTTCCGCCATGTACACGAATGCCGCCGCCGGGAGAGCCGGTTGGACATCGGGCTCGAATTCGAGGAACCAGGCCGCGCGCCGGGCCAGATTGCGCGCCGCCTCCACGGTGATGGCGATATTGGCCAGCGGATGCGAAATCCCCTGCAGCGTGGAGATCGGGACCCCCATCGTGTAACGAGTGGTCGCGAATTCCGCGGCGATACGCAGTGTTTCCTCGACAAGCCCCACCAGGGCAGCTGCCGTCAGCACCCGCCATTCGTCGAGTGCCCGGTCGTGGTGGGCGACCGCCTCGGCGCCGGAGGCCAGGACGGTCCGCCGGTCGGCCGCCGCCGGATCGATCCATGCCATCGGCAGTCGGCCGATATTGTCGGCCAGGGCCGGGCGGGTATCGAAACCCAGGCGCACGATCTCGTCGCCTTCCCGGATCACGATCTGGTCGGCGATCGCCCCGGCCGGTACCAGCCGGACGCCGGGGGCCGTCCCGATCCGCGATTCGAGCCCGACCAGCCGCCGCCCCTCGACCACCGCGGAGTCACCGTCGGTGTCCAGCGCGCCCAACCGCGCCAGCAACCGGGACGCACAGACATGGTCGATCCACGGTACCGGGGCGACGACACGGCCGAGCTCCTCGGCGACCAGGGTCAGATCGACCAGCGTCGCACCGTCGCCGCCTGCGGATTCGGGCAACGCCATGGTGGTCGCACCGGTACCGCACAACTGCTCCCACAGGAACTTGTCGAAACCTGTCGGTTCGGCGGACCGGACGACCTCCAGCGGGCAGCGGGTTCTGAAGAATTTCGCATAGGCGGCCTGCAATTCGGACTGGTCCCCGGAAAGGCTGTAGTCCTGCCGGCGCAATTCGTAGCGATCCATTCTGCGTGCTCCTTGATATCGCGGGACTCAGTCGTCGGCTGCTCGGTCGCCGAAAAAGAAGTCCTGCGCGTTCTGGTAGAGGTAGTTCTCGAGGACGTCGCCGGGAAGATCGAGGGCCGCGGCTTCGGGCACCACCCGGCGCATGGTGAGCACCGGCCAGTCGGAACCGTAGATCACCTTGTCCTTGCCCCGGGTGCACATGAAATGGAGCAGGTTGCCGGGCAGGCGTTTCGGCGACCAGGCCGAGGTCATCAGCCGCAGGTTCCGGTATTTCATGAGCAGCCGGATAGCGACGTCCCACCAGGGGTCGGCACCGTGGATCATGCACAGGCGCAGTTCCGGAAAGCGATAGCAGACACGATCGAGGTAGATCGGGTTCTGTACTTCACCGGGAATCGGCGGACCGGGCAGTCCCGTGTTCATACACAGCGGCAGGCCCATTTCGGCGCATTTGTAGTACAGCGGATAATAGACCGCGTCGGTCGGCGGATACTGCCCGTCACCCCAGAAACTGGGACCCATGGTGGTGTAGGCGACCGGGAGATCTTGCACCAGTACCTCGAGTTCCCGCAACGAGGACACCGGGTGCAGCAGATCCACACCGTTGAGCGCGAGGGCGAACCGTTCCGGGTGCGCTTCGACGAATTTCAGCGCGGTGGCCGACGGCTTCTTCATCGAATACATCAGGACGGCTTTCTCGACGCCCTGTTCGTCCATCTCGTCCAGCAGCGCACCGAGTTCCACCTGCTCGTACAGGGATTTCGGGCCCTTGAAGTAGTCGTCGCGGACCTTCAGCATCCACGCCGGCTGCTCCTGCTCGCCGAAATGCACATTGACCAGGCAGTCGATGACCTTGCGCATCTTCTTCAGACCTCGTTTTCTGCCGTGACCCGCACGGTCACGCGGTGCGCCGCCCAGCGGTAATCCGGTTTACCGTTGCCGAGCCTTCTGATCTCGGCGACGAAGATGATTTCCTTGGGCACTTTGAATCCGGCCAGGCGCCGCCTGCAGGCTTCCCGCACGGCGGCCTCGGTGACCTCCGAGCCGTCGGTCGCGCAGACCAGCGCCACGACTTCCTGCCCCCAGTGCGGGCTCTGCCGCCCGACAACCAGTGCGTCGTGCACACCGGCCTGGGCCCGCAGTACCTGTTCGACCTCTTCGACGAAAACCTTCTCGCCGCCGGTGTTGACCACCAGCGAATCCCGGCCCAGCAGGCGCAGGCTCCCGTCGGCGGCGACCGTGGCCCGGTCGCCGGGGATCGCCAGGCGCCGCCCGTCGATCACCGGGAAGGTGCGCATCGTCGCGTCCGGGTCGTCGAAGTACCCGAGCGGCACGCGGCCGGTGCGCGCCGCCCACCCGACCTCGGTGTCGCCGGGTTCCAGGAAGCGGCTGCGGTCCTGGGAGACCGCGGTTCCGCCCGGCATCGGGGCGAAGGTGTCCACCTCCGCGCCTTTACTACTGCGGCCGTACCCCATACCGCCGGTCTCCGAGGAACCGTATCCCTCGACGACCGTGGCATGTGGAAGCAATTCGAGCAGCTCGTGCCGATGGACCGGGTTCGTCGCGGCCCCGCCCGTCCCGATGGCCATGAGCGAGGTGAGATCGTAACGCCGCGTTCGCAGTGCACGAACCAGCGGTCCGGCGTAGGCGTCGCCGACAATGGTCATCAGCGCGGCCCGCTCGCGTTCCGCGGCCGCCAGCGCGGTCCGGGCGTCGAATTTCGCCCGGTCGTCGTAGAGCAGAATCGTCTGACCGGCCAGCAGCCCCGCGAACGAGGTCCAGATACCGGCGGCATGCGACAACGGTGAAACCGCGAACCATACGTATCCGGTCGCCGCGACGAGTTGCCGCAGTGGTTCCAACGATTCGTGATCGGCGCCGTTCATCGAGGACACGTACATATCGCTCTGCCGCCACAGCACGCCCTTCGGGCGCCCGGTGGTTCCGCCGGTGCACAGCATCACCACGTCGTCCGGTGACGTCTCGATCACCCGATCGGCGGCACCGGAGGCCACCGACTCCTCGAACCGCACCGCGCCCGGTTGCTCGGCGGCGTCGCTGCCGTCGTCCACCGAGACGAGCAGTTCCACGCTCTCGGGCGCGGCGGCGGCGACCACGTCGCCGAACGCGCGGTGGTAGACGACGGCGCTCGGCCGGATATAGGCGAGCAGGTCGGCTATCTCGTGCGCGGTGTAGTGATAATTGATGTTCACCGGCACCGTGCGTGCCTTGATACAGCCGATCATCACGTCGAGGTACCGGTCGTTGCGCATGATGAGCGCGACCCGGTCCTGGCCACATTCCCAGCGCTGCAGCCGGTCGCGGGGGGTGCGGGCGCCGAGTCCGCGGGCCGCCAGGAAGGCGGCGAACCGGCGGGTCAGCAGGGCGGAGTCGGCGAAGGTTGTCCGGCGGTCACCGCAGATGGTCATGGTGCGGTCCGGGGCCGCCGCCGCGACCGCGTCGAATACGGGCCCGATACTCCATTCGGTCAACGGAGGCCTCCGGATTCGGAGACCGACCGGCGCGCGGGTGCGCGGGCGGAGTCGATAGTGATCACTGTGCCTCCTCGGAAACGATTACCTGCGGGCGGCGGAGGCCGGAGCATCGGCAGAGGTGTCGAATCGTCGCGGATCCTCTCGTTTCGTCCCGCACCTCGGGCGGCCGGTGAGCGGGTCCGCCGGTCGGCGCCGATACCGGGTCCACGACCTGATCGGGGCCGCAGGTGGGCAGGTTCGTCCACGTGCCACCTCCACTGCCGCGCGACCCGTCGCACACTGGATAGTCGTGTCTACTGTATAGCTATCGGTATCACTTGGTGCAAGGTTTACCGGATACCCGATGATCCGGCACCGCCGGATCGGCCGGGACCGTTATCACGCCCCGGCGGCGACTTCGAACCCGACGGGACGCAGTTGACCTGCCCGATCCGCAGCGACAGTCGCCCGAGCGCCCCACAGTCGGCCGCGCGCCCCGTGGGAGCAATTCACCGATCCAACTCCGATATTGCTTACGGTATGTTCAACGGTATAGTCGGTTACCGAGCAGATGGCCAGGAAGATGCGGGGATAACAGTGAGCGACAACACCCAGGCCCCACCCTCGAGTGGAACAATCCACCGCGACCAGGACGGTCCGGTACTGCGGCTGACCATCGACCGGCCGGGGCGTCGTAACGCATTGGCACCGGGAATGCTCACGGAGCTGATCGGCGCACTCACCCGGGCGGCGACCGACGAGAGCCTGCGGGTGGTGCATATCGTGGGCGCCGGCGCCGATTTCTGCTCCGGGGTCGACTGGGTGGCCACCAACAGTGACGGCCGCCGCCCCCGCACCGGCGACCTGGTGCGCCGAATCCCCCATACCGCCAATCGGCTGATCGAGCTCATCCACACCATCCACCTGCCCGTGGTGTCTACGGTGCGCGGCTGGGCGGCCGGGATGGGCTGCAACCTCGCCTTGGCGGCCGATTTCACCGTCGCCGCGGCCGACGCCGTGTTCTGGGAGCCGTTCCTGAGCCGCGGATTCAGCCCCGACACCGGGTCGACCTGGCTGCTGCCCCGACTCGTGGGCCTCGCCCGCGCCAAACGCATCCTGCTGCTCGGCGAAAAGGTCGGCGGCAGCGAGGCCGCCGACTGGGGGCTCATCCACGAGGCCACCGAACCCGGCGAACTCGACCGCCGCACCGCGGCACTCCTGGACCGGCTCGCCACCGCACCCACCGTCGCGCTGGGGCTGAGCAAACAGGCCGTCCACGACAACCTGGACGCGAGCCTGCCCCAGGCGCTGACCCGCGAACTGCTGACCCTCGAACTCGCCTGCCGCACCGCGGACTTCAAGGAGGGGCTGGCCGCGTTCCGGGAGCGCCGGGACCCGGAATTCCGGGGACGCTGACCATCCGGCGGCGGCCTGACTCAGGTCAGTGAGTAGCGGATCGGGAGATGCTTCAGTCCGCCGACGAAGGTGGTCGCGATCAGTTCGGGTGCACTGGTTGATTCGACCGATTTCAGGCGCGGCAGCAGCTCGGTGAAGAATTTCCCGACCTCCATCCGGGCCAGGGCCGCACCCAGACAGAAGTGGACACCGAACCCGAAGGCCACATGCTTGTTGGGTTCGCGGTGGATATCGAACCGGAAGGGGTCGTCGAAGACCTCTTCGTCCCGGTTCGCCGAGACGTAGGACAGCAGCAGCGATTCCCCCGCAGCGATCGGTACACCGTTGACCGTGGTGTCCTGTGCCGCCGTGCGCATGAACGCTTTCACCGGGGTGACCCAGCGGATCATCTCCTCGGTGGCCTGCGGCATGAGACCGAGGTCGGCGCGCAGTTCCGCGCGCTGCCCGGGATTTTCGATCAGTGCGCGCATTCCGCCCGCGATCGTGGCGCTGGTGGTGTCGTGCCCGGCGATGGCGATGATCGCGTAGTAGGACATGGTGTCGATATCCGACAGTGGTTCACCGTCGATCGTCGCGTTGGCGATTGCCGACGCGAGATCATCGGTGGGGTTTTCCCGCCGCGAATCGGTCAAGGTCTTGAAATAGGCGAACATCTCCGCCAGCGCGTTCATCGTCTCGGTTTCCGACATCGTGCGCTTGTACTCGTCGTCGTCGCTGCCGATCAGCTCTTGGGTGAGTTTCAGCATGAGGGGGAAATCGGATTCGGGGACGCCGAGCAGCGACATGATCACGTACAGCGGGTAGTTGACCGCGACCTCCTGGACGAAATCGCATTCACCACCCGTCTCGCGCATCCGGTCGACGAAGCGCACGGCGAGCTGGTCGATCCGCTCCCCCATCGCGCGCATGGACTTGGGGCCGAACCAGTCCGCGGCGATCGCACGCACGATCCGGTGCTGCGGGTCGTCCATATGGATCAGTGTCCGGATGCCGACCGCCGCCTGCATCTCGTCCGACGCGGCAGGCATCAGTACCGGCCGCGGCCAGTTCGTGAACACCCGGTTGGCCCGCTCGACGGCCATCACATCGGCGTGTTTGGTGATCGCCCAGAACGGTTTGTAGGACGGTACGTCCACCAGCGATACCGGGGCATTCGCCCGCAGCGCACTCAGCGCGCCGTGCAACCGCTCCTCATCGGTGTAGGCGGCCGGGTCCGCAAGTACCTTCGCGGCATCGTCGACGATCGGCATGCTCATATGCGGTTCTTCCGTTCCGTATCTTCGTGTCAATCCTGGTCGGACCCGGCGACCGGGGGCCGGCCCGGCACGTTGTGCCGCCCACCAGAGTGATTTATAGTCAGGCTTACTGTCAAGCATTCTATAACTCCTACGGGCTATGGAGCGGTGGTAGTCATGCCCCCTGAGCAACGCAAGATCGTGGTCGTCGGAGCCGGATCGGGAATCGGCGCGGCAACCGCCGCGCACTACCACCGAGCGGGCGATTTCATCCTCGCGGTGGACCTGCGCCCGGGCGATACCCCGGCCTCCCGGCATGAACAGTGCGATCTGCGTGATGCCGCGGCGATCGACGAACTCCTGAAGCGCATCGGCTCGGATTGGGACGTACTGGCCTACGTCGCAGGCGTACCCGGCACCGCTCCGGCGTACGACGTTCTCGCAGTGAACTATCTCGGCATGCGCCTGATGACCGAAGGAATGCTCCCGCGCCTGCGGGAGGGCGGCTCGATCGTGACCGTGGCCTCGGTCGCGGCGCTCGGCTGGGACCAGCGACTCGAGGCCCTTTCGGGCCTGCTCGACGCGACCGATATCGAGACGGTCCGGCGCTGGCAGGACACCCAGGATCCGAACTACCCGGTGTACAGCACCTCGAAGCAGGCCTCGATCATCTACGCCAAGCGTCTGGCACCGGCCGCCCTGCAGAAGTACGGCGTCCGGATCAACACGGTGAGCCCGGGGCCGACGGAGACCCCGATCCTCGCCGATTTCGAGACCAGCATGGGCAAAGATGTCCTCGACATGGTCAAGGCCACGGTGGGGCGGCACGCGAGCGTCGACGATATCGTGCCGGTGATCGCCTTCCTGGCCTCACCGGCGGCTCGCTGGATCAACGGTCAGGACGTCCATGTAGACGGCGGTTTCGTGGCGCCGATGTCGGCGGGTGCGCCGATACGACTCTGAAACCACTTCCCCGGACGCTCAGCGACCACCACCGGCCGGTCGCGATTTCCTCGCGACTTCCGGGGCCCACCGGACCGATACCGGAAGCCGTTGCGCCGACGAAGATTGCCGATGCGAATGATTTCGCATACTGTATACATTACAGTATGTTGGGTATCGCGGATTCCGCAAGGTCCCGACGACACTAGAGGTGAGCTGTGAACAGCCCCGTTCAGGACGAATCGACCCCAGTCGGGGACACCCTCGACCTACGCGACCCCTACCCGTACTTCGCCGCCCGGCGCGCCGAGGCAGGTGTTTCGCACGGCACGGTGATGGACTACTCCAAAACCCCGGAGTCGCTGCGACCCTCGGACACCTATGCCGCGTTCTCCTACGACGCCGTCAACTCCGCCCTGCGCAACAGCCGGGTGTTCAGCACCGCGCTGTACGACTCCACGATCGGTGTGTTCATGGGACCGACCATCCTCGCGATGGACGGCGCCCGGCACAGAGCGCACCGCGGTCTCGTCTCGGCGGCATTCAAACCGCAATCGCTGCTCACCTGGGAGCCCGAGGTCGTCCGGCCGATCTGCGATGCGCTCATCGACGAGTTCGCCGAGCGCGGCCACGCCGATCTGGTCCGCGACTTCACCTTCGAATTCCCGACCCGGGTCATCGCCCGCCTGCTCGGCCTGCCCGAGGAGGACCTGCCGTTCTTCCGCAAGGCCGCGGTATCGATCATCAGCTACGCCGGGAACGTGGGTCGCGCACTCCAGGCGTCGAAGGACCTGCAGGAGTATTTCCTCGGGCATATCGAACGGCGCCGCAGCTCCCCCACCGACGACATCATCAGTGATCTGGTGAGTGCGGAGATCGACGGCGAGAAGCTCACCGACGAGGCGATCTACTCGTTCCTGCGGCTCCTGCTGCCGGCCGGCCTGGAAACCACCTACCGTTCCGCCGGCAATCTGCTCTACCTGCTGCTGAAGCATCCGGAGCAGTTCGCGGCCGTGCAGGCCGATCGCCGCCTGCTGCCCCCGGCGATCGAGGAGGGGTTGCGCTACGAGACCCCGCTCACCCTGGTGCAGCGTTACGTCACCGAGGACACCGAACTCGACGGCGTCGCGATCCCCCGCGGCGCGGTACTGGATCTCTGCCTGGGTTCGGCCAACCGGGACGAGAACCGATGGGAACGCCCGGAGGAATTCGATATCCACCGGCGCCGCATCCCGCACATCACCTTCACCGCGGGCGCCCACACCTGCTTGGGCCTGCACCTGGCCCGGATGGAGACCCGCGTCGCCCTGGACCGCCTGTTCACCCGGCTGACCGGTTTCGAACTGCAGGACTCCGGCGATCCGCATATCTTCGGCCAGCCCTTTCGTTCGCCGAATGTGCTCCCGGTGACCTTCGATGCCGTCGCCTGAACCACGGAGCAGCACAACAACCCGCCGATGGGCGAAAGGACCAGACCGTGACCGACGAACCCGGACTGCTCAGCCACCAGAACGGGAGCGTGCGCACGCTGACGTTCAACCGGCCGCACCGCAAGAACGCCATCACCCGTGCCATGTGGTCGGCGCTGCGCGACCAACTCCGTGACGTCACCTACGGCGGCAAGGTCCGCGCGGTCGTGCTCACCGGCGCGGGTGGTTCGTTCTGTTCCGGCGCCGATATCGCCGACGCGTCCGGTATGGAAGAGTTCCCCGACCCCGCCGCCGAGATTCGCGCGATCAACGAGGCGGTGCTGCAGTTACACGATCTGCCGGTGCCCACGATCGCGAAGGTGCGCGGTGTCGCGGTCGGCGCCGGCTGGAATCTCGCGCTCGGCTGCGATTTCGTCGTCGCGACCCCGGAAGCGAAGTTCTGCCAGATCTTCACCCGCCGCGCCCTGTCGCTGGATTGCGGGGGTTCCTGGCTGCTGCCCAAACTCGTCGGACTCCAGCAGGCCAAACGGCTCGCGATGTTCGCCGACACCATCGATGCCGCGGAAGCCCGGTCGCTCGGACTGGTCACCTGGGTTCGCCCCGAGGACACCATCGACGAATTCGTCGCCGACGCGGCGGCGCGCCTGGCCGCCGGGCCGCCCACTGCCCTCGCGCAGACGAAATCCCTGCTCAACGATGGCGCCGATCGCACCATGCGCGAAGCGCTGCTCAATGAAGGTCACGCGCAGCGGATCAACCTGACCTGCCCGGATGTCCTCGAGGCATTCGCCGCGTTCAGCGAGAAGCGCGATCCGGTGTACAGCGCGGCGCGCGGTGCGGGTGCGTAACCCTCCGGAAGAATCGAGATTCCCTGTGAACAGAAAAGCTACCGGGGTGAAACGCCGACGGCGGGAACGTGGCTCGCTGAATCCGGAGGACATCATCGACGGGGCCTTCGAACTCGCCGAGCAGGTATCGATCGACGGGCTGAGCATGCCGCTGCTCGGGAAACACCTCGATGTGGGTGTCACCAGTATCTACTGGTATTTCCGCAAGAAGGACGATCTGCTCAACGCCATGACCGACCGCGCGCTGAGCCGGCACGTCTTCGACACCCCGTTCATCGATCCCGCCCACTGGCGCGATTCGCTGTCCCATCACGCCCGGACCATGCGCTACGCCTTTCTCGGCAACCCGATTCTGTGCGATCTGGTCCTCATCCGGTCGTCGTTGAGCCCACCCGCCGCCCGCCTCGGGGCCCGTGGGATGGAACATGCGGTGGCGGCGCTGGTCGAAGCCGGACTGACCGTCGACCAGGCTTTCGACACCTATTCGGCGGTCAATCTGCACATCCGGGGTTCGGTGGTACTGCAACGGCTCTACGACAAGAACAAAGAACTCGATACCGCGGCCCGCGCCTACTACGAAGAGATCCAGATCGACCCGGAGAAGACACCGCTGCTCTCCCAGGCGATGTCGAAAGGCCGGAAATCGGGTGCACCGGACGAACACAATTTCGAGTACGGTCTGCAATGCATCCTCGACCACGTGAGCCGGCTGATCGTGGCGAATCGGTAGTGGTCCCGGGGGTGGTATCCCTCGGGACCGGGGTTTCACGGCTCCAGTCCGGCCGCGGTCAGGGTGAGGTGCCGGGTCAATGTGGCGGTGGCGGTGTCGGTGTCGATGTCACGGGCCAGTGCCGCCTCTTCCAGCCGGCGGTGTTCGTCGGCGCCGTCGCGTTCGGGGTTGCGGCGGGCAGACCAGCGGCGGGTGGTTCCCCGGTCCGCCCTCAAAGCCACCCTCGGGATCCTCGAGCGCACAGTCCGCCGTCGAGCCACCCGCTGACCGTCGAGGTCGTAGCGCGGTGTCGTATGGTCAGGCCGACACAGGTGTCCACTGTTCGGCCTGCGGGCGGCCGGGCAGCGGTTTGCCGATGAGGGCCAGCGGGACGAAGAAGTTCACCTGGCCGATGGCCATCGCGAGGGTGGCCAGGGCGATATCGTCGTAGTGCTCGGACACCCGGGCGTAGAGCTCTTCGGGCACCCGTTCCCCCTGCGAAGACGGTTGCAGGACAGCCTCTACCAGGGCGAGGGCGGCGCGTTCGGGTTCGGTGAAGTAGGGGGCGTCGCGCCAGGTCGCGACCGCGGCGATGCGTTCTTCTGATTCGCCGGCGTTGCGCAGGTTGCCGGCGTGCAGGATAGCGAGGTAGGTACTGCCTACGATCTGACCGGCACGCAGCTGCACCAGCCCGATCGTGGTCCGCGGGATCGCTCCGTTGCCGGTGGCCTTGAACAGCGCCGCGCCGATCTCGCCGAGTTCGGGGACGAGCTGCTGAGGGTTGGGCAGCCGGGAGCCGCTGCGCTGCGCAGTGGTGGAGTTCGCGTTCATCGTTGTTCCTTCTCTGTTGTGGTGAATTCGTGGTGCATCGGTCAGGTCAGGCGGGCCGGGGCCCGGGTACGGCAGTGCCGAGTGCGCGCCACGCAGCGGCGGTGGAGATGCCTTGGGGCAACCAGGCGCGGGCGGCGAAGGTGGCAGCCGCGAAGAACAGCGGCATCGCCCACTTGTCAGGACCGTCACCCGCCGCCATATGCGAACTGGCGGCCCCGCCGTAGACGAAGACCAACCCGGCGTAGGCCCATTCCTTCGTCTGCGGGTGGCCGGGAGTCAGGATCGCGGCGAGTGCGGCGGTTTTGGCGACACCGAGGATGGTGGCGAAGTACATCGGGTAGCCGAGGTGCTCGAAAGAGTCGCGGACATACGAGATCCGGGCCAGATCCCAGTAGGCGCCGACGGCGGTTTCGGCGACGACGGCGGTCACGGGAACCCAGCGGGCAAGTTTCAGACCGCGAGAGATCGACGAAGTGGTGCGAGTGGACATGTTCGGTGCTCCTGAAGTGTCGGTCGTCCGGTAGCGGATCAGGCGGCCGAGGCCGTAGGGATGGCGGTCGCTGCGTGGTGTACGACGGCGGCGAGCCGGGCGTTCTCGGGTGCGTTGAACGCGAATGCGGCGCGGCGGCGGGTGTAGCCGTAGGCGAGTCCGCTGTGCGGATCGGCGAATCCGTCCGAGCCGGCGGAGCCGGTGTGCCCGAAGGCGTGGGCGCCGAGGAACGGATACAGCAGGCTCTTGGCTTCGAAACCCAGCGTGTACGGCGCCTGCACGCCACGCACCAGGTCCGCACCGCTGGAGTGGATCGCGGAGATGGTGGCGATGGTTTCCAAAGACAGCAGTGGTTCTCGGCCGTCGAGGCCGGTGGTGGCTGCCGCGTACATCGCTGCCACGCCGTGCGCGCTCCCGACGCCACCGGCAGAGCCCTGGCCCAGGCGCCGGAGGGCGGGGTCATTGGGAAGAGCCATCACATCGGCGGCCGTGAAACCGCGTGCGTTGAGGTTGTAGGAGATTCCCGCGATTCCGTGCGGGTTGGGCGAGTGGGCGGCGAAAGCCGCTTCCCTCTCCCGGCTCGCTCGCCACGGCAGGATCGGCAGGTATCGGTGGTCGAGTTCGGCAGGCAGCCCGAGGTGGACATCCAGCGCGTAGGGGGCGCGGATCCGCTGCTCGAACAGCTCCTGGATGGTGCGGCCGGTCACCGCTCGCACCACCTCACCGAGGATGGCGTAGGTGACGAACCCGCCGTAGCCGTGCACCGCGCCCGGTTCGAAGAACGGTCGCTGCCCTATCAGCCGTTCGGCGATGACCTGCTCATCGGCGAGCTCGGCGACGGTGAAACCGCCGTCGACTCCGACGATCCCGGATCGGTGCACGAGCACGTCCCGTACGGTGATGCGCTCCTTGCCGGCCGCGGCGAACCGTGGCCAGTAGTGGGCGACCGGCCGGTCGACGTCGAGGGCGCCGTCTTGGATCAGCAGGGCCACCACGAGCCCGGCGGCCCCCTTGCTCGTGGAATGCAACCCGGTCAGCGAGGTACCGTTGACCTCCCGACCGGCCCAGAGGTCCACCACTTTCCGGCCGCGGACGAAAGCGGCGAGCTGCGGCCCTGATTCCCCGTCCTCCTCGGTGACGACGGCGGTGAACTCGGCGCGCACTTCTTCGTATCCGGCGGCGACGGTGCCGTGTACTTCCATCGCGTTCACAGTGTTGTTCCTCTCGATAGCAGCCGAGGTGGCTCACGCGCTGGGAGGATCTCGCTCCGAAGCCCGGCGTGGCCGGTGTTCTGGTGCACTGACGAACGGCAGCGAGAAAACGTGACCGGGACACGCAAAAGAGCAGGTAGACCCCCAGAAGTCTGCTCCTGCGCGAGCGGAGCTCCCGGCAGCCGGTTCGGGGGGTCGCGCGCACCGAATCGGCGGTGGGAAGAACCGGCGAAGATTTATGGGTCACGTTTCCCGCCGCCCGTTCGTCATCGGTGCGGGACGAGATCGAGGAGGACCCTGTGCACGATGAGCAATTCCTGGCCGACCGATTCCAAGAGCACCGCACGCACCTGCGGGCGGTCGCCTACCGGATGCTCGGCTCGCTCACCGACGCCGACGACGCCGTGCAGGAGGCGTGGCTGCGGCTGGCCCGCACCGACACCAGCGATGTCGGCAACCTCGGCGGCTGGCTGACCACCGTGGTCGGACGGGTCTGCCTGGATATGCTGCGGACCCGCAGGTCCCGCGGCGAAGAAGCCCTCGAAGCCGAGCATCTGCCCGATCCGGTGATCACCAGTGAGTCCACCCCCGACCCGGAACACGAAGCGCTGCTCGCCGACTCGGTGGGTCTCGCGTTACTCGTCGTACTGGAATCGCTGAGTCCGGCCCAACGGCTCGCTTTCGTCCTGCACGATATGTTCGCCCTGCCGTATGAGCAGATCGCGCCCATCGTGGACCGCACTCCACAGACCGCCAAGAAACTGGCGAGCCAGGCCCGGCGCCGAGTCCAGGAGACAACCCCGGGCCCACATCCGAACCCGGCCGGTCGGCGCCGCATCGTCGATGCTTTCCTCACCGCCGCTCGCGGCGGCGACTTCGACGAACTCCTGCGGCTGCTCGATCCCGAGGTGGTGTTGCGCGCCGACGCAGGCGAAGCGATGCGCGTGATCCGCGGCGCGGCCGCCGTCGCCGGCCAAGCCGAGACCTTCCGGCGCATGGCCACCCTCTGCACTATTCACCCCGCCCTGGTCAACGGCCGAGCGGGACTGGTCAACACCGTCGAGGACGCTCCTTTCTCCGTTATCGGCTTCTCCATCGCCGACGATCGCATCACCGCGATCGACATCCTCTCCGACCGCGACCGGCTCACCCGCCTCGACCTCACCGCCATCCTCGGATAGGCCTCCCCGGAACAGTTGCCGTGTCCCCGGACCCCGGCCGCACGGGCTCAGAAGACATCCGGTTCCGGGACGTGGAAGTGCTCGTCCCGCAACCGGAAGGCTTCCCGGGTGCCGTGTTCGGCACGGGCTTTGACGAAGTTGAATTCGCCCGGGGCGAACTGGAGGTTGGTACCGAAGGCGTGGAACAGATAGCCGGCGACCTCCTCCCCCTGATACGCCTGGCTCTGTTCGACCAACCGGAACGCCTCTTTGGCCATCACCACGCCGTCTGCGGGCATCTTCGCCGCCTTCTCGGCCCAGTAGCGGGCCCGGGCGGTGACCGCGGCGGGGGCGCAGGTCTCGGTGAAGACACCCCGGTGTTCGACCTCGCCCGCTTCGATGATGTCGCCGGTCAGCAGCAACCGCCGGGCGAGTACCGGGCCGAGCCGGTGGAAGAACATATGCAGGCTGCCGAGAGCCGGGCCGAGGAAGCGGGTGGCCGGCATACCGATCCTGGTGTCGCGGGCGATCACCGAGATATCGGTCATCAGCGCCATCTCGAACCCGCCACCCAACGCATAACCGCTGAGCTCGCCCACGGTGACCTTCGGATAGCCCATGAACTCGTGGTAGAAGCCGAACGATTTCCGGTCCACGGTCAGCCGCCGACGCTGGCTCGGGCGATTCTTCGCAGGTTTCCCGTTGCCGCCGCCGGCGCCCGGACGCTCGCCGTACCAGCCGTAGGCGTTGTTCATATCGGCGCCCGTGCTGAAAACCCCCTCGGCGCCGCGCAGCAGGACCACGGTGATGTCGTCGTCCTCGGCGGCGCGGTCCAGGTGCCGGGCCAGCTCGTCGCGCATGGCCGCGTCGTAGGAATTGCGCCGCGCAGGGTTGTCCAGGGTCACGGTGGCGATCCGGCCACCGGGGTCCACCTCGTAGTGAACTCGGCCGGCGGCGGCACTGGGGCTGGTCATCGTGATCTTCCTCTTCTCTTCACGGGATCGAAGTCGCGGCCGGATTCCGGGACTGCGGATCAGTCACGCACCCGGCGGCGGCCGAACCGGGTTCCGGCCGATTTCGCCGGAGACGCCGCGCCGGTCTCCACATCCGCCGCGCACAGCAGGACGTCGTCGCGCAGGAGCCGAGCCGTCGATCGAATTCCGGTCTCGTGCACGGCACGCTCGATCTCGAAACGCAATTCCACCAGCAGCGGCGTCGGCCGGCGATAGGTGATGGTCATCGAACGCGTTTTCCCGGTGACGCCGATCGCGCAACTGTGGTGCTGGACCACCGCGTCGAAGAACACTCCGAGAAAACCGCCGTGTACGAGCCCGGGCGGCCCCTCGTGCACCAGCGGGAAAATGATCCGGCCGGTTGCGTGATCAGGGCCGAGCAGGTCGAAAATGTACTGGGGAAAGCACGGGTTGTAGGCGCCGATATCGAAGGCGTGGTCCAGGTAGACACGCTGGGTATCGGCCGCGTCCGGCCCCACCCGGGGCGCGGGGTCCGCGGGTGCCGCGACGGCCAGTTCCCGCTCCCACCGGCCGAGCCGTTCGATCATCGTGTCCACCGCCGGGTGCGGATGTTCGAGGGAAACCAGCAATCCGGTGATCCGGCGCAGCGCCGCGGCCGCGGCCACCGTCTGCGCGAGAGGCTTTTCACCGAAGCGGAGGGGGGCCGTGGCAGTTGCCACGGACTCGGGGTCGGATATCTCGTTCGCGGCCATCGAACCCTGCTTTCGTTGCCGAGATGTCTTCACAAACCTTGGCAGAAGATCAACGGTATTGTCTACTGTATCTATATCAGTATGCACCCTGTCCCCCGGCCGCCCAGGAGGGAACCATGCCGTTCGACACCATCGACTACACGGTCGACGGACACACGGCCACCATCACGCTGGATCGGCCCGACGCCCTCAACGCGCTCAGCCCGCATATGATCACCGAACTGCGCGCCGCCTACGACGAGGCCGAGAGCGACGACACGGTGTGGTTGCTCATCGTCACCGGTGCGGGTCGTGCGTTCTGCACCGGCGCCGATGTCAAGGCCATCCCCGGCGACGGCAAGGTCATCAACGAACGGCCGTATCTGTCCACCTACGAACAGTGGGAGGCGCCACAGGAAGGCACGCCCCCGTTCCGGACCATGACCAAACCGGTGCTGACCGCCGTCAACGGCGTGTGCTGCGGGGCGGGACTGGACTGGGTGACCACCGGCGATATCGTCATCGCCTCGGACCGGGCGACGTTCTTCGATCCGCACGTCAGTATCGGCCTGGTCGCCGGACGCGAGGTCGTCCGCCTGGCCCGCGTGCTGCCGCGTACGGTCGCGCTGCGGATGGCCCTGATGGGCAAACACGAGCGGATGAGCGCCCAGCGTGCCTACGAACTGGGCATGATCACCGAGGTGGTCGAGCACGACCGGTTGCTCGAACGCGCCCACGACATCGCCGCGATCGTCAATTCCAACGCCCCGCTGGCGGTCCGCGGTACCCGGCTGGCCATTGTCAAAGGCCTGAACATCCCGCTGCACGAAGCGGAGATGCTCGCCGAATCGTTCCGGGAACGCGTCACCCGGACCGAGGACGCACTCGAAGGCCCCAAAGCGTTCATCGAGAAGCGCACCCCCGACTGGCAGTGCCGATGAGCCCCGCACCGACGAACCCCACGCCCGAGGAGCCCGGGCGGCCGACCCGCGGTCCGATCGACCACCGGGCGAAGACAGCCGGTATGCCCGACACCGGCCCTACCGCCGCAGCGGCAACTCACGGAGACAACGGCGAATTCGAAACGATTCTGCTCGAGGTCGATTCGGCCGACCGTGTCGCGACACTCACGCTGAATCGTCCCGAGCGACTCAACGCGTTCAACCGGACGATGTGCGAGGAAGTCGAACGCGCGTGGCGCGCGATCAAACTCGACGACTCGGTCAATGCGGTCGTCATTCGCGCAGCGGGTGACCGGGCCTTCAGCGCCGGACTCGATGTCAAAGCCCCCTACGGGCAGCCGACCAGTGTCTGGCATCACGAGGATCCCGGCGAGGCACTCGGTCCCAAATGGCAGAAGCTGTGGAAGCCGGTCGTGTGCGCGGTGCACGGGATGTGCACCGCGGGAGCGTTCTACTTCGTCAACGAATCCGATGTCGTGATCTGCTCGGACGAGGCGACCTTCTTCGACTCGCACGTTTCCGCGGGCCTGGTCTCGGCGCTGGAACCGATCGGGCTCATGCGCCGGATCGGACTCGGTGAGACCTTGCGGATGGCGCTGATGGGCAATGACGAACGGGTCGCCGCGCCGACCGCGCTGCGGATCGGCCTGGTATCGGAGGTCGTCGCCCGCGAGCAGCTGTGGGCCCGCGCCCACGAGATCGCCGCGTCGATCGCCGCCAAACCACCCGCGGCCACCCAGGGCACCGTCAAAGCGATCTGGGAATCACTCGACAAGCCCTACCGGGCGGCGCTCGACCACGGACTCATCTATACCCGCCTGGGCAATCCGATCGGCAAGTCCGAACTGGCCGCCGAGCCGCCCACCGCGACCGAACCGAGGATCCGCTGATGACAGAGCCCGCGGTACACGCCCATCCGCTGAGCCGCCGGATAGCCCATGTGCTGGCCTTGCAACCGGATTCACCCGCCCTGGAATTCGACGAGCACTGGTACTCGTGGGGGCGCATCGGCGGGCTGGCGCAGCGCATCGGGGCGGTCCTCGAGCCGGACGTGGAGGCGCGTTCCGTCGGGATCCTGCTGCGGAACCGTCCCGAACACGTGGCCGCGCTGATGGCGGTACTGCAATCCGGCGGGACCGTGGTGGTGATCAACCCGTCGCGCGGAGACGACCGGACCCGCGACGATATCGCCGCCTTACGGCTGCCGGTGCTCATCGGCGCACCCGGCGACCTCGACTCACTGGTGACACCGGGCGCGGAGACCACGGTTGTCTCGATCCCGGGTCCGGATGCGCTACCCGAGATCCGCGTCACGGCCACCACGAACACTGAAGCGGCGCGGCCGGGCGCGGCCGTCCGCATGCTGACCAGCGGCACCACCGGACCACCGAAGCGGGTTGACATCACCTACGACATGCTGGCCCGCAGCGTGATGGGCACCGACCCGGCAGCGGCACCGGCGCAGCCCCGTAAGGGGGTGGCCATCGTCAATGCGCCGCTGGTGCATATCGGTGGGGTGTTCCGGGTGCTGCAATGCGTTACCCAGGCCCGGCCGTTCGTCCTGCTGCCCCGGTTCGAGCTGAAACCCTGGGTGCGGGCCGTGCGCGCGCACCGGCCGGGCGCGGTGTCGCTGGTCCCGGCGGCGCTGCGGATGGTGCTGCATTCGGAGCTGCGGCGCGAGGATCTCGCCGGAATCCGCGTCGTCACCTCCGGAACGGCACCACTGTCGGCCGACGACGCCGACGCCTTCTCCGAGAAATTCGGTATCCCGGTGCTGACCTCCTACGCCGCCACCGAATTCGGCGGCGGCGTGGCCGGCTGGACCCTGCCCGACCACGAGCGGTACTGGACGGCGAAACGGGGCAGTGTGGGCCGGGCCAGCGGCGGCGCCCGGCTGCGGGTGGTCGACGAGCACGGCGCAGTCCTCGGCTCCGGCGAACCGGGAATACTCGAGGTGATCCCCGGCCAGCTGGGGCCCGGGGCCGACTGGATCCACACCACCGACCTGGCGCGGATAGACGCGGACGGATTCCTATGGATCCTGGGCCGGGCAGACCAGGCCATCATCCGCGGCGGTTTCAAGATCATGCCCGACGATGTGCGCAGCGCTCTGGAAAGCCATCCGGCGGTGCGCGGCGCCGCCGTGGTCGGCCGGCCGGATCCGCGACTCGGCGAGACACCGGTGGCGCTGGTGGAACTGCGCGAGGGCACGACGGCTTCGGACGGCGAATTGACCGACCACCTGCGAACCCGGCTGGCACGCTATGAGATTCCGACGGAATTGGCCGTGGTCCACACGATTCCCCGCACCCCCTCGGGCAAACCCGACCTCCGCGCGGTACGGCGCCACTTCGAAGAAGTCGCGGCGACAGCCAACGCACAGATACACCCTGACAGCGACGAAGCCGCTCGACCCGAGTCCGGCGAACCCCGCAATCCCACCGGTGACGAGCCCGCCGACATCACAGGCGTCCCACGGGAGCCGGCCGTGCCGGCTGACGACAATATCTTGGTCGGCGTGCTCCGCAAGCAAGCAAACGAGCGTGGCGAGCACCCTTTGCTGGTCTGCGATCAGGAGCGGATCAGCTACGCCGACGCGGAGTCGCGATCCGCCCGCCTCGCCCGCGCCCTCATAGCCCTCGGTGCGGGCAAGGGTACGCATATCGGGTTGCTGTACCCCAACGGCGCGGATTTCGTGGTCGGAGCCTTCGCCGCGGCCCGGATCGGTGCCGTCGTGGTGCCTTTTTCCACCTTCTCGACCCCGCGGGAGTTGGGTACGCAATTGGTGGGCAGCGATATCCGGATCCTGCTGGCCACGGCCGGTTACCGCACGCACGATTACGTTGCGCGATTGTCCGAGTTGCTGCCCGGCGCATTCGATTCGGATGCTGCTCGCGCCGCAGATCGTGTGCTGTGCCCGGCCGCCCCACAACTCCGGCATATTGCGATCGACTATGCCCCCGCACACCCGCGCACCCATGTGTCGGCGGCAACTCGCCCGGCGCTTCCGGACGGCCCGGAACCGCGCAACGGCCGGATCGGTCTCTCCGGCACCGGACGACGTATCCGCGATATCGGCGAACTCGACCCTCTCGCCGATATCGTCGGCGAGGAGCTCCTCGCGGCGATGGAGCGCGAGGTCGACGCCGCCGATCCGCTGGCGATCATCCACACCTCCGGTTCGACCAGCGCCCCGAAGGGCGTCGTGCTCACCCACGGCGGCCTGCTCGGACATCAGCGCAATCTCAACGAGATCCGCCGCCTCACCCCCGGCGACCGGCTGTTCTGCAACTCCCCGTTCTACTGGATCGGCGGCTTCGGTTACGCCTTGCTGGCGAGCGTGCTGGCCGGTTCGACGCTGATCTGTTCCAACGCCACCGATGCGAGCGCCACGCTGGACCTCTTGGAGGCCGAAAAGCCCACTGTGACGAATGGTTTCGCCGCCGGCGTCGCCCATCTCGCCCGGCATCCGAGTTTCGCCGGACGAGATCTGTCCTCGATGCGCCGCGGCAACCTGTACGCGATCATGCCCGCCGACGCGCGGCCCGCCGACCCGGAACTGCGGCACAATATGCTCGGTATGACCGAGGCGGGCAGCGTGGTGCTGCTCAGCGGCGACGACTCCGACCAGCCCGAATACCGCCGCGGTTCGTTCGGCAGGCCCGCACCCGGATTCGACACCCGGATCGTGGATCCCGACACCGGCGCCGATACCGCGATCGGTGAGATCGGCGAGCTGTACATCCGCGGGCCGTATGTGATGCAGGGCTACTATCGGCGCGGCCGGGAAGAGTGCTTCGACGCCGACGGCTGGTTCCACACCGGCGATCTGGTGCGTGCGGACGACGAAGGTTTCGTCTACTTCCTCGGCCGCCGCGGCGCCAGGATCAAGACCGCGGGCGCGAACGTCTCCCCCGCCGAGGTCGAGAAGGCCATTACGAAAATCACCGGTGCGACAGCGTATGTGCTCGGACTGCCCGACCCCGAGCGCGGGCAGATCGTGGCGGCCGTCATCGTGACTTCCGACGCGACCCTCGACGAAACCGCGCTGCGCGAAAGGCTCCGGCAGGAGTTGTCGGCCTACAAGGTTCCCCGGCTATTCGCGGCGCTACGGCCCGCCGACGTCCCGCTGCTGGCCGGCGGGAAAGTGGACAGCCGGCAACTCGGAAAGATCTTCCATGCCTGACCAGACCGCGGCGACGGACACCATCGACACACTGTTACGCCGGCACGCCGCCGAACGCGGACACCACCCGGCGGTGATCGACCCCCGCACCCGCACGACCTACGCCGACCTCGACGCCACGACCCGCCGGATCGCCGCCGCACTCGTGGCAGCCGGAATCACCAAAGGAACCCGGGTGGGACTGGTGGCCCCCAACAGCGTCGGCTGGGTGCGGATCGCGCTCGCGCTCACCCGGATCGGCGCGGTCCTGGTCCCGATGAGCACATTGCTGAAACCACCGGAACTCATCGCCCAACTCCGCACCGCCGCCGTCGAAGTACTCTTCGCCTCCGAGGAATTCCGCGGCCACCGCTACCTCGACGGCCTCCGAGCCATTCTCGGCGAATCGATCGACACCGTGCCGATCCACCATCCCGAATTACCCTCTCTCCGGCATATTTACATCGCCGAGGACGTCACCGGCCTCGGCGAGACGCCCACCTCCTCCGCACTCACGCGCACGCCCCGCCGCACTCGACCCGCTCACGCAGAGCTCGCGGCGACCCCGGCCGCGAGCGCGGTTGCCGGAGCGCTGGCCGCTACCGTCCGCCCGGCCGACCCCATGCTCATCATGTTCACCTCCGGCAGCCGGGGCCTGCCCAAGGGCGTGATCCATTCGCACGGCAATGCACTGGCCGCCGTCCGCTCCGGGCTCACCGCCCGCTGCATCGACACCGATACCCGGCTCTATCTTCCGATGCCTTTCTTCTGGGTGGGCGGATTCGGCGGCGGTATCCTGTCCGCGCTCACCGCCGGCGCCACCCTGGTCACCGAGGAGATACCGCGGCCGGAATCGACGCTGGAACTGCTCGAACGCGAGCGGGTCACGCTGTTCCGAGGGTGGCCCGACCAGGCCGCGGCTCTCGCACGCCGGGCGGCGGAACTCGGCACCGATCTGTCCGCCCTGCGGCCCGGCAGTCTCGAGGCACTGCTGCCTCCCGGCCGGCGTTCGCGGCCCGGCGCCCGCGCGAACCTGTTCGGGATGACCGAATCCTTCGGACCGTATTGCGGCTACCCCGCCGATAGGGATATGCCCGATTCCGCGCACGGCAGCTGCGGCCGGCCCTTCGAGGGAATGGAGGTGCGTATCGCCGGCCCCGCGGGCGAGGGGGTACCCACCGGAACCATCGGGGAGATCCAGCTGCGCGGACCGCATATCCTGCGCGGTATCTGCCGCCGCGCCCGCGAGGACCTGTTCACCGCCGACGGCTACTACCCCACCGGTGATCTCGGACGCCTCGACGAGGAAGGGTTCCTCTTCTACCACGGGCGCCGCGACGATATGTTCAAGGTCAACGGCGCCACCGTCTATCCCGGCGAAGTCGAAAAGGCACTGCGGTCGCTGGCCGGTGTCACCGGCGCGTTCGTCACCGATGTCGAACGCGGTGCCGGCGACCGGGTGGCCGCGGCCCTGGTTGTCACCGGCCGCCCGGATATCGGTCGGCTATGTCACGCGGCCAGGGAAATCCTGAGTTCGTTCAAAGTGCCGACCATCTGGCTACTACTGGACTCCGATACCGATATTCCGCGCGGCACCACGGGCAAGGTCGATATCGCCGCGCTGCGAAAGCTGCTGTCCGACCGGGGTATCGACCCCGACACGGCGACCGGACCACCCCGCTGAACACCTACGGCCGGCGCCGCACCGGGCCACGGCACCGGCATATCGACCCCCGCACCCGGAACCGGTTGTGCGTGTCGGCACAACTCGACAGGGAACCACTATGCGCGACGGCAGCCGAGGCCACGCGCGACAGGAGGGCGACCGGTCGTTCAGCGCACTCCGTCGCGGGATACTGTCGAATCGGGACCGAAGCCTTCGGCATGCTTCCCGTACTAAATACCGTTGTAGTTACAGTATCTCGAATCCGCGCGTTCGTGGCGCGGACGATCGAACGCGAGACGACACCGGCGCACCGCCGGTACAAGGAGGCCCTGCCATGACGAGCGCGTCCACCGGAGCCGAACCGGTCACCGAGGAAGATTTCCGGGAGATCCTGGCCCAGACCCGGACCTTCGTCCGCGGCGTCGTCATGAAGCGGGAACGCGATATCGCCGAGGAGAACCGGATGCCCGGCGATATCGTCGACCAGGCCAAGGCCATGGGCCTGTTCGGCTACGCGATTCCGCAGGAATGGGGCGGGCTGGGCCTGGATCTGGCCCAGGACGTCGAGCTGGCCATGGAGTTCGGCTACACCACCCTCGCCCTGCGGTCCTTGTTCGGAACCAACAACGGAATCGCCGGACAGGTGCTGGTGGGTTTCGGTACCCGCGAACAGAAATCGCGGTGGCTCGAATCCATCGCCTCGGGTGCCGTGGTGGCCTCGTTCGCGCTCACCGAATCGGGGGCCGGATCCAATCCGGCCTCGCTGCGGACCACAGCGCGGCGCGACGGTGCGGACTGGGTGATCGACGGTGAGAAGCGGTTCATCACCAATGCCCCGGTGGCGAACCTGTTCGTGGTCTTCGCCCGGACCCGCCCCGCCGATGAGTCGGGCGCGGGCATCGCCGTCTTCCTCGTCCCGGCCGACTCGCCCGGTGTGGAAGTCGGGCCGAAGGACCGCAAAATGGGGCAGGAAGGCGCCTGGACGGCGGAGGTGCGGTTCCAGGATGTCCGGGTCGGGCCCGACGCGCTCGTCGGCGGGAGCGAGGACATCGGCTACCGCGCCGCCATGACCTCGCTGGCCCGTGGTCGCGTCCATATCGCCGCGCTGGCCGTCGGCGCCGCCCAGCGCGCCCTCGACGAATCGGTCACCTACGCGGCCACGGCGACCCAGGGCGGTACGCCGATCGGCGAATTCCAGCTGGTACAGGCCATGCTGGCCGATATGCAAACCGGCGTAATGGCAGGGCGGGCACTGGTCCGCGACGCCGCCCGGCGCTGGGTGTCCGGCGAGGACCGGCGCACCGCGCCGTCGGTGGCGAAACTGTACTGCACCGAGATGGTGGGTAAGGTCGCGGATCTCGCGGTCCAGGTCCACGGCGGAACGGGGTATATGCGTGATGTGCCGGTGGAGCGGATCTATCGGGATGTCCGGCTGCTGCGCCTGTACGAGGGCACCAGTGAAATCCAGCGGCTGATCATCGGCGGCGGCCTGGTCAAGAACGCCCGCCGCGAGGGCACACCACCCGCCTGAGGATCACCGCGAGCAGCCACCGGCCCGCCGGGCAGGTACCGGGCCCGGCGGGGCGCCCACCGGAACTCCGCAACACTCGGTCACCGACAACTGAATCGGCGTGAACGGCGTTCATCTCGCATCCGACCACCGGCGCTGTCGACGAAGTTTCTCCAGGCTTCCGCGGGCACCGGCGTGAGCGGCATCGGTCGCGAGGCCGGCCGTCTCGGCTGTCGCCCGGCCGGCGGCCGCCGAGTCGGCGGGTGTCATGACCCGGCGGCGACCTGTTCGCGGGCCCAGCGGTAATCAGCTTTACCCGCGGGACTGCGCATGATCCCGGGCCGGAACACCACCGCTTTCGGCAGTTTGTAGCGCGCGAGGGATTGCGCGGCATGGGCGACCAGCTCGTCGAAATCCGCGGTGGCACCGTCGACGAGTTCGACCACGGCCACCACCTCCTGACCCCAGCGCTCGCTGGGGCGGCCCACCACCAGCACATCGGCGACAGCCGGATGCGAGGAGATCGCGACCTCCACCTCCTCGGCGAAGATCTTCTCACCACCCGAGTTGATGGTGACGGCGTCGCGGCCCAGCAGTTCGATGGAACCATCGGCAAGGAGGCGGGCGCGGTCGCCGGGCAGGACGTAGCGCACACCATCGATCATCGGGAACGTCGCCGCGGTCTTCTGCGCGTCGCCCTTGTAGCCGAGCGGGGTGAACCGGCGTTGCGCGAGCCAGCCGATCCCGTCGTGGCCGGGTTCGAGCACGGTGCCGAAATCCTCGGCGACCACGCGGGTATCGGCACCCGCGGCGAACTTCCCGGTCGAGACGAATCCCGCCGCGGACACATGATGCAACTGCGCCCCGGTCTCCGAGGAACCGACACCGTCGAGCACGGCCAGCCCGGGCACCGCCGCGATCCAGCGTTCTTTGACCGCCGGGCTGAGCACCGCGCCGCCGTTCGCCAGCGCCACCAGCGAGGACATATCCGCGGTTGCGGCGGCCTCCACGGCGGCCAGGACCGGGCGCGCCATCGCGTCGCCGACCACGATGACGACCGACACCTTCTCCCGCTCGAGGGTGCACACGATCTCGTCGGCATCGATCCGGTCGGCGACCGGGGACATCACGATGGTTTGCCCGCTGGTCATGGCCGTCAGCACGGCCCACTGCGCGGCACCGTGGATCAGCGGCGGGATGAGCAGCAGTTTCATCCCGGGATTGGCCCGCGTCCGTTCCGCGATCTCCTCATGGGACGCGACGGTGGCGCCACTGGTCGCGTCCCGGCCGCCGCAGGCCCCCATATAGATATCGTGCTGACGCCACAGGACACCCTTCGGCATCCCGGTGGTGCCGCCGGTGTAGAGCACGTAGAGATCGTCGGGCGAGGGTTCGACCGGGAGCGGTTTCGGTTCGGTGGTGGCGAGCACCGTTTCGTAGTCGACGGCGCCGTCGAGCAGTTCGTTACCGGAGGAATCGGCGATCTGGATCAGCACCCGCAGCCCGGGCAGCTCCGGCAGTACTTCGGCGAGCGTCGGCGCGAACGCGGCGTGGTAGACCAGTGCGGTGGCACCCGAATCGGCCAGCAGATAATGCAATTCGTTCTCGACGTATCGGTAGTTGACGTTGAACGGGGCCACCCGCGCGCGAAAAGCGCCGATCATGCTCTCGACGTATTCGGTCCCGTTGTAGGCGTAGATCCCCAGCAGGTCCTGCCCGACCTCATGACCGCCCAGGTCCGGCCGTTCGGTGTGGCATCCCAGGCCCTGGGCGTGCAGATAGGCGGCCAGCCGCCGGGAACGCTCGGCGACCTGCGCATAGGTGTGCCGCCGCTCGCCCTGCACGATCAGATCCCGGTCCGGGATCACGGCGGCGGCGGCATCGGCGGCGGATACGAGGGTGAACACCGGTTCGGATCCGGTCGCGGAAGAAGCGGACAACGGTGACTCCTCGTTCGTCTGCTGCACAGTGGTGCGGGCCGGATCAGGTCCGGGGGAATTCTGCTGGGCCGCCGGCGGCCGGGGCCCCACGCAACCGCCGGTGGGTGCGCCGGCGCGCGATGCGCAGCGCGAATCCGGTGAGACGCTCGGTCCACCGGCCGAAGGGCGGGGCGGCCAGGCTGGTGATCGGCACGGGCAGGTCGGTACCGACCACCGTGCGGTGGTGGCTGAAGGTGTCGAACCCGGCCTTACCGTGGTACGCGCCCATCCCGCTTTCCCCGACCCCGCCGAAGGGCGCATCGTCGGGAAACATCTGCATGGCGAATTCGTTGCGGGCCACACCGCCGCTGCGGGTGCCGGCGACGAAAGTCCGGAAATCGGCCCGGTCGGGCCCGAACCAGTAGGCGACCAGGGGCGCGGGACGCCGGTTGATGTAGTCGATGACCTCACTCGGCTCCCGGTAGGGCAACACGGTCAGAACGGGCCCGAACACCTCTTCCGAGGCGATGGCCATATCGTCGGTCACGTCACGGATGATCGTCGGCGCGATCTTGCGCAGACCCGGGTCGGGCAGTACTTCACCGGCGGGAGCGATCGTCTCCACTCGGGCGCCGCGCTCGCGGGCATCGTCGATCAGTCCGACAACGCGTACGTAGTTCGCCGTGTTCACCAGGGCGGTGTAGTCGTCGTTGCCGAGTATCGCGGGGAACATCCGGCGCCAGGCACCGGCCAGGGCAGCGGTGAAGTCGTCCATCCGATCCTGCGGTACCAGCACGTAGTCCGGGCATACGCAGACCTGTCCGCCGTTGACCATCCGCGCCCGGGCGATCCGGTCGGCGGCCCGGGACAGATCGGCGTCCGCGGCCACGACCACCGGGTTCTTTCCCCCGAGTTCCAGCGTGATCGGGACCAGATTCGCCGCGGCGGCGCGCTGCACCAGCCGGCCGACCCGGGTGGAACCGGTGAAGAACAGGTGGTCGAACGGTAATTCGGTGAAGGCCGCCCCCACCTCGGGGCCGCCGGTGACGACCGCGAGCTCGGTTTCGTCGAAGTACCGCTCCGCCAGCCGCCGCGTGAGTTCCGCCGTATGCGCGGTGATCTCGGACATCTTGATCATCACCCGGTTCCCGGCGGCAAACGCGGTCGCGGCGGGCAGGATCACCAGGTTGACCGGGAAGTTCCAGGGTCCGATGATGCCGACCACCCCGAGCGGACACGGCCGGACCTCCGCGCGGACGCCGTACAGGCGGGCCGCCCGATCCGGTCGTCGCGGCCGCATCCAGCCGGTGAGATGGGAACGAACGTATTCGACGGCGGTGAGCATGCCGGTGATCTCGGCGAACAGGGTGCCGGTCCGCGAGCGGGTTCCGAAATCTGCGGTGAGCGCCTCGACGTAGGCGTCGGTGTTGTCCAGGACCATGGCGAGCAACCGGTCGATACGCTCCCGGCGTAGGGCGGCGCTCGGCGGACCCTCGCGTAGAAACGCCTGCCGCTGGCTCTCCAGGATCGCCGCGAGATCACGGCCGTCGGCCGAAGCCGGGCCGGTGCCTGCCCTTCCCGCGGACGTGTCCGGGGTACTGCCGTTCATCGTGCGCGCTTTCCGATGGGCCGGCCGAGGTCGAAGGGACCGCCGTCGATGACCGCGCCGAGCCGGCCGATATCGATACCGAGGTCGGCCGTGGCCGCCCGGCAGGCCGCCACATCTTTACGCAGAAACGGGGCGGCCAGCTGTTCGAACTTCACCAGCCCCCCGGTACGGCCGATGGAACCGGCGGCGAAACTGCGGCCGCTGGACACGGCCAGCGCATCCAGCAACTGTTCCTCCCCGATACCGAGGCGTTTGCCCAGTTCCAGCGCGGACGCCGCCATCTGGGCATTCGCCGCGAACAGGGCGTTGTTCACCAGCTTCACGCTCAATGCGGTGCCGAGCGCACCGGTGGTGATGACGGTGCTCGCATAGGATTCGAGGACCGGTCGCGCCCGCGCGACGGCGCCCGCGGCTCCGCCGAGCAATACGGTGAGTTCTCCGGCGGCGATATCCTCGGCGGAACCACTCACCGGGCCGTCCAGCAGCGTCGGCCCGCCGGGGTTGCCCGCGGCCAGGCCCGTGACGGTGGTGACGGTGCCGGTGGTGTGCGAGACGACGACGGTGTCCGGCCGCGCCGCGGCGAAGACTCCGTCGGGCCCGCCGAGTACCTCGACGAGCTGAGCGTCGGAGAACAGGCAGAGGATCACGATATCGGCGGAGGCGGTGGCCGCGGCGATGGAGTCCACCACCTTCGCCCCGCCGGTGCGCAGCCGTTCCCGTACCGATTCCCGCCGGGCGTACACCTGCACGCGGCAGCCGGCGGCGACCAGCCGGTACACCATCGGCTCGCCCATCCGGCCCGCTCCGACAAACCCGACGACCTGCGACATCGACACTCCTCACTCGCGGTCGGCCCGAACTCGCCGCCGCGCGGTCCAGCGGGGCAACCTACGAACAGAGATATATCCAGTAATGGCAACAGTAACATTGGCCGCCAGACGGGGTGACCCGTTCGTGAATTCCGTCGCCGCGGCGCGGACACCGTTCGCCGGTTTCGAAGAGTTGGAGGCCGAGAGCCCGGAGTTCCCGGGTCTATGGGCACGCCATGACGTGCGGCCCGAAACCCATGAGACGAAGTTGTTGCGGCACCCCACAAGGCGCTTGCCGACCATCGATTTCCACGCCTTCGAGGTCACCGACGTGCCCGGTTACCAGCTCCTCGTCTACCGGGGAGAACCCCGCCGACAGCTGAGCGCCGCCGGACCGGCCGGTGCCGGGGTTCGCCGCCCCGGCACCATATCGCCGCTCGACCGGATCACACAGTGGTGACCGCCGGTTCATAACGGTCCAGCCACACCACCAAGTCCAGGAACTGTTCGAGCCCGATCCGCTCGGGCAGATCCATCCCGCCCGCCGGACGGCCGGTAAGCCGGGCCACCGCGTCGGCGTCGACCAGTTCGAATACCCGATGCGCGGGGTCGTCGCCGAGCACCTGCGCCGCCTGCTGTTGCAGCGCAATCAGATACACACTGTCCGATGCCAGCGGATAGTGCGACTTCTTGCGTTCCGCCACGGACCGCGGCAGCAGGTCGGCGGTTGCACCGCGCAACAGGCTCTTCTCACGGCCATCGTAGGAGCGCATCGTCCACGGCACGTTGTAGACGTACTCGATCAGCCGGTGATCACACAACGGCACCCGCACCTCGAGGCCCGCCGCCATGCTCACCCGGTCCTTGCGGTCGAGCATCGCGCGCAGGAAACGGGTGAGATGCAGATACGACAGCTGCCGCGCCCTGACCTCGAGTTCGCTGTCGCCGGGCGCGGACTCCACCGACCCGACGGCCTCCTGGTACTGATCCTGCACATACCTGTCGAGGTCGAGTTCGCGCACCAGCTCCGGCCGCAGCAGCCCGGTGCGGCGCGTCATCTCCTGCGGCATCGCCGCCATCCAAGGAAAGGTGGTGGCATCGCGCAGCGCCGGTTCATGAAACCAGCGGTATCCGGCGAAGATCTCATCGGCCGATTCGCCCGACAGCGCGACCGTGGAATGCTCGCGCACCGCCCGCGACAGCAGATACAGCGAGGCATCGGAGTCGCCGAATCCGTACGGCAGGTCCCGCGCGGCGACAACCGCGGCGCGCACCTCGGGGTCGGCCAGCGCGGCGGGCCCGATGACGACACTGCTGTGCCGCGCTCCCACGTGGCCGGCCACCTCCCGCGCGAACGGGGAATCGAGCGTCGCACGCCATTCGTCGGCAACGAAATCGCGCTCCTGGTCGGCGAAGTCGACGGTGAACGCCCGCACCGATTCGTTCTCCGCACGCAACCGCGCAGCGGCCAGTGCGGTGATCGCCGAGGAGTCCAGCCCACCGGACAGCAGCGCGCACAACGGCACATCGGCAACCAGCTGCTGAGCCACGCTGTCCTGCAACAGTCCACGCACCTTAGCGATCGTGGTCTGCAGGTCATCGGTGTGCTCGGCCCTCGTCAGCTCCCAGTAGCGGCGCCGGCGTATCCCTTCCCGGCTCACCGTCACCACCGTGCCCGGATCGACCTGCTCCATCCCGTCCCACACCGCGCTCCGCGGGTCGGCGATCATCGTGAACAGTGCCCGCATCCCGTCCAGCCCGAGCGCCGGACGAGCCAGCGAATTGGCAAGGATCGCTTTGGGTTCCGAGCCGAACAGCACCCCGTCGGCCGTCGGCCACAGATAGAGCGGTTTGATGCCCAGCCGGTCTCGGATCAACACCAGCCGCCGATCCCGCGCGTCCCACAACGCGAACGCGTACATGCCCACCAATCGCTCGGCGACGGCTTCGCCCCATTCCAGATAGCCGCGCAGCACGACCTCGGTATCCGAGCGGCTCCGGAAGCGGTGCCCGCGCATGACCAGTTCGGACCGCAGCTCGCTGAAATTGTAGACCTCGCCCGAATACACCAGCACCACAGCGCCGTTCGGGGTCTCGGCAGTCATCGGCTGGCTGCCGCCGCCGATATCGATGACGGCCAGACGGCGGTGTCCGAGGGCGGCGGGGCCCTCGATCCACACACCCCCGGCGTCGGGTCCGCGCGCGGCCATCGTCGCGGTCATCGCCTCGACGGTGTCGCGCTCGCGGGCCAGGTTTCGATCGAAGGATACCCATCCGGTGATTCCACACATGACCCTAGTTTGCAGTCACTATAAAATTAGTGCAACTACAATCTTGTAGCGGCTGTAGTAGAGTGTGGACATGGGTGACACCGAGGTCGGATTGCGGGAACTGAAGAAGGAGCGCACCCGGCGCGCCCTACTGCGGGCGGCCTACCGGCTGTTCGAGGAGAAGGGCTACGACAGGACGACGACCGCCGAAATCTCCCGCGCCGCGGAGGTATCCCCGGGCACGTTCTTCAACTACTTCGCCACCAAGGAGGAACTGGTCCTCGGCGACCGGACCGACATCATCGAGGCCGGGTTACGCGTACTACGACGACGCGACCCCGGCGAGGTTCCCGCGGATCTCGTGGTACGCGCGTTCGACGCGATGCTGGCGACCGAGCGAGGTGGCGATCCCGGCGACGAGGTCGGGCAGTCCCGCGCCCGCCTGCTGTTCACCGTGCCCACCCTCTACGGGGCCGTGCTGCAGCGCACCTTCGTCAGCCAGGAACGGATGGCGGAGGCGCTGCGGGCGAGTTTCCCCGGGGAATTGGACGAACTGACGGCGGCCACGATCGTCGGCGCATTCGTGGGCGCGGGGATGGCGGCCGTGCGCACCGCGGCCGACCGCGACAAGCCGCTCATGCCCGCGCTGATGTCGGCAATTCACCTCGTAGCAACGCATTTTCGCTGAACGGCTCCTGGCGCCGCGAGCCTGCCGCTCATCGGACCGCGACCGGGTTGACAGGTGCGCCCACCGCGCCGGTGATCTTGATGGGGGCAGCGGTGAGGAAGAAATCGTAGTTGCCGTCCTCCCGGCACGCCTGCGCGAGCGCGTCGAGATCCCACATCTCCCCGATGAAGAGCCCGATCTGCGGGATCGCGACCTGATGCAGTGGCTGGAACGCGGTATCGAATTCATTGGGCCGGACCTCGAAACCCCAGGTGTCCGTGGCGATCGCGGCGATCTCGGTGGTATGCAGCCAGTCGGCGGTGGTGAAAGACAGTCCCGGTGCGGGCCCGCCGGCGTACTCACCCCATCCGTCACGTCGCGCACGAGTCAGTCGTCCGGTGCGCACGAGGACGATATCGCCGCGGCGGATCTGCGAGGTGATTCCTTGTGCGGCGATGGTCTGTTCGAGATGCGCTCGGGTGATCGCGAAACCGTCCGGGAGTTCGCCGTCCTCCCCGATCGCGTATCCGACGTCGAGCAGGACCCCACGCCCGCAGATGACGTCGGCGACGGTTTCGATACCGGTGACCTGGTCGCCGAGACTCGTGACGACCCGGTCGGCCGGACGGCCGTTCCAGGCGCGTCCGTGGTCGAAGATATGGCCGAGCCCGTCCCACTGGGTCGAGCACTGCAGCGGCATGGCGATCACATCGTCGGCGCCACCCAGCCCGTGCGGGAAACCCTGGATACCGGCGACGGCGTCGGTCCCGGTGTCGAGCATGGTGTGCACGGGATTGGTACGACGCCGCCAGCCTTTCTGCGGACCGTCCATATCGAAGGACTGTGACAGCGAGAAAGATCGGCCGGTGCGGATCGAGGCGGCCGCGGCGCGACGAGTGGCGTCGTCGAGGTAGTTCATGGTGCCCAGGACGTCGTCGGGACCCCAGCGGCCCCAATTCGAGACCCGGGCGGCCGCGGCGGCGATGGCGCCCTCGGGATCGGTTCGGTCCAGCTCGTCCGGGTTCACGACAGCCGTCCCTCGTCGAGTTCGGTGAAGGTGTCGCTCACCCAGTCGGCAACGAAGGTGGTGACATGCGGTAGATGGTCGAGGCCGATATGTTCGGTCGCGCCCTCTTCCGGGGTGAAGATCCGCAGTTCCCGCTTGGGGCTGGCGACCGCCTGGTCGTAGGACCGGTGCGCGTATTCGAGCGGGATCTGCCGGTCCTTCTCCCCATGGGCGATCAGGAACGGCACGGTGATCTTCTCGACGACGCCGTCGAGGTGGATGTCCTCGGCGAACTCGATGAAGGCCGGGATATCGGGCTGACCCCACACCCACAGCACGTGATCCCAATAGTGCGGGACCGGGTTCTCGCCCTCGCGGTCGAGGCGCCGCTTCTGCACCGCCCCCCAGTTGTGATTGGCGCCCCACGCCACACACAGCGCGAGGCGCTTCTCGAAGGCCGCGGCCCGCGGGACGTAGTAGCCGCCGAGCGACCAGCCGGCCAGACCGATCCGGTCGTCACGGATATCGGCGCGGGCCTCGAGCCAGTCGACGCAGGCCGCGGCCCATACCTCGGTATCGATCCGGGCGGTGAGCCCTTGCAGGCGCAGTGCCTCCCCGCTGCCGGGGCAGTCGACCATCAGCGTGGAGATTCCGCGGGCGGCGAGTTCGTGGTGGATACCGGCGCCGACCATCATCTCCTTGGTGGAGTCCAGGCCGTTCCACATGATGATCACCGGGGTCGGGGAACCGTCGGCCGAGGCATTGTGGAAGTACGCCGGAAGGGTGGTGTCCTCGTAGGGGATCGCGACCTTCGTGGTCGCGGGATCGATCAGCGCGCACGACTTCAGCAGCAGATCGACACTGCGCTGATATTCGGCATTGCGACTCGGATCCCCGGCGCGCTGCATGCGCTCGGCCTGCGCGACGTACACCGAGGCGCGGAAATACGCCTGCCCGGCGGTGCGCGGGTGGCCCGCTTTCTCCGCGTCCGCCGCCTGCTGTTCGAGCCGGTCGGCCACGGCCCGCCACGCCGCCATGAATTCGGCGGTACCCACATCGGAGCCCTGGGCGGCGAGTTCGCGAATGGGCCGGCAGGCGCGGTCGACCTCGTCGATCAGGCCGCCGCTGTTGAGTGTCGCGACGACGCCGAGGTTCCAGACGTAATTGCCCGGGAAGTATTCGAACATGATTTCCTCTGCTCAGTGGGTGGATTGTGGGGGCTGGTAGAGCGGGCGCAGGGCGTCGGAGACGGGTTTTGCGCCCGCGTGGGAAGCGACACCGCCGTCGACGGGGATCTCGGCGCCGGTCACATAGGACGCGCCGTCGCCGAGCAGGAACACCACAACGGACGCGACCTCGTCCGGGCTGCCCGCGCGGCCCAGCGGCGCGGCCGCGATCGAGGCGTCGCGGAATTCCGTGGGTGCCGAGGCGGTCATCGGGGTCTCGATGAAACCGGGATGCACGGTATTGACCCGGATTCCGCGTTCGCCGAGTTCCAGCGCCGCCGTACCGGTGAGCCCGCGGACAGCCCATTTACTGGTCGTATAGGCCAGCGGGTAGTGCCCCTGGTAGCCGGCGAGGGAGCCGATGAGAACGATCGAGCCGCCGGCCGGCATCAGCGGAGCCAGCGTCTGGATCGCCTGCAACGGACCGCCGACATTCACCGCGTGCGTATCGGCAAGAGCGTCCGGGGTGACGTCCCCGAGCCGCGCCCGCCAGGTGACGCCCGCACAGTTGACCAGGCCGTGGACCGGCTCTCCGGCGAGGTCGGTGGCCAGCGCCGACCAGTCCCGCGGCGCGCGTACATCGAGCCGGCGGATTCCGTCCCCGGCATTCCGGTCGACCGCGACCACACGGCCGCCGGCGGCGGTGACCGCGGCCGTTACCGCGGCACCGATTCCCGACCCGGCCCCGGTGACGACGACGGTGCGTCCGGCGAGCGTGCTCATGCCGCACCCCGCCGGAAGGCCGGATAGTCGCGGCGCCGGACCGGGCTCAGCGGTGGCGCCGGATCGGCGACGCCGACCCGGCCGCTCAGCGCGCCGATCCCTTCGACGGTCAGTGTCACAACGTCACCCGGTTGCAGGGGCGGCGGATCCTGTTCGCCGCGCCGGCCCCAGAGCTCGCCGAGGCAGCCACCGTTGCCGACGGTGCCCGAGCCGATCACATCACCGGGCACGACCCCGCTGTCGCGGGAGGCGTAGGCGATCATCGATTCGAAGGTCCAGCCCGCATTGCTCAGCACATCGCGGCCGATTTCGACATTGTTGACGCTCACCGCGCAGTCGAGGTCGAGGAACCCGTCCGCGTCGCGGTAGGGGTCGAGTTCGTCGGCGGTGACGATCCACGGCCCCAGGCCGGTCGCGAAATCCTTACCCTTGGCAGGCCCCAGCGAGACCTGCATCTCCCGGCTCTGCAGATCCCGCGCCGACCAGTCGTTCATGACTGTGTACCCGAAGACCGCCTGCCGCGCCTGCTCCTCGGTGAGCGACCGGCCGGCCCGGCCCACCACCACGGCGACCTCGAGTTCGAAATCGCGCACGGCACAGGTCGCCGGGAACAGCGCCTCGTCATCCGGTCCGAGGACGGCGTGCGGGTTGGTGAAATAGAAGGTCGGCGCGTCGTACCAGGCCTCGGGCACCCCTGATTCGCCATTGACGCTGCGGCGCACACCTTCAACATGTTCTTCGAACGCCACGCTGTCGCGCACCGAAGCCGGCCGCAACGGAGCCAGCAATCGCACCTCGTCCAGCGGTCGCCCGGCGCCCTGCTCGCGAGCGTGCTCGCCCAGCCGATGCGCTTCGGCCAGGCCGGCGTCGATCACATCGCGCATACTCGCTCCCGGAGCGAATGGGAACACCGTGTCACCGTCGACCACTCCCACGCGGGGTTCCGCGAGGCCGGGCGCGGTGAAGGTCACGAGCCGCATCAGACCGGAGGCGCGACGAAGCAGCCGCGGTCGGGGTCGTTGAACGATTTCTTCGCCACGAATTCCTCCATCGGATTCGCGGTGCCCCACTGGTCGCTCACCGTGGGGTCGGAGAAGTCGTACAGATGTGGATGCCAGGTGTCCTCGTCGAGTTCCTCCAGTTCGGTGGTGTATTCGACGGTGTTGCCGTGCGGGTCCAGGAAGTAGCTGAAGGTGTTGTTACCGGCCATATGCCGACCCGGACCCCACACCTTCTCGACCCCGCCGCGCAGCAACCGGCCGGTGCCGCGCATGTATTCGTCGATCCCCCGCATCTCGAACGACGCATGATGCAGCGAAACATGCGGGCACCGTGCGATGGCGATGCTGTGATGGAACCGGTTCGTCCGCAGGAACCACATCATCTCGCCCATATGCGGGTGCATGAGGGTGTCGGACAGCGCGAAGGACAGATGCTTCTGGTAGAAGGCCACGGTCGCTTCGGGATTCGGCGAATTGATCACGACATGCGACAGCTTCACCGGCACCGACTCCCCCTCCTCGACCTTGCGGTGCTGCCGCACGGCCACATCCGCCGATATCTCGATCGTGCGGCCGTCGTTGTCGAAGAACCGGAAGCCGTAACCACCACCGGGGGTTTGCAATTCGCCGGGCGGGCCGACCAGTTTCACGCCGTCGGCGGCCAGCCGTTCCGCCATGGTGTCCACATCGGCGGGGCTCGCCGCACCGAACGCGATGAGGTCGAGGCGCTTCTCCTCGGCCTTGCGCAGGCGCACCGAATACTGTTCCGGCGAGCCGGCCGCGGCCAGGAAAGCGAGGCCGCTCTCGGTCGTCTGTGGTTCCAGCCCCCACATATTCGTATAGAACTCGAACTGTTTGTCGTAGTCGGGGACGGCCAGGTCGACATGCCGTAAATGAGTGATCAATCGTTCGTTCATGCTCTCGTCCTTCGTTCGAATGCCCTGATCGCCGGAGAAATCCGCTGTTCAGGCTGGCTCGGCGACCAGGTGCGAGATACGGGTCATCAAGCCGGCGACGTCGCCCTGTGCACCGTCGAGCAGCCACTGCCCGAGCTGGACCGAGGATTCGACGACATCCTTCGCCCGGGGCAGCCGGCGGCCGGTGAACT
Organism: Nocardia sp. NPDC024068; assembly: GCF_040638875.1. NCBI lineage: Bacteria > Bacillati > Actinomycetota > Actinomycetes > Mycobacteriales > Nocardiaceae > Nocardia > Nocardia sp. NPDC024068. Next base: position 355,698 of record NZ_JBEZYU010000003.1, on the reverse strand, counting down.
CACGCCACAGGTCCTCGGATACCGCGGCGTGGGCGATCAGCAGTTCGGCCAGCACGGCAGCGTCCTCGAGCGCTTGGGCGCAGCCTTGCGCGAGGGTCGGCGGGCAGCTGTGGGCGGCGTCGCCGATCAGCACCACCCGGCCGCGGTTCCACGGCCCGTCGATCACATGGCTTTCGAATTTCGCGTAGTTGATCCGATCCGGATCGGTCATCGACGCCCGCACGTCGTCCCACGGTCCGTGGTAGGCCGCCGCCAGTTCCAGCATCGCGGCCAGGCCGTGTTCCGGAGTCGGCCGGGCATCGTCACGGGCATCTTCTACCAGGTAGGCGTAGAGAGTGTCCGGGCCGGTCGGGCAGTAACCGGCGATATAGGCCGGGCCGCCGTAGTACAGATCGGTCCGGGTGATCGAGGCCGGGCGCGGGGCGAACAACCGCCAGATACCCATCCCGGTCGGCCGCGGCTCGATATCGATACCGAGCGTGCGCCGTGTCCACGAATGGATACCGTCCGCGCCGACGACGAGGTCGTAGCGGCCGGTGGATCCATCGGCGAAGTCGATGGTCACACCCTGCTCGTCTGCCGCCAGGCCGGTGGGTGCGATACCGAAGCGGACCTTCGCACCCGCCGCGACGGCCCGGTCCACGAGAATGCGGGCCAGATCGGGCCGGAACATCCCCATATTGGCCGGCAGGTCCGGGCCGCCGGAGCGCAGTTCGTCCAGTTCGACCAGCAGGGTGCCCGCGGCGTCCGGGGCGCGCAGGCCCAGGGTGTCGTAGGCGTAGCCCTTCGCCCGCACCTCGTCCCAGACCCCCAGCTGCCGCAGGACACGTAAGGCATTGCCCTGCAGGGTGATACCGGATCCCAGGGCGGCGATATCGGGTTTGACCTCGACGATTTCGACCGACACCCCGGCCTCGGCGAGCAGGATCGCGGCGGCGGTACCGGCGGAACCGGCGCCGATCACCAACACATTCCGGACAGCAGACACAACAGACTCCAGTGGCTCTCGTGACCTCGCCTGGTCCTCCGCGACGAGGTGGTAGGGACCACTCTGCGACCCAGATCACCATCACGGAAGAGCGGATCGCTTATGCTCACCATCCACGGGGTTTATGGTTCGAGGTATGACCGCCGACTCGCTGCGAAATCTGGATCTGAACCTCTTGACGACGCTCGACGCGCTGCTCACCGAACGCAATGTCACCCGGGCCGCCGAAAATCTGGGCCTGAGCCAGCCCGCGGTGTCAGCGGCGCTGCGGCGGCTGCGCCGCCATTTCCACGACGAACTGCTGCATCGCAGCGGTAACCGGTACGAACTCACCCCCTTGGCCGAGCAACTCCGCGAACCGGCCGCTGCGGCGCTCGTAGGGATCCAGCGGGTTTTCGACGCGGTTCCCGTGTTCGACCCCGCCACCTCCAGCCGGGAGTTCACCGTGCTGGTCTCCGACTACGCGGCGACGGTGTTCTGCGACCAACTCGCGACCGTCCTCGCCGAACAGGCCCCGGGCGTGCGATTGCGCCTGGACCAGCAGACCGGCGCGCATATCGACCAGGCCCCCGAATCGCTGCGCACCGCCGACGGCACCTTCCTGCCGCACGGTTTCCTGACCGATATGCCGTCCCTCGACGTGTTCACCGACAGCTGGGTGCTCATCGTGTCGGCGGACAACACCGAGGTCGGGGACACGGTGACCCTGGAGCAGCTCGCCGAATTGCCCTGGGTGGTCACCTATCACGCGCCGACCGCCTTCACCCCCGCGGCCCGGCAGCTGCGGATGATCGGGATCGAACCCGATATCCGGGTGGTGGTGCAGAGTTTCCTCGCGGTGCCGTTCATGGTCACCGGCACGCGCTGCGTCGCGCTACTGCAACGTCGACTCGCCGACCGGCTGGCGGACGCCGCGCAGGTCCGGGTTCTCCCTTGCCCCTGGGAGGTGGTGCCGCTGGTGGAGGCGTTCTGGTGGCATCCCACCCATCGCGCCGACCCCGCCCACCAATGGTTGCGTTCGGTGCTCACCGAAGTGAGCGCGGAGGTGTCGCGCTGACCGGAACAGCGCTGCGCCCCACTGCCCTGTGCGGGCGGTGGGGCGCAACTGTTCGCCCCGGCTATCGAGCCGGGATGCGCGCAGAGCTCACCGGGGCCGGTGGTACTGCAGTTTTTCCACCACCGGTGCGTCGGAGAATCGGAACAGGTCCAATTCCGTCTCCGCGTCCAGCGACCAGAGCACCCACGACGGCACGACGAAGAGATCGCCCGTGGTCAGCGTCCGTTCCTCGTCGCCCAAGGTGACGCGGCCCTCACCCTGGAACACCTGCCAGATCGAGGAGCCGACTTCGCGGCGCGGCGCGGTGGCGGCTCCGGCGCGCAGCCGGTGGAATTCGCAGCGGATGGTCGGCAGCACATCGCCGCCGGTGGTCGGGTTGGTGTATTTGATCGCCGCGTGACCGGGTTCGACGGTGGCCGCGTGACCTTCCCGCTCCAGCAGCAACTGCTCGGTGAGGGCGCGGTCGGTGTGCTCCCAGCGGTAGGCCGCGATCGGGGTCGAACCGGCGGGGTCCTGCGCCGAGAGGGGCGTGAGGCCGGGATGGGCCCACAGCCGCTCGGACCGTGAGATCGGTGGTGTGCTGGTATCGGTCACCGTTTCCGGGCCGAATTCGAAGAACCCGAAATCGAGATCATGGGCGAGCGGGACATCGAGTCCGTCGATCCAGGCCATCGGCTCGTCGGTTTCGTTGTGATGGCCATGGAAACACCAGCCCGGGGTCATCAGCAGGTCGCCGCGCCGCATGGCGACCGGGTCACCGTCGACGACCGTCCACACGCCCTCGCCTTCGATCACGAAACGGAAAGCGTTCTGGGCGTGCCGATGTTCCGGCGCGGTCTCGCGCGGGCCGAGCCACTGGATAGCGCACCACAGCGTCGGAGTGGCGTAGGCGGTGGGGGCCAGGCCGGGGTTGGCCAATCCGATCGCCCGGCGTTCGCCGCCGCGGCCCACCGGCACCAATTCGCCCGAGCGCCGGGCGATATCGAGTAGCTCCGACCATTTCCACACGTACGGTACGGCGGCGGGTGCGGGGGCCGCGGGCATCAGATCGGTGGTCTGGGTCCACAGCGGTGCCGTCGAATTGCGCGCGAAATCGGCGTAGAGACGGTCGAGTTCGGCAGTCGGTTCCTCGGTGGTGATGTTCTCGCTTGTCACGAAATACTCCTCAACAGACGGGAGTGGGCAGGTTTCTGCGGGCCGGTCAGTGCACGACGACCGCGGCGTCCGGATCGGCCCCGGGTTCAGCGGCCTTGTGCCGGTTTTCCGCGAGTACGGGGCGGCGGGTGCGCATGGCGTAGATCGCGACGGCGCCGGCCAGCATGGGCAGTACGAATAGGAAGTAGATACTGCGCGGCGCCCAGTCGAGATCGAGCAGCGCACCGGCGAGTATCGGCGACAGGATCGCGCCCACCCGGCCGAGTCCGATGATCAGGCCGACCGCCGTCGCCCGGACCGACGACCCGTAGTACATGGGCCCGATCGAGAACATGCCGGCCATCACCGCGCTGGTGGTCAGGCCTAGCAGCGCGGCGGTCACGAAGGCCGCGTTCAGCGATTCCACCGAGACCGCGTACAGCCCGAAGGCGGCGCCCGCCAGGACGAACAGCGCGGTGAGGGTCTGCCGGACACCGAACCGGACGGCGAGCGGGCCGAAGATCAGCGCACCGGCGATACCGCCCGCGCTGAACAGCACGCCCGCCTGCACCCCGTCGGCGTCGGTGAACCCGCTGCTGGTGACGAGTTTCGGGGTCCACGAGTTGGCGAAATAGAAACCCGCCATCAGCACGAAGAAGCTGAAGCCCAGCAGTAGGGTTGTGACCGGGTTGGCGCCGGTGGCCAGTTCTCTCCAGCGTCCGGCGGATCCCCGGGCGCGCTCCGGTGCCGGCGGCAGGGTGCCGAGTTCCGGCTGACCGAGCCGCACCAGGATGGCATTGGCCCGTTCGAGCGCCTTGGCGGGGCGACGGGTGAGCAGGTAGTCGAGCGATTCCGGCAGCACCGCCAGCGCGACCAGCGCCGTCACCAGGGTGGCCCCGGCGCCGAACAGGAACACGGCCCGCCAATCGAACTGCGCGAGCAGCACACCCGCGATGATCCCGCCGACCGTACCGCCGATCGGCTGACCGGCCGTGTAGACACTGATCGCGGTCGATCGGGAGCGGGCCGAGGAGTATTCGGCCACCATGACGTTCAGGCAGGCCTGCAGGGTGCCGATCGCCAGGCCGGTGAGCACCCGGACCACGAGCAGCATCGCGAAACCGGTCGCCACCGCGGACAGTGCCATCCCGGCCGCGACCACGAACGCGCACACCACGATGGTCCGGCGGCGGCCGACGATATCGGCCACCTGCGAGATCACGATCGACCCCACCGCCATACCGATCAACGCGGCACTGAGCAGCGCACCCAGCTGGGAACCGGACAGCTCCCATTCGTCGGAGATATGCGAGGCGCTGAACGCCAGCGCGAGCACATCGAATCCGTCCAGCATGTTCAGCAGCACGCATACCGCGACGACGGCATACTGCACCGGCCGCATGGGCGACGATTCGATCCTGGTCTTGATATCCATGGTCCTATCCCCTTGCCGCGCGCGCGTCGTGCCGGGCGCCGGGGCGATCGGCGTAGGCGATGGCGTCCCGGCCGGTGACCCCGACCTCCAGCGTCCCGATACCGCCGATCTCCAGGCGGATCCGCGCGCCGTCGTACAGCGGGCCCACACCGGCGGGTGTGCCGGTGGCGATGATGTCGCCGGGGTGCAGTGTCATCACCGAACTGCTGTAGGCGACGAGTTCGGCGACCGGGAAGATGAGTTCGGCGGTATCGGTCTGCTGGCGCAGTTCGTCGCCGACCCAGCAACGCAGCGGCAGATTGCCGGGGTCACCGATCTCGTCGGCGGTCACGATCCACGGCCCGAGTGGGGTGAAGGTGTCGAACGATTTCCGGGTCGACCGGTCCTCGGTGGAGCGCACGGTGATATCGAGGACGCCGGTGTAACCGAAGACGTGGTCGAGCGCGTCGTCCACACTCACATCGCGGGCCGTGCGGCCGATGACGATCGCGAGCTCGCCTTCCTGGTCGGTCCGCATATCGCTGTACGGGAGCACGACCTGTTCCCCCGGCCCGATCACCGAGGAGTTGGCCTTGAGGAAGACACCGTATTCGGCGATGGTCTTCTGCTCGTGCATCTCGACCTTGTGATCGAGGTAGTTGACCGGCGCCGCGACGATTTTGCCCGGACGCGAGATCGGCGCCCGCAACGCGGCGCGGTCCAGCGGTTGGACGGGGCAGACGGACAGGTCGACGGCGGCGAGATCCGCCGCGCGGCCGCCCTGTTCGAGCCACGGCAGCCAGGGGCCGCCGTAGGGGCCGGGCGTGGTGGGCAGGTGTTCGGTGACGTCGTAGACGTCGGTACCGGAGACGACGGCGGCGCGATCACCGTCGAGAACTGCTAGGCGCATGAACGAAAAACCTTGTCTGGGAGAGAGTTCGGGCTCAGGAGTGGACCGGTTCGGGTACCGGTACGAAAAGGGGGCCGCGGTAGACCCAATCCGCGTGCTCGTAGAGGTCGGCGGTATCCAGCCGGTCGAGCAGTTCGTTGCGCAGGTGGCGGTGCACGCCGCGGGCGTGGCAGATCTCGCCGAACATGCGCGCCTTGGTCTGCACCTCGGCCGTGCGCGGAATCCGGGCTTCGGTGAAGCGGCGGATCACCTCCGGCCATTCGACAGCGCCGGTACCGTCGCGGACCAGCGTTTCGAGAGTGTTCGCATCCTCGAGCGCCTGGCAGCAGCCCTGGGCCAGATACTGCAGCATGGGATGGGCGGCGTCACCGGTCAGGACCAGGCGGTCGTGCCCCCAGTCGTCGGCCGGCAACCGGTCGTAGAGCGGCCACCGGCGCTGTTTGCCGATATGCCCGATCGCCGCCCGCACCTGCGGATGGCATTCCGCGAAGGCGGCCTCGAGTTCGTCGACGCCGCCGAAGTCCGCCTCGCCGCGCAGGAAACCCGGTGATTCGAAGACCGCGACCTGGTTGAGCACCTCCCCGGACCGCAGCCGGTACTGCACCAGATGGCAGCCGGGCCCGGCCCAGACCAGTACATCGTCGAGTTCGCGATCACCCGCGGGCACCTCGCCGACGGGGACGGTGCCGCGGTAGGCGACGTACCCGGACGGCTGGAGTTCGTCCCCGACAATGGCCTGCCGCAGCACCGAACGCAGTCCGTCGGCCCCGATGGTGGCCGCGGCGGCGAAGGTCCGGCCGTCCGCGGCGTGGGCGACGGTCCCGGTATCGGTGGTGTCGACCCGGTCGATGCGCACATCGGTCAGCAGTTCGACGCCCGCCCGGCGGCAGGCGTCCAGCAGGATCGCGTGCAGATCGGTCCGGTGGATCACCACGTACGGAGTGCCGTAGCGGGCGCGGAAATCCGGCCCCAGCGGAAGCCTGGCGATCTCCGCACCGGAGATCGCGTCCCGCATAGCGATATTCTCCGGCGCCACGCCGGCCGCCCGAACCTGATCCAGCAACCCCCACGACGCCAGGATCCGGGTGGCGTTCGGACCGAGCTGCAGACCCGCGCCGATTTCACCGAATTCACCGGCCTGCTCGACTACCACGACTTTCCGGCCGGCTCGCACAAGTCCCAGTGCGGTCGCGAGGCCGCCGATTCCTCCGCCGACCACCAGGACACCGTTATCCAGGTCACACTCAATCATGCGAAAAAGCTAAAGCGCATCATCCGGTGGACGGAATAAGATTCCGCTATGCGCAACCCGCCACTGCCCGAACGCCCGCCCAGTGCGGTGGGCTCGCTCGACCGCGGACTCCGCCTGCTGCAACTGCTACGCGACTACGGCAGTCTGCGGGTGATGGACGCCGCGGCCGACTTGGACATCTCCCGCTCCAGCGCCCACCGGCTGCTGCAAACCCTCGCCTACCGGGGCTTCGCGGTGCAGGACGAATCCCACGTCTACTTCCCCGGCCCCTCACTCGACGCCGCCCCGGCCCGGCTCGCCTGGACCAAGACCTTCCGCGCCCTCTGCCAGCCACACCTCGAGGTGCTGTCCCGGCGCAGTGGTGAATCGGCGAACCTCATGATCCGGGTCCGCGATACCGTCCGGTTCCTCGGAACCGTCCGTGCCCGGTCCGTGTACGCCACCAATGATCGCGACGGTGTGGTGATGCCGGCACACCGGGCATCCGGCGGAAAGGCATTACTTGCGACACTGTCCGAGGAAGAACTACACCAGCTGTACCGCCGTTCGGGTCCCGGCGGCACCCCCGCCCTCGACGAGGACGAATTCCGTGCTCTGACGAGCACTCTCATGCAGGTGTCGGCGCGCGGCTTCGCCGTGAACTTCGAGGAGACCGAACGCGGCGTCGCGGCCGTCGGGGTCACGATCAACGACCGCGCCGGTCACGCCGTCGGCGCGGTCTCGCTGTCCAGTCATGCCGCTCGCTTCACCGGCCTGGTCGATCGGACCTTCATACCGCTGTTACTCGACACCAGAACCCAGATCGAAAAGGACCTCATGATCATCGACCTGGATATCGGGAACCATTGAGGCACTCGATCCCCGATTCCCGATCGGCGCGGACCCAGTGCGCGGATCGACTCTCGTGGGCGTCGATATCGTCGAGCTGCCACCGCTCATACGCTGTCAGTCGAACCCCGAGATCGACTGCGTCTCCAGATACTGCGCCAAGCCCTCGCGACCGAATTCCCGCCCGATTCCACTGGCCTTCACGCCCCCGAACGGAGCGTGCGGATCCATACTGTAGGCCTGATTGATGCCGAAGGTACCGGCACGGATCCGGCCCGCGACGGCGAGTCCGCGGTCGGCATCCGTTGTCCATACCGAGCCCGACAGCCCGTAGGCCGTATCGTCGGCGAGCCGCACCGCGTCGTCTGTATCGGCGTATTCCAGCACGGTCAGTACCGGGCCGAAGATCTCCTCCTGGGCGATTCCCATACCGGATTCGACCTCGGTGAAAAGAGTAGGCCGCACGTACCAGCCCTTGTCCAGGCCCTCCGGAGGGGCTTCGCCGCCGGTGACGATCCGGGCGCCCGCGGTGATCCCCTGCTCGATGTATCCGCGGACCCGCTCGCGCTGCCGGTCGGAGACCATCGGGCCGATGCGGGTGTCCTCGTCGAACGGATCCCCTACCGACAGCTCGTCCACCATGGCGGCCAACGCGTCCACGAACTCCGGCGCGCGGCGGCGCGGCACCAGGATCCGCGTCTGCGCCACGCAGGCCTGACCACTGTTCATCAGCCCCGCCACCTGCACACCGGCGGCGACTGCCGCCGGGTCGGCGTCATCGAGGACAACGGCCGCCGATTTTCCTCCGAGCTCCAGCCCGACGCGTTTGAGCGCGGCGCCGCACGCGGCCGCGACCTGTCGACCGGCCGCGGTGGATCCGGTGAAGGAGACCTTGTCGATTCCGGGGTGGGCGACGAGGTACTCCCCGACCGCACGGTCACCCGGCAGGATCGAGACGACACCCGGCGGCACCTCGCTCTGCTCGATCAGTTCGGCCATGAGGTAGGCGTCCAGCGGCGTCTCGGGTGACGGTTTGAGCACTATGGTGCAGCCGGCGAGCAAGGCGGGGATCAGTTTCGCGACGACCATGAGCATCGGCATGTTCCACGGCGTCACCGCCCCCACGACACCGACGGGGTGACTGCGCACCAGGATGCCGGTGCCGTAGAAGCCCGGCCGGGTCTCCTGCCACGGATAGGTTTCGGCGAGATCGGCCAGCGCACGCATCATCACTCCGGGTAGCCGGGCGTGCGCCGAACGGGAGAAGGTGATCGGTGCGCCCATTTCCGCGGTCACCACCTGTGCGACCTCGTCCACCCGTTCCTGGTAGCGCCGGGCGAGGTCCCGGACGATCCGGATCCGCTCGGCCGGATCGAGCCGGGGCCACGGTCCTTCGTCGAACGCCCGGCGCGCCGCCGCGACGGCCCGGTCGACATCGGCGGGCGCGGGTGCGGCGACGCGCGCGATGGGTTGTTCGGTATGCGGCGAGATCACCTCGGTCATCTCGCCGGTACTCGGTACCCACCACTCGCCGCCGATGAAGAGCTTCGCGTATTCGTACACGGGTGCCGCCCTTCAGCGGGTGTGGGTGCTCATTTCGCGGAGCAGCCGGACGGTGGGTGGCGGGTCCGACTGGACCGCGACCGGTTTCGACATCTTCCCCGACCTCGCCCGTGCGCCCATCCTCGCCTGCACCGCCTCGAGATCGTCGGCTTCGATCTCGTAGAGCGCGATGAAACTACCGTCTCCGGCGAGGGGTTCGAGCCGTCGGGCCGAGACGATCCCGTCGATATCGAGCATTTCGCCGATATGGGTGTCGGCGTACCAGCGGTGATATTCGGCGATTTCCTCCGGCGAGCTGGGCCGGGATTCGACGTAGAGAATTCCTTTGGGCATTCGTCTGCTCCTGTAGGTCTGAGAACGCGGTCGGTCAGGCGCGCGGTTCGTTCTTGTGAACGACCCCGTCCTTCATCACCAAACACACGGTGTCCAGGGCGGTGATATCTTGCGAGGGGTCGCCGGGGACGGCGATGATATCGGCGAGCAGACCGGGGGCGAGCCGGCCCCGATCGTCGGCGTCGATGAGTTCTGCGCTGGTGACGGTAGCGGCGCGCAGCGCCTGCATGGGGGTCATACCCCGGTCCACCAGGGCCCAGAGCTCCTTGGCGTTCTGGCCGTGGGGTACGGCCGGGGCATCGGTACCGCAGGCGATCTTCACGCCGGCCTCGATCGCCCTGCTCAGCATCCGGCGGGCCTTCGGGAAGACTTCGGCCGCCTTGCGGCGCAGCGCCGGTGGGGCTTTCGAGGTGTCGAGACCTTCGGACAAGTAGCTGGTCGGCACGAGGAAAGTGCCATGGTCGACCATCATCTGCACGGTGTCGTCACTGGCGAGGGATCCGTGCTCGATGCAGTCCACGCCCGCGCGGATACAGGCGCGGATTCCGGCGTCGCCGTGGGCGTGCGCGGCGACCTTGATACCGGCGCGGTGGGCCTCGTCGACGATGGCGGCGAGTTCCGCGTCGGAGTACTGCTGGGTGCCGGGGGCGGTGCTGTGCGACATCACCCCGCCGGATGCGGAGATCTTGATGACTCCCGCACCATATTTGATCTGGTACCGGGTCGCGGCCTGCACTGCCGGTACGCCGTCCGCCATTCCCTCCGGTATCGACATCGGCATGATGTGCGGGGCCAGCTTCTGGAACATGGTCGGATCGAGATGCCCACCGGTCGGGGTGATGGCGTGCCCCGCGGACACGATCCGGGGGCCGGGGAACCAGCCCTGCTCGATGCCCCGGTTCAGATCGACATCGAGCAGGTAACCACCGGTCTTCACCATGAGCCCGAGGTTGCGGACCGTGGTGAAACCGGCCATGAGCGTGGCTCGCGCGTTCACTGTGCCGCGCAGTGTCCGGTACACGGGATCGTCCTGGACCCCGTGCATCGGATTCGGCAGACCCGTCGGATTGTCGGGGCCACCGATGAGCAGGTTCAGTTCCATATCCATCAACCCCGGCAGCAGTGTGCAGTCACCGAGCTCCAGCACTGTCGCCTCGGCGGGGGTATCGGGCGGGTTCACCGCGTCGATGAGCCCGTCGCGCACCACGACCACCGCGGGCGAGCGGACGACGCCGGCCTCGATATCGATCCAGCGCGCCGCTCGCAGGACCGTTGTCCCGGCGCTCACGGCGCGGGCTCGATGACGCAGTCCATCGAGGCCTCGCTCGCGTCGGGTATCCACGGCTGGCGCCACACCTCGACCGGGAACGACACCATGATCATCGAATACAGCAGATGCAGCAGGTTCAGGGCGTCGTCGGGCATATCGTCGAGCCCGATGTGGTCGAGGTAGGTCATCGCGGCTTCGGCACGCGGAGTGACGGCGTCGTAGAACCGCTGCATATCGTCCATACTGCTGGCCATGCGCGTGCTGTAGCGTTCGCCTTCGGTGGCCAGGCACCAGTGGACAGCGAAGGGTTCCAGGTCGGCGAATTGTTCGGGCAGCAGGGTCATCGGTTCGTCGCCTCCGCACGTTCTTTCCGGTAGTTCTCGACCCACTGGCCGGCGGTTCTGTGCAGGTGCCGGAGCAGGATCTCCTGATCGCACAGCGGGAACCTGGTCACCGCGCGCGATTCGAGCATCATCTGGGTGGCTTCCAGGGTGCTGGCGTCCTGCAGGCCGTATTCCTTGAAGGTCACCGCCGTCATTTCGTGGGCGACCCGATCGCGTGGCGTCCGGGCCGGCATGAAGTACAGGTTCCCCTCGAAGATGTGGGTGTTGTAGGACGTCGGCCAGTAGTGGTAGGTGAGATACCAGCCGCTCGACCAGATGAGGATGACGAAGTTCGGGAACAACTGGAAGGAGTCCAGGCCCCACGGCTCGCATTTCCCCGGGTTCACCCCCGCGGGGAGTTCGCCGAGATCGGGGACGTCCCACGGTCCGAACAGCCCGCCGCGGGTGATGTCCTCCATGGGTTTGCGCATGGAGGGGTCGAGTTCCCAGGTCACCACCCCGGAGGTGCTGACCAGGCGGTGCGGGCCCTGCAATTGATAGTGCGGCGCTTCGAAACCCGCGGCCTGCGCGGCCGCGGAGAAGTTGTCCGGCGACTGGTTACCGTGCAGTACGGCCGCGTGGTAGAACTCGGCGAACGCGTCCATGTACAGCTTCCAGTTCGCTCCCACTTCGGAACGGTAGGAATAGCGTTCGGTGAGCTGATCGAACGGGTAGCCCTCGAGGTCGGTGACCATCGGGCCGAGAAATTCGCGCAACGACTGTTCGGGTTCGGGCGCCAGGTTCACGAAGATGAAGCCCGCCCACACTTCGCAGTGCACCGGGGCCAGCCCGTAGTCCTTCTTGTCGAGGTCGAAGAACTCGCCCTCCTGCTGCACGAAATTCAGTTCTCCGTCGAGCCCGTACCGCCACCCATGGTATTTGCAGGTGAACTGACGGCAGGTTCCGGAAACCTCCTCGCGTGGAAGTTCGTTCCACACCAGCTTGTTTCCGCGATGCCGGCAGATATTGAAAAAGGCTCGCACTTGCTTCTCTTTGTCGCGTACGACGATCACCGAGGTCCATGCGGCGTGGATCTCCTTGGTGAAGTAGCTGCCGACCCGCGGGACCTGTTCCACCCGGCCGACGTTCAGCCAGGCCTTCTTGAAGATCGCCTCCCGCTCCAACTCGAAGACTTCCGGTGAGATGGAGTCCTCGTAGGACATCGGTTCGGTACCCAGTTCCGAATAGTGTTCGGTCCAGCTGCCTTCGGGGGGTTTGGGCCATCGAGGCATGGTGGTGCTCCTTGCGGTGTGGTTCGGTTCGGTGGGCCCGGCGGCTACTGGATCGGTTCGTCGCCCAGGACGGTGGTGCGCAGCATTTCCCGGGGTGAATTCTCGGGATACGGTGCGGCTCGGTGGACGACGCCGCGGTTGTCCCAGATCACCGTGTCGCCGACCGTCCATTCGTGCCGGTAGACATGTGCCGGTGCGGTGCAGCGAGCGAGCAGGTCGTCGAGCAACGCGCGTCCCTCGTCCCGGTCCATCCCCACCACATGATCCGTCGAGGTACCCAGCACCAGTGAGCGGCGGCCCGACTTGTGTGTCCAGACCAGCGGATGCTCCCTGGTCGGCCAGCGACGCCAGAACTCCAGCTGTTGCGGTGTCGGATCGGCGGTGACCGGCCGCTGCGACGCCTCGAGCGTATGCAGAACCCGAAGCGACGCCAGATACTTCTTCTCGTCGTCGTCGAGCCGGTCGTAGGCGCGATAGGTACTGGCGAATTCGGTCTCCCCACCACTCACGGCGACGGCTTTCGCGGACAGGACCGTCGCCATCTGCGGGTAGGTGTCGTCTTTCGGAGTGCATCCATCGATATGCCAGTCGAAGGTGCCACGCAGGTAGCTCGCCGACGAGTTCTTCGCGGTGTCCAGGCTCACCCGGTAGATCCCGGATACCGGGTGGTGGCCGGCCGAGGTGTCGATATCACCGAGCTTGCGGCAGAACTCCACCTGTACTTCGGGTTCCAGATGCAGGCCCCGGAAGACCAGCACCCCGTTGGCTTCCAGGGCCTCCAGGATCGCGCCGGGCACAGTCTCGTCGGAGATCATCCGGTCCGAGTCGAGGCCGACGATCTCCGCGCCGATCTCGTGGTTCAGCTTTTCGACGGTCAGGGTGGGCATCACTGTGTCCTTCGTTCGGGCGTCGCGTGGCAGGTCGGCGGACTCATGGCCACGGCTCACCGGTCCGTTCGATTTCGGCATCGGCGCTGTCGACCGGCCTGGGCTGGAGGAAGATCTCGACCGCCATGGCGACCATGGACAGCGAGTAGACGAGTTGCAGCAGGTGCAGGACCTCGTCGGGCAGATCGTCGAGGGGAAATTTGTCGCAGTAGACGATGGCCTCTTCCAGGCGGGGGAAGAAGGCGGTGTAGAACTCCGACAGTTCCTCCATCGAACTGTCCATCCGGCGCTGCCAGCGTTCGGATTCCGTGGCCAGGCACCAGATAGGGGCGAACCGCTCGAATTCGGCGAACGCGGGTGGTAGCAGGTTCTCGCTCATCACGCTCCTACCCCCGCGCCGCGGTACCCGTCGACCCAGTCGGCGACCACCTTGTGGAAATGGCGCACCAGGATTTCCTGATCGTTGACGGGATAGTCGGTGATCCGCGCGGTGCGGTAGGCGGATTCGAGCGCGGTCTGGGTGCCGGTGAGCATTCCGGCGTCCTGCAGCGCGAACTCCTTGAACACCACCGAGGACACCTCGTGCTCTACTCGCTCACGCACTGTGCGGGCCGGTTGATAGCACAGAACGGCCTCGAACAGGTGGCTGTTGTAGGAGGTGGGCCAATAGCGGTAGATCAGATACCAGCCGCGGTAGAACAGCAGTTCCAGGTTGGGGAAGATCTGGAAATTATCGATACCCCACGGTTCGACCCGCCCCGGGTTGATACCCGGGGGCAACTCGCCGATATCGGGGGATTCCCACGGGCCGACCAGCCCGCTGCGGGTGGCGCGCTCGATGGGATACATGTATTCCGGGTCCAGCGTCCAGCGCCGCGCGCCGCCGGTGCTCACCACACGATGCGGCCCGTCGGTCTGGAAATGCGCGCATTCGAAACTCGGGTCGGGATTTCGCACCTTGCCCGGAACCTGCTGGGAATGCAGGCCGGGGACGTGGTAGTACTCCTGGAACGCGTCGGCGAACAGTTTCCAGTTGCTCTGATTCTCGGCCCGGAATTCGTACCATTCGGTCATCCGGTCGAAGGGGTAGTCCTCCAGGGCGGTGACCATCGGTCCGAGGAATTCCCGCAAGGTCTGCGGTGGTTCGGGGGCCAGGTTCACGAAGATGAATCCCGCCCACACCTCGCAGTGCACAGGCGCGAGCCCGTAATCTTTCTTGTCGAGGTCGAAGAATTCCCCCTCCTGCTGTACGAAGTTGAGTTCTCCGTCGAGCCCGTACCGCCAGCCGTGGTATTTGCAGGTGAACTGCCGGCACGTCCCGGACACCTCGGCGCGCGGTACTTCGTTCCACACCAGCTTGTTCCCCCGGTGCCGGCACATGTTGTAGAACGCGCGCACCTGCTGCTCGCGGTCGCGCACCACGACCACCGAGGTGCGGGCGATATGGATCTCCTTGGTGAAATAGCTGCCGACCCGCGGCACCTGCTCCACGCGGCCCACGTTGAGCCAGGCCCGTTTGAAGATCGCCTCCCGCTCCAGCTCGTAGAACTCCGGTGAAATCGAATCCTCGAACGACACCGGTCCGGTACCGAGTTCCGGATAGTGCCGGGTCCAGGTTCCTTCCGCCGGCTTCGGCCATCGCGCCATCGTCATTCCTCCGATTCGGGTACTTCGGGTGCCGCCGCGGGGCCGGCGTCGGGGTCGGGTTGCAGGTCCACACTGTTGAATACGAGGGCCAGGCACAGGTAGGAGCCGGCGACGAACAACAGCTCGAGCAACTGGTGGGTGTCGAGATGGCCGGTTAGCGCGGCCCAGGTGGCATCGGATACCCGGTACCGGTCGAGGAGTTCATCGGTCGCCGCCAGCACCAGCCGATCCGGCTCGGGCCAGGTCCCGGTCTCCCCGCAGGCGATGTCCTCGATCGTCTGGTCACCGATCCCGAGATCACGTGCCATCCGGGTGTGCTGACGCCACTCGTAGGCCGAGCGTGTCCGCCACGCGACCCGCAGCACCGCCAGTTCTCGCAGTCGCGGATCGAGCGTCGCCCGTTCCAGGAGCAGCCCGTTGTATTTCAGCCAGGCGCCGCCCAGTTCGGGGTGATGTCCGAGGATCCCGAGAATATTCGGCATCGGTGGCGCGTCGGGCGCTCCGGACAGGTATCGGTCGGCCCGGGCCACGCGTCCACGCAACATCGCCCGCGCGTCTTCGGTCCACTCCCCTACCGGAAGTGGTGCGAGCCGGGGAACCGTCGAGGTCATATCACTGCCCCGCCGTTCACTCCGAGTACCTGGCCGGTGATGAACCGAGCCTCCTCCGAGCACAGGAATACGCAGGCCGCGGCGATATCCTCACCGCTGCCCAGATATCCGACCGGGATCGCCCGCGCCATCGTCGCGTTGTCGGGCAGATGCCCGGCCGCCTGGGAAACCCGCGACATCGGGGTGTCGATACCGGACGGCGGGATGGTGTTCACGGTGATACCGGACTGCGCGTACTCCCGGGCCAGCGCTTTCGTCATCGCGATCACCGCGCCCTTGGAAGCGGTGTAGTGCACCATCTTCGGCGAGCCGCGCTGTGCGCTGGAGGACGAGATGGTGACGATGCGCCCCCAGCCCGACTCGATCATGTCCTGGATCACGGACTGGATGCAGTGAAACGTGCCGTTGAGGTTGACATCCAGGATGCGCTGCCACGAATCCGTCGAGATTTCGGTGAACGGCTCGAACGCGAAAACCCCCGCGCTGGTGACGAGCACCTGCACCGGCCCCCAGGCCGCCCGCACCTTGCCCACGGCCTCGTCGATCAACCCCCGGTCGGTGACATCGACCTCGAAGGCCATCGCCGTACCGCCCGCCGACCGCAGCTCGTCCGCGGCGCGCTCGGCGGCGACACCGTCGAGGTCGAATACGGCGACACGATCGCCACTCGCGGCCAGCCGGTGGCAGACCGACAGTCCCATCCCCGAGGCGCCGCCGGTCACGATCGTCACGCGCCCCGCGGAGCCGTTGTCACCGGGTGGAACCTTGTCCGGTGCCGCTGTGTGTGCGGGTCTGTTCATCGGTGAGCTCCTCTACTCGTAGACCACGTGCACCGATGCACCGGTCGGGTGGGCCTGACAGGTCAGCACCCAGCCCTCCGCGACCTCGGCAGTCGTGAGAACCTCGTTGCGGCGCATCTCGACGCCCCCGCCGGCCTCGATCCGGGCGGTGCAGGCGCCGCAGTGGCCGGACTCGCAGGTCGAAGGCGGATCCATCCCGAGGAATCGCGCCATTTCCAAGATCGTCATACCGTCGCGGTGTTCGGCACCGGCGGTACGGCGGCCGCAGCGAATCGTCACCCGGGTCGACCTCACGCCCGCCCGCTCCGCAGGCAGGGCAGCGGTGACGCGCGATGAACCGGCCCCTTGCCCCGTCTCGATGCGTTCCACGGTTCTCCTCTTCCGGAGCCGACGTAGCGGTGTGACAGAATCGACCGACCATTAAGCAGGTGATTAATTACTCGACTGATTAAAGTTATACGGCTGCCACTCGGCGTCCGTCAAGGGCCGAAAAGAACCTCGCGTGAAGCACGTTCACACCCCCGGATCGTCCCGCGACGTCCCCCTCTCCCGGGCCATCCGTACCGCGAAAGCCAGGGTTTCTATGATCAGAAGGCGGCCGTACCAGCACCGGGTCCGCGGCAGCAGAGCACGGTGGGCGTGCCGACTTCCCGCGGCAGCAGATGGAGGCACCATGAACAAGAAGGAACCGAGCGACCGCGGCGGCCGGGAAAGCCCCGCCGACCCGGCAAGCCTGTCGACTCGGAGCGCGCTGCTCGACGCCGCCCAGCAGGTCATGCTCGAAGAGGGCTACGCCGCGGTGAGTTCCCGCCGGCTCGCGGCCCGCGCGGGGGTGAACTCCGCGCTCGTCCACTACTACTTCGGCACCATGGACAACCTGTTCGTCGCCCTCTTCCGCCGGGGCTCCGAACGCAGCTATCAACGCCTCCTCGCGGCCGCCGGATCCGATCAGCCGCTCTGGGCGCTGTGGGCCGCGATCCACGACCAGTCCCGGACCTCGCTGACCATGGAATTCGTCTCCCTGGCCACTCACCGGCCCTCGATCCGGACCGAGATCACCCAGTCGTCCAAACGATTCCGCGAACTCCAGCTCGAGATAGTCACCCGCGCCCTGCGCAACCACGGCGACACCGCGTGGACGCCGATAACCCTGGTCATGCTCATGTCCAGCGTCTCCCGCTTCCTGCGCATCGAGGAGTCGTTCGATATCGACAGCGGGCACGCCGAGATCACCACCCTCATCGAGGACTTCCTCCGCGAAGTGGAAGGCCCCGAACGCGAGGCGTGACATACCCGGGCGCACGGCGCCCGTCGAGGCGGCTCCGCACGGTCCGGCCGGGTCGCCCCGGCCGGCTGCGATCACGACCCCGCGGTGACGGGGGCGGCGAGCCCCTGTTCGTCGATCATCCGCTCCAGGGCGACGAGAGTGTCGTCCAGACCCGGTCCCGAACGGCGGCCCGGCGTGAACGTCGCGGGTAGTTTGCGCATCCCCTGGATCACCCCGATGGTGTCGTAGTGCACGGTACCTTCGGGATCACAGTCGAAGTCCGGCATCCGGTCGAGGACGGCGACCAGCATCCGCTTGAATACCGTGCGCGCGAGATTGGACCCGATGCAGCGGTGTATGCCGAGCCCGAAGCTGGTGTGCCGATTACCTTTACGGTCCAGGACCAGGGTGTCGGGTTCGGGGAATACCGCGGGGTCGCGGTTCGCCATCGCCCAGGACAGCCAGAGCCGCTCGCCTTCTTCGAACCGCTGGCCGGCGATTTCACAGTCCGCGGCGATCGTGCGGCCGTCACCGGGCGCGGGGGTGAAGTAACGCAGGAATTCCTCGGTCGCGGGGTTCAGCAACAGGTCGCGTTCGCGACTGAGGGTGTCCCGCTCGCCGGGATGTTCGGACAGCCATTCCAGTGCGTGCGCGGTCAGGGCGGTGGTCGTATCGAACCCGCCGCCGATGAGCAGCCCGAGCATGCCGAGCAGATCGATGTCTTCGGGCTTTTCGCCGTCGATTTCCAACCGGGCCAGTCCGTCGATCAGGCCGGGTCGCGGGTTCTCCCGTATCTCGTGCAAATTCGCCAGCAGATCCAGACCCATCGCCATGTTCAGTTCCTGCACCCGCTCCCGGTCGGGTGAATCCGGTGGGGTGTACACCACCGCGTGCGAGGGTTCGTTGTAGACAACCCACTTCTCCAGCGGTATTCCGAGCATGCCGAGAGTCACGACGGCGGGGACGATATTCGCGAGATCATCGACGAAGTCGATCCGCCCGGACTCGATCTTCTCGTCGAGACAGGCGCGCACCAGCTCATCGATGAAAGGCTCCCACCGGCGTACCGCGCTCGGTGACAGGTACGGATTGAGTACCGCACGGAACAACCGGTGCTCGGGATCGTCCATTTCCAGGATGCCGTTACGCATGGGCATCGGGGTCTCGGCGAACGGAATGGTGATGCCGAGATACCCGCGGCGCTCGTTCTTGTAGTCGCGATCGTTGGATACGTGCGGGCACCGCGCGAGTTCGAACACCTGCCGGTGGCCGGCGGCGACCCAGTGGCCACCGTAGGTGCCGGTCCAGGCCACCGGGCATTTTTCGTGCATTTCCCGGGTGATCGCGGCGAATCGGCCCCGATACTCCGGGGTGTGGCGATCGAAGTGATAGAGCGCGCGGGCCCGGCCCGAGTCCGGCGGCGGGTGTCCTGTGTCCACTGCTGTTTCCTTTCGAAAGGGAGTCTGTACACCTCGGCGGGCATCATCGACTTCCTTGGGGTTTCGGTGCGCTGAGCTCGCGCAGCGCCGCCGAGAACAATTCGTCCATGTACGGGCTCAGGTCGGAGAGTGTCGCGGCATTCGCGTACCCGGCCGGCCCGAAGACACGTTCGAGCGTGTCGTCGGTGGTGGCCGCACCGATCGAAAGGCACAGGCACGCGATCCCCTCGGCCCGGATTTCGTCGACTGCCTTGCGGCTATCGGCTTCCGCGTAGCGGCTTTCGTAGCCGTGGTCGTAGGGCAGAGCGTCGGAAAGGACGAGGAGCAGACGATATGGTGTGCCCGCTTCGGCCTCGAGAATCCGGCCGGCCCCGCGGATACCGGCACCGAGTCTGGTGTAGCCATCAGGCCGAAGCTGATTGAGACGCGCACGCTCGACGGCACCGAATCGTTGGTCGAAGGTTTTTATCGCGGGGAGATGAACGGCGTGCCGGCTGTCGGAGCGGAATGCGTAGACGGCGACGCGGTCCCCCAGCTCCTCGAGTATGGCGGCGAGGGTGGCGGCCGCCCGGCGGTGGTGCTCGTGGACGGCCAGGCCGTCCGGGTCGGTATCGGTGGCGGACCCGGAGGTGTCGAGCAGGATGAGGACGCCGAGATTGCGGGCGAGTTTTCGGGATTCGGCGTACACGTTCTCCGCCGGTGAGTGTCCCGACTGAACATCGACCACCAGATCGAGCAGTGCATCGATATCGAGTTCGTCCCCGTCGGGACGTCGGCGTAGCACCTTGGGGCCCAGACCGACACGGGCCAGGCGCCGCCGAAGCTCCTCGTCGTGCGGTATGTCGGCGGCGGAGGTATCGGCCTCGGTGGTCAGTGGGAAGTTCAGAACCCGGCACCACTCGGCCCGGTACCGATTCGCGTGGCAGTCCCATTCCGGGTACCACGCTCCGCCTATGCCGCTGACGGCACCGGGCTTTCCGTCGACGATGAAATTGATCGCGGTCGGTAGCGGCCGGGCATCGGCACTGGCCGTGCCGCCCCGCCGAACGGCACGAACCTTCATCTGGGCACCGGCATCGCTGTCGCCGGGGGCACGCGAAGTACCGAGCAACTTGCGCAGGAAATCGGCAAGCTTCTCCGAGTTGACCAGGGGGTTCTCGAGAAATTTCAGGATCCGGCTGGTTCCGGCTCTCTCCTGGTTGCCGGCTTCCTCGTCATCGTCCTCGTCCTCGAGTTGGTCGAGGAGATCGAAGTCCAGTTGCAGATCTTTATCGGTGGCCCGAGCGGTCGGCCCGCTGCCGGACTTCAGTACTCGCGCGGGTTCGATGACCCCGAACCACTCCGGCGAATCGGCTATCACTGCCTTACCTCGGGCGAGGGCGAGCGATTCGTCGGCGGTGGCGGTTGTCGCCTCCCCGTACGGAACGAGCCCAGCGGCGAGCGGAACCCGGTGAGCGAGTTCGGTGAGCCCTCGCCGGCCTTCGAGTGCCAGGTAGCGACGTGCGACGCGGGGACGGCCCCGGAGCCCCTTGACCACGCGTGGGTCCAGGCTTCCCGCCCGCAGCAGCGCGCACTGCACCAGCACTTCCCTGCGCTGATGGCCGCGGGAGCGGCCCGCGGAGACGAAGACCGCATCGCCGTCGGTGTACGCGGCCTCGCCGGCCGGGGCCGCCGCGACTGCGACGGGCCGGCCGGCGAGGAAGGTGGCGAGGAGCCGGAACCGTTCCGGACCTCCGGTTTCCGATGGGGTCATGACGACGGCAGGACAGCGTCCGCGAGTTCACCGAGGGCGCGGACGATATCCGGATCGTCGGACAGGGCCTGGACGACAGCGGATCGCACGGCGGCGCGCAGGTTGAGCCCACCCGCCACCAGGGACCCGGCCAGGATCAGCATCCTCGTCGACGACGCTTCACGCAGCGGTGATCCGTCGAGGTTCCGGATGGCGTTACCCAGCGTGACCAGAGCATTCGCAATCTCCGGAGCGACCCCGGCCTCGCGCGCCACCACCTCGCGTTCGATCTCGGGCGGCGGAAAGCCGAGTTCGATTGCGACGAATCGCTGCCGGGTGGACTCCTTGATGTTCTTCAGAACACTCTGGTACCCGGGGTTGTAGGAGATCACCAGCTGGAAGCCCGGCGCTGCCGGAACCGTGGTGCCGAGCCGGTCGACGGGCAGTTCGCGGCGATGGTCTGCCAGCGGGTGGATCACCACAGTGGTGTCCTGACGCGCCTCCACGATCTCGTCCAGATAGCAGATTCCGCCCTCGCGGACGGCGCGCGTCAAGGGTCCGTCGACCCACACCGTTTCGCCGCCTTTGAGCAGGAAGCGGCCCACCAGATCTGCGGAGGTCATATCTTCGTGACCGGCGATGGTAATCAGCGGGCGGCCCAGTTCGTGCGCCATGGCCTCGACGAAGCGGGTTTTCCCGCACCCCGTGGGGCCTTTCAACAGGACCGGCACTCCGCGGCAGGACGCCGCGCGGAATACTTCGGCCTCGTCTCCGACCGCCCGGTAGAACGGTGCCTGCACATCGGGGCGGCTCACGGCTGTAGCGGTGGTCGTCATATCAGTCCTCCGGCTGGAACGGGACGATCTTCGGAACCTCGACTCCGTCCGGAAGGACGAGCTGACCGTCTTTGTTGATGTAGCCGGAGTCGTTGCGTGGCATCGGCAGATCGGGATGGGGGCAGGGCTTGTCCGTCCCGTCCCCGCAGATGCCGCCGGTGAAGTACGAACGCTCCTGGATATCTTCGGGCCAGGGATCCGCGTGCTGGCCGACCCATTGCGCGGGAAGGTTGTAGAAGACGAAGAAGATCGCGCTCACCGCGGCGAATATCGCCAGGAAACGCGTGAGCTGCTGCCGGACGACGCCGCCGCGGACCTGGTCGAGCCCACGCTCCACAATCGTGCGCCCGCGATCATCGGTGAAGAAACGCAGACAGGCCAGACCCGCTTGGACCGCACCCCACATCAGGCCCTCGTAGATCGGCCACTGGTAGTAGTGACCCGCGTTGAACGACACCGACTGGATCGCGCCCGGGAAGGTGTAGAGCCCGAGCGGCAGCAGCATGCAGCCTTCCATGATGAAGTCCAGGACGAAGGTGAACGCGAAGGTGACGCCGATCAACTGGAGATTGCTGATCCCGGGCCAGCGCGATTTGACCTTCCGCATGAACCAGCACACGACGATCGTGATCAGCAGCACGCCCCACGCATAACCAGGGACGTTCATCAGTAGTGGTTCGGCGACCTGGGCACCCGGCTCCTCCTGCGATACCCAACCAGGAACGTAGGGCGCCCACGAACCCCTGTTGAACATCCAGGTGTTGTACGTGCACCACGTGTTCACATAGTTCAGGAACGGGTCCTGGAAGAACATCAGGCCCATGGACGCCAGCAGGATGCCGTCCAGGGTGATCCGGCGCTCGCGCCACCACGGCCTGATGATCCACCAGTAGATGGCGAAGGGAAAACCGATCAGGACGCCGGCGGTCCAGATGCTCAGGATCGTCTTCATGAGCATCGGCG
This sequence comes from Nocardia sp. NPDC024068, assembly GCF_040638875.1. NCBI lineage: Bacteria > Bacillati > Actinomycetota > Actinomycetes > Mycobacteriales > Nocardiaceae > Nocardia > Nocardia sp. NPDC024068. The sequence goes on along the minus strand of NZ_JBEZYU010000003.1, from coordinate 333,152 downwards.
GATCGTTCGGGCCGGTGGGTACCCGCTCGAAGTAGGGGCCGGTGATCCATCGGATCCACACATACACCTGGAGCGCCAGGATCAGCCCGCCGACGACGGCCCAGATATAGAGGGCTTTGCTCGTTTGCCGATTCTCGGAGCCGAGGGTCGCGGCGCCGAGTGTTTCGGTGACCTCGGCGGTCTTCTTGTTCGACAGTTCGCTCATGCAACTGCCCCTTCTGGATTGCGTTCTGGAGCGCTCGCGGGCCCGACCACTGCGAGCGGAAACTCAGCGATGCGCTCGATACCACCGGCGCCGCAATGGAAGTCCGTTCTCACGGCGAAGTCCGCCTCCTTCCGGCGACCGGCCCTTCGCCAAGATACCCAAGGGTATCTATCATCACAATGGGTTTCTGAGATCCATGTTAGGATCGAGTCCGTGGTGGAGCGTTGGACGAAAGAGCGGCGATTGGAGCGCACCCGCGCGCTCCTGCTGGATGCTGCCGAGGAAGTGTTCGCCGAAAAAGGTTTTGCGGCCGCCACCCTCGACGACATCGCCCATGCGGCCGGCTACACGAAGGGCGCCATCTACAAACACTTCTCGGTGAAGGAAGAGCTGTTCCTGGCGGTGAGCGATCGATACTGGCGCCGCTACTTCGACAACTTCGCCGAAGTCCTCTCGAACGTCACGGCGGTGGGACCGCACGAACTCGACCGAGTCGCCGAACGGTGGCGCCGGCTGAGTCACGACCGCGGCGCCGAGCACGCCGCGCTGGGGCACGAGTTCACTCTCTACCTCCTGCGGAATCCCGAGGCCCGGGCACGGGTAGCGGCCAAGCGCCTGGAGGTGGCCGAAGAACTCGCCGCATTCGTCGCCGAGAACCTCGAGCGCGTGGGCGGCAGCCTGACGATCACCCCGCGAGCCTTCGCCCAGGTACTCATCGCCACCAGCGATTCCGTGATCCTCGGGAGCCAACTGGACGATATCGACCTCTACCGGCCGATCCTCGAAATGTATCTATCCGTCGTCAAACTTCCCTGACGATCATTTCCTGCGACTTCGCGGGCGGCTGCACAAGTTCCGCGTGGCGCGGCGTGAAAGAAGGCACCATGAGCGCTCCCGTCCTCGTCACCGGCGCATTCGGCCAGGTAGGCAAACGCGTCACCGAACTCCTGCTGTCCAGGGGGCATACCGTGGTGGCCACGGATCTGCGCACCGACACGGCGCTGTCCGCTGCGGAAAAACTGGCCGGTGCCACAGTGCCGGGCACTCTGCACACCACCTTCGCCGATCTGCTCGACTCAGACGCTGTCGAGGCCCTCGTGGACGAACACCGCCCCGGCACGATCATCCATCTTGCCGCCATGTTCTCCCCGCAGTCCTACCGCAACCCGCAGCTGGCCCGGCGGATCAACGTCGGCGGCACCGAGAACCTGGTGCGTGCGGGTCAGCGGCTATCGACCGCTCCGCTGCTGCTTTTCGCTTCCAGCGCAGCGGTATACGGTTCCCGCAATCCGCACCGCCACCCCGAACGCATCACCGCGGACACCCCGGTAGCCCCGATCGACCAGTACGGCGAGGACAAGGTACTGGCCGAGGGCGTCATCACACACAGCGGACTCCCCCATGCGTTCCTACGGCTCGGCGGCGTACTTTCTCCCGACACCACCGCCGGTATCAACACCGACCATCTCGTACTCATCCGCGCCACCCCCGGCGACAACCGGCTACACGGCGTCGACGCTCGCGATGTCGCAATGGCGTTCGCCAACGCTGCGGACCGCCGGGACAGTGTCAACGGCAAAGTACTGCTCATCGCCGGCAACGGGAGTTATACCCACACACATCGCGACGTCGAGGACGCCATGTTCGAAGCCATGGGCATCGGCCGGCTCGGGCCTTCGGCCAGTTTGCCCGGCGACCCCGGAGACGATCGGGGCTGGGCATTCACCGGCTGGTTCGATACCTCGGAATCACAAGCACTGCTGGACTTCCAACAGCACGAGTGGCCGGAGACGGTCGCCTGGATCGCCGAGGCCCAGCCGCGCTTGTTGCGCACACTGCTCCGTACGACCGGTCCCCTCCTGCGGCCGGCGATACGCACGGCCCTGGCCGTGCAGCGTCGATTCGAACACCGCGGCCCCTACGCCGACCCATGGACCCTGATCTCCTCTCGATACGGCCCGCAGGCCCTCGCCCGAGGTGTGACGGCAAATTCGGCCCCCGAGCCCGGCGTGTGACGACCAGAAATCGTGGCGGGCCGGGCCGGCCCCGCTCTCGACTGGACGCCACCGAAGTTCCGGGCTCTGTGCCGATCGTCCAGAAACAGCACGAGTCCAGTGGCTTCGACCTGTGTGGCGTACAGACCGTTTGATCCGACACCGCCTAAGGTCTCACTCGGTCCGCCCATCAGGGGCAGCTGAGTGGAGGGGTTCGACGAATGAAGTCCGAGAGAATCACTGCTGCCGTTTTCATGGCCATTTCGGCCGTGGGCATCACTGCCGTAACCGCCCGTGCCGAGCCGGCCGTCACGCAGCAGCCGACCGCAGTGACCGCGGGGGACACGACTTCCGGCGCGGACCACGGAATCAATTTCCGGGTCACCGTTGCGCCGGTCGACAGGCGAGTTGTCACCACCGTCGAGAACGGCCGGTTCGAGATCGGGCAGAACGGCGCGGTGATGCTCGAGACCGGCGACGGAACGGCGGTGGCCGAAGTGCCGCAACGGTACGCCGCCGAGGGACGTTCGATCGCACTTGCGCCGCATATCGGTGCCGGCGGCCGCACCCTGACGCTGACAACGAGCCCCACGGCAGAAGCTGGTGCGCAACTGAAGGACATCAGCTCCTACAGCCGCCTCGCGGAGCAGATCAACAAGAACCTGCCCGGCGTCGTCGGCGGTGCCATCGTGGGCGGCCTCCTCGGCGCATGCCTGTTCCTGATCTGGGGCGTCAGCATCCCCGTGGGTGTGCTGGTCGGTGGAACCGTCGGCGGGTACATCATGGGCGGGCCGGAGTTCCTCGGCGCCGTACAGGCGTTCGCGACCGGTCAGCCGTGATCACCGGTAGGTGAAACAGCGGCCGGCGGGGTCGCATCGGACCACGCAAGGCCCCGCAGCACACGCTCGAAATGACGCAGCACACGCTCGAGAGTGGCTTCCGCCGTAAAAACTACTGAACAAATCGCCATAGAGCGTCATTTCTCTGACAGGGCGTCATTTTCCACCGCTAACGAGAATCTGATTCTACGATTAGGTAGATTGTGGTTCTACAAGCGGAGGCAGCGATGGACAATGACGCGTTCAGCGGGATCCGCGTCGTGGAGCTCGCGCAGTGGGTCTTCGTCCCGGTGGCCGGCGCATTGCTGGCGGATTGGGGGGCGGATGTCATCCGGGTCGAACGCCCCGACGGAGACCCCTACCGCAACCTCGCCACCCAGGGCATCGGCGCCGACAGCGGCGGGGTGAATCTGTCGGTGGCCCTGGCCAATCGAGGAAAACGCTCGGTCGCGCTGGATCTACGGACCGACCGCGGCCGGGAGTTGCTCGACGAACTGCTCGCGACCGCCGACGTCTTCCTGACGAATTTCCGGCCCGCGGCGCTACGCCGCCTGGGACTCGATGCCGGACAACTCACGCAGCGGTTCCCACGTCTCGTCTATGCCCGCGGGCACGGCTATGGCGTGCGCGGCCCCGAGGCCGGCAAACCGGGTTACGACTCCTCGGCATTCTGGGCGCAGGGCGGACCCGCCTACGTTCTGACACCGCGCGACCGCGAGTATCCGATCAGCCAGCGCGGTGCGATGGGTGACCGCAACGGCGCGATGGCGCTCGGCTTCGCGATGGCTGCCGCGCTGTTGCGACGGGAACGCACCGGCCGCGGATCGGTGGTCGATGTCTCACTGCTCGCGACGGCGATGTGGATGCTGTCCTCCGATGTACTCGCGGAATTGGCGGGCAACTCCCCCGTCGCCGTCTCCGGGCGCGGAGGTTCGGCCAACCCCCTGGTCGGCGCCTATCGCACCAAGGACGCCCGGCATATCCAGCTGGTCTTTCTCCAGGCCGACCGGTACTGGGCGCAGTTCTGCGACCTTGTACAGCGCGCCGATCTGCGGAGTGATCCACGTTTCGCCGATATGGCGTCGCGTGCGGCGCACCGCGCGGAATGCGTGGCCGAACTCGACGCGGAGTTCGCGCGCCGCACCTTCGACGAGTGGAAGCAGTTGCTGTCCCGGCTGGACGCGCCGTGGGCCCCGGTGCAATCCATCGGCGAACTCCTCGAAGACCCCCAGGTGCTGGCCAACGAGTATCTGGGGGACGTCGAAACCGAAACGGGTGCGGCATACCGGCTCCCGACCGGACCGGTGCAATTCGACGAACGGCCGCCCGTCCTGCGGCGGGCACCGGAACACGGTGAGCACACCGAGGCCCTGCTGCTGGAGCTGGGGTACTCCTGGAGCGATATCGCCGAACTCCAGGATTCCGGGGTGGTCCCGTGACGATGCCCGCCCGTCCGCTTCCTGTCCCCGATGCCCGCTCGGCTCCGTACTGGGCCGCGGCGGCGCGGCATGAGCTCGCGATCGCCCGCTGCGCCCGGTGCGACCGATTCGAGATACCGCCCGGCGCGACGTGTTCGCACTGCGGCACCACAGATCCCGATTTCCGTTTCGAACTCGTCAGCGGGCTGGGCGTCGTTCGGTCCTGGACGGTGGTCCACCGCGCCTCGCTACTCGGCTTCGCCGGCGACGTGCCCTATCTGCTGGTCGATGTCGAATTGTCCGAACAGGCCGGACTGCGGATGATCGGAAGACTCCTCGACGGTCCCGATACCGTCCTGCGCGAAGGGGTTCCGGTGCGGGTGGCGTTCGAGGATGTCGCGCCGGGGACAGCGGTGCCGGCCTTCACTCTGGCCACCGGGGGATCGTCGTGACCGGCCGGTTCCACGGGCACGGGCGAGTCGCTGTCGTCGGATACGCCCATAGCGGCATCCGCCGTCATTGCGAGCAGCCGCTGGGCGCCGTCACCGTCGAGGTGGCGCGGGCGGCCGTCGCGGACGCGGGGTTGCGGCCGCAGCAGATCGACGGATTCGTCACCTCGGCGCTGTTCCCGACCTCCGGCGATCACCGCGTCACCGACGGTGTGAGTACGGTGTCGGCGGATTGGCTGGCGGCGAGAATGGGTGGTTCGCCACGGTATATCGCCGGGTTCAGCGGTATCGGCCAGATACCCGGCGCGATGGCGCTGGCGGTGAACGCGATCGTCTCCGGTGCCGCCGACTACGTCGTCGTACACCGCGCCCTGCACAACCCGGCCGGTGGTTATCACGACAATCCGATGACGGCGGCCGAGGGCGCACAGCAGTGGACCGCCCCGCAGGGTTTCGGGGGCCCGCTGCCGATGATCGCCCTCCCCTATCGCGAGTACCTGAACCGGTACCGGGCCGATCCCGCCACGCTGGCCGCGGTCGTGGTCGAGGCCCGCAAGAACGGCGCGCGTATCCCGTGGTCGCACTGGTACGGAAAGCCGCTCACCACTGCGGAATACCTGGCGGCACCGATGATCAGCGACCCGGTCCGGCGCTTCGATTGCGATCTGCCGGTGGACGGAGCCGCCGCCTTCGTCCTCACCTCCGCCGAACGGGCCCGCGACCTTCCGCACCGGCCCGTGTACGTGGCCGGTTACGCGCAGAGCCCACCGCCGCGGCAGCGGGTGGGGCTGCACTGGCCGCTAGACGACATCATGGCAGGTGGAGAGGTCGTGGCCCGGCGCCTCCGGGATGCGACGGGATTACAGCCCGCCGCCGTCGACCTACCCCAGCTCTACGACGGATTCTCGCCCTTCGTGTATTTCTGGCTCGAAGCCCTGGGCTTCTGCCCGCGCGGAGAGGCGCACAGTTTCGTCCGCGACGGCGGTATCGACAGCGACGCGCCCGGTCGCCTTCCGGTGCTGTCGGGTGGCGGAGCTCTGGGTAACGGGCGTATGCACGGCATACCTCAGATGCTCGAGTGCTACCTGCAATTGGCCGGTCGCGCCGGCGACCGCGCTCGTACCGGTGTGACCACCGCTCTGGCCTGTCACTCCTCGCCCCATTACGGCGGCGTCGTCGCCTACACCACCGAACCCGGCTGAACCGTCCGAGACCACCGCCGCCCCGCGGCAACAGGAGCCCGAACCCATGGAAACAATTCTCACGGAGCACCGCTCTTATATCGCCGGCGGTTGGGTGACCGGTGACGACACCATCGCCGTCGAGAACCCCGCCGACGAGTCCTGCTTCGCCGAGATACCGGCCACCCCGCTGCCCGAGATCGATCGCGCGATACGCGAAGCGCGGCGCGCCTTCGACAGTGGCGTATGGGCCGATACCCCGGCCGGGGAACGGGCCGCGGCGCTGCGGGCGCTGCTGTCGTATCTCGAGACGAGGCGGGAACCACTGGTGGCGACCATGGTCGCCGAGGCCGGCCAGCCGCGGATGTTCGCCGAACGCTCCCAGTTCACTTCGGGGCTGGCCATGGCCCGCGGCATGATCGACCTCTACCTGTCCCTCTCGCACGAGGAACCCAATCCGGTACCCGTCGGCGAACTCATCCGCGGGCGGGTGGCACTCAGCCTCCGCAGGCATGAGCCGGTGGGCGTCGTCGCCGCGATCACCCCGTACAACGCGGCGTTCATCATGGCGCTACAGAAGCTGGTTCCCGCGCTCATGGCGGGTAACTCGGTGATCCTGCGTCCGAGTCCGCTCACTCCGATCTCGTCACTGATCTTCGGCGCCGCCGCCGAGGCCGCCGGGCTCCCCCGCGGTGTGCTCAGCGTTGTGGTCGAATCCGGTTCCGCCGGTGCGGAACTGCTCACCACCCACCCCGCGGTGGACATGGTGTCGTTCACCGGGTCGACCGCGGTCGGCAGGCACATCATGGCGCAGGCCGCACCCACCCTCAAACGGGTCGCGCTCGAACTCGGCGGTAAATCGGCGCAGATCTATCTCGACGACGCCGTCGGCAAAGTCGCGACCGGCGCCGCCGCCGTGATCGGCGGTACCGCCGGGCAGGCCTGTGTAGCCGCGACCCGGATGCTCGTCCCCAGGGAGCGCAAGGACGAAGTACTCGAGCTGGTCTCCCGCACCTATGCCGGTCTCGTCGTCGGTGCGCCGGCCGATCCGTCGACCACGATCGGCCCGCTGATCAGTGCCGCGCAACGGCAGCGGTGCGAAGAAATCGTCGAACGCGCCGTCGACAAGGGTGCGACCGTGGTGCAGGGCGGCGGCCGGCCCAGCGGCTTCCCGCACGGTTACTACTTCGAACCGACCGTGCTCGATGTTCCCGACAACGGCAACCCGGCCGCACAGGAGGAGATCTTCGGCCCGATCCTGTCGGTGCTGGGTTACCGGGATATCGACGACGCCGTCCGGATCGCCAACGACAGCCGATATGGCCTGTCCGGTCAGGTGTACGGGGGCGATCCCACCGCCGCCACGGCCGTCGCGCGCCGATTGCGCACCGGCGCGGTCAATGTCAACACCGCGCTGTTCAGCGCCTACGCCCCGGGTGGCGGTTACAAGCAGAGCGGCCTCGGCCGCGAACGCGGTCCGGACGGGATCCGGGCCTTCCAGGAAGTCAAACATCTTGTCATCGGCGATCTCAGGTGACCGCCCGCCCGACCCGAAGGAGTAAGCATGTCCACCGATCTCACACTCGACTGGTTGATCTCGGTCGACGACCACATTCTCGAACCGCCGAACCTGTGGCTGGACCGCGTACCGCGCGCCGACCGGGACCGCGCGCCGCATATGGAATTCGACGACAACGGCGTGGACTGCTGGGTCTACGACGGCAAACGCTTCCCCAGTTCCGGGCTGAGTGCGGTCGCGGGTAAGGAGAAGGAGGAGTTCAGCCCGAAACCGCTGTCGTACAGCGAGATGCGACCCGGATGCTACGACCCGGTCGCCCGGGTCGAAGATATGAACCGCGCGGGAATCCTCGCCTCCCTCTGCTTCCCGACGATCACCCGGTTCTGCGGCCAGCTGTTCATGGAGGCCGGCGACCGCGACTTCGGCCTGGTCTGCCTGAAGGCCTACAACGACTGGGTGATCGAGGATTGGTGTGGCGCGGCACCGGGCCGCTATATCCCGCTCGTCCTCATCCCGCTGTGGGATCCGCAACTGGCCGTGAAGGAGCTGGAGCGTTGCGCCGCGAAAGGCGCGACCACCTTCGCGTTCTCGGAGAACCCCGCACCCCTGGGCCTGCCGACGATCCACGATCCAAGCGGCTATTGGGATCCGGTGATGGCCGCGGCCAACGATCTGGACCTGGTCGTCTCCATGCACGTCGGTTCGTCCTCGACGGTTCCGCAGATCTCGAAGGACGCCCCGTTCCTGGCCAACCTGGCCTGGGGTGCGACCCGGACCTCCGGCGCGATGCTGTCCTGGTTGTTCAGCGGTATGTTCCAGCGCTTCCCCAACCTCAAGATCGCGCTGTCCGAGGGCGAGATCGGATGGATGCCGTACTTCCTGGAACGCGCCGAGCAGGTCCTGGACAAACAGCGGCACTGGGTGAAACGGGGAATGAACTGGGGTGACCACGCCGGTAGTCACGGCGTCGATCTCGACACCCTCGATATCCGCCAGACCTTCCGTGACCACATCTTCGGCTGCTTCATCGAGGACACGCACGGTATCGCCAGCATCGCCGAAATCGGCGAGAACAACATCATGTGCGAAACCGACTACCCGCATTCCGATTCCACCTGGCCGAACTGTATCGATGCCGTCATCAAACAGATCGACCACCTCCCGGAGACGACGCAGTACAAGATCCTGCGCGGCAACGCCGAGCGGCTCTACCGGTTCACCCCGGCCGCACCGCCGGTCCGGGCAGCGGGCTGAGATGCCGGGCTGGACTGTCCACGTCGACCGGACCCGCTGCCTCGGCTGCGGGGTCTGCGCGGCCTACGCACCGGGCAGTTTCACCCAGGACGGCGAGGGCCTGGCCGTGCTGTGCGATCCGCCGGCCGATCCGCTGGACGAGGTCCGGGCGGCCGTGGACAGCTGCCCGACCGGGGCACTGAGCCTGGCGATCACCGATATCGCCATTGTCGAACGAGAAGGGTGAGACACGTGCTGCTCGAAGGAAAGACCGCGGTGGTCACCGGCGCCGGATCCGGCGTCGGTGCCACCTCGGCCCAGCGATTCGCCGAGGAAGGCGCCTCGGTCGTCTGCGCCGATATCCAGTTCGATCGGGCGAAGGAGACTGCCCGCCGGATCGAAGCCGCCGGCGGGGTGGCCGTCGCGGTCGAGACCGATGTCACCCATGAGCGGGATGTCGCCGCGATGATCGCCACCGCCGCCGACCGGTTCGGTCACGTCGATATCGTCTTCAACAATGTGGGGATCCCGACACCGCGCCTGGGTGCCGCGCTCGAGGACCACACCCTCCAGGATTTCCAACGGCTGGTGTCGGTGAACATCGGCGGGGTGTTCCTCGGCTGCACCTATGCCGTACTCCAATTCAAACGGCAGGGCAGTGGCGGCGTCATCCTCAACACGGGGTCGGTCGCGGGTCTGGTTGCCTGGGGCGGCGCGGTCTACGCCGCGACCAAGGGCGCCGTGCACCAGCTCACCAAGGCCGTGGCGATCGAGGGTGCGCCCTTCGGGATCCGCGCCAACGCGCTCTGCCCGGCCGGGATGCCCTATACCGGATTCATGGCGGCCGGCGGCCTCGAGGACAGCCCGGAAATGACCGCGAAAATGGCCGAACGCACCGCCGCCAACCATCCCCTGGGCCGCCCGATCACGGCGCGGGATTGCGCGGAGGCAGCCGTATTCCTGGTATCCGATCGCGCCGCGAACATCACCGGAGTCCTGTTTCCGGTCGACGGCGGCTACGTGGCGAGGTGAGCCGAATGAAACCTGCGACGACTCTGGATCGCGACCGTGTGCGCGAATTGTTCGACCTGCGCGGCGCCTACCTGGCGCAAACAGGCGGCGGGTACCGCGACGACCCCTACCCGATATGGCACCGGCTGCGCGCCGAGTCCGAGGTGCATCCGGGCACCGTGCACGAACTGACCGGATACCCGGGCCCGGCGGCGTTCAGCGGACTGCCGCAACCCGATCGCCCGCATTTCTCCGCATTCGGCTTCGCCGCCTGCGATACCGCCTACCGCAATCCCGACCTGTTCGCCTCCGCGCCCGAACCGGTCGACCCGAACAAGGGCAAACTCGGCGCTCTCAACAGCATGATCTCGATGAACGGGGCGCAGCACCGACGCTACCGGGCACTCGTCCAGCCCTCGTTCGTACCCGCCAGAGCAGAATGGTGGATACGCAACTGGATCGAACAGACCGTGCATCAGTTGATCGACGGGTTCGCCGCCGACGGCCGCGCCGAACTGAATGTCGATTTCTGCGCGGCCATCCCGGTGCTGACGATCACCGGCAGCTTCGGCGTACCGATCGAGCAGGCCCTGGAGTTCCGCGCCGCCCTGGGCCGGCCGGACGCCGTGGTGGACCTGATCCGGCCGATCGTCGCGCAACGCCGGAAGGCACCCCGCGACGACCTCATCAGTGTGCTGGTCGAGGCCGAACTGAAAGGTGAGGACGGCACCACCCAGCGGCTCACCGACGCCGAGATCCACTCCTTCGTGGTGCTGCTGCTGGCCGCCGGATCCGGCACCACCTGGAAACAGATGGGGATCACACTGACGGCGCTGCTGCAGCGCCCGGACGTGCTCGCGGCGGTCGCGGCGGACCGATCCCTGTTGCGGCCGGCCATCGACGAGGCACTGCGGTGGACACCGACCGATCCGATGTTCTCCCGGTACGTCACCCGGGATACCGAATTGCAGGGTGTGCCGCTCCCCGCGGGATCGGTCCTGCACCTGTGCATCGGGGCCGCGAACCGGGACCCCGCACGCTGGGACAACCCCGACGAATTCGATATCACCCGGCGGTTGCGGCCCTCCTTCGCCTTCGGCGGTGGAGCCCACGCCTGCCTGGGCATGCATGTCGCGAAGGCCGAAATGACGACCGGGATCGGCGCCCTGCTCGACCGGCTGCCGAATCTGCGGGCCGACCCGGCGGCCGAACCCACCCGTTTCATCGGAATGTACGAACGAGGGCCGACCGAAATACCTGTGGTTTTCGGCTGACCGATCGGTCCCTGGAAGAGGAGAGAGTCGATGAACGAACCCGGTTACCGGCCGCCCGACCTCGGCCTGGTCGGGGCCACCCACGTCGCCCGATACGAGGAGACCGACGGCGAGGTCGGGTACGTGTGGAACGGCACCCACATCCTGCTGCTCACGACGACCGGCCGCAAAACCGGCCGGTCGCGCACCTCGGCGCTGATCTACGGCCGCGACGGCGCGGACTACCTGGTCGTGGCCTCGGCAGGCGGCGCGGCGAAGCATCCGGCGTGGTACCTGAACCTGCGAGCGAACCCCGAAGCCGAAATCCGGATCAAGGCGGAGCGCATCCGGGTGACAGCGCGCACCGCCACCGCGGCGGAACGGCCGCGCCTGTGGGGGCTCGCCACGGAATACTGGCCGAACTACGACGTCTATCAGACCCGGACCAGCCGCGTCATCCCACTCGTCGTGCTCAGCCCGTCATGATAGGACTTCAGGCGTGTCCACACCCAAGAGGCCCGCCCGGCCCGATGCCCCGATCACCCCGCCGCCCGGATGGGCCGACCGGGCCGCGGATCAATCGCAATCGGTCCGGCGATCACGGGCTCGCACCATCGAGCAGGCGCAGGCGATCGTCGCGGCCGCGCAGCGGCTGATCGAGGTCAAGGGGTCCGCCTTCACCACTCAAGAATTGTCGAAGGAGGCGGGGATCGCCCTGCAGACCTTCTACCGGCATTTCCCCAGCAAGGACCATCTACTACTCGCCGTCCTCGAGGATGTGATCTCCGATCGGATGGCCGAGATGGCGGCGGCCGCGAGTGAGCTGCCGGATCCGGTGGCGCGCTTACGTTTCTACATCCTCGCGGCGTTGCGATCACTGCGTACCGACGACGGCGGCACCGCACGTCAATTCATCACATCCGAGCACTGGCGGCTCTACCAGATATTTCCGGAGGAGATGGCACAGGTGAACCAGCCTTTCGCCGGATTGCTCGAGCGGGAGTTGCGGGAAGCGGCCCAGGCGGGATTGTTGCACCCGAACGACCCGGCCGCCGACGCCTGGCTGGCGGTGAACCTGGTGATGTCGGTTTACCACCATTTCGCGTATGCGCCGCGCGAGAACATCGAAGCCGTCACCGAACAATTGTGGTCATTCTGTTCGACCGCTTTCGGCGGTCGTCCACCTGATAAGTAACGGGGCACAAGCAATGAAGCACGCGCCTGCATTTCCCAAAGGTCGTGATCTGGAAACCACCGCCACGATCCTGCATTCGTGGCTGGCGGCACGAGACGAGATCACTGCCGTCGAAATCGACGATCCGGCCTATCCGCAGGGCGCCGGAGTATCCAACGAGACCGTCTTCGTCCGAGTGCATTCCGCGCGCGGAACAGAGCAGGTGGTTCTGCGAGTCGCGCCGGCGGCCGAGTACCAGATGTTTCTCGACCCGCGGTTCCGGATTCAGCACCAGATCCTGGTGGCCCTGCGGGATCACAGTGCAGTACGGGTCGCGGAACCGTTGTGGCTGGAAGAGGATCCGTCGGTGCTCGGCCGGCCGTTCTACCTGATGCGACGGGTCACCGGTTCGGTGCCGGTGAGTATGCCCGTGTACAACGTGTCCGGCTTCCTCACGGAGGCCACCCCCCGGCAGCGTCGGACGCTGTGGGAGGACGCGATGAGTCAACTGGCCGCAATCCATCGGGTACCCGTCGACGCCGTCACGTTCGTCGACCGGCCCGAATACGGAGCCTCGGGCAATCAGCAGCAACTCGCCTACTGGAGCGCCCACGCACGCTGGACCCTGGGCGAGGATATTCCGGACACGGTCCGCACTCTTCTCCGGTGGCTCACCGACAATCGGCCGGCGGACTCCGTACCGGGACTGTCGTGGGGCGATGCCCGCATCGGGAACATCGTGTTCGGCACCGACTTCCGTGTTTCCGCGGTCATGGACTGGGAGCAGGCGTCGATGGCCGGCCCGGTCGCCGATCTCGCGTGGTGGCTGGTGTTCGACGAGGCCCACAGCACGGGCCTGGGCGTCCCCCGGCTCGACGGCCTCGGGACCAGGGACGAGACGATCGCCCTCTGGCAGGACCTGACCGGGCTCCGGGCCGACGATCTGTTCTGGCACGAGGTCTTCGCCTGCCTCAAAGCGGGTCTGCTCAGCCTCCGTACCCGGCGAGTCCTGCGGCTGCCGCCGGTCGTCGGCAGCACCCGGCGGTACTCCTTCCTGCGGCGCGCCTGCGAACTGGTGGGGATTCCCGAACCGCAGGAGGGCCTGTGACGACCACCACCGATCCCGCGCCGTTCGACGAAGCGGTCGTGCTGTCGCCCGAGTGGCTCGCCGGAGTGCTGGAACCCGGCCGTCCCGGCGCGGTCCCGACCGCGACCGAGGTGGTGGAGCGGATCGAAACGGTGGCCACCAAACTACGTTTCCGCGTGACCTACGCGCATCCGACCGACGCTCCCCCGGCGCTGTGCGCCAAGGGATATTTCAATCCGCGGTGGCGCCGCGGATCGCGGGCCGAAGCGGATTTCTACCGGGATCTCGCCCACGATCTTCCGGTGCGCACCCCACCGTGCGTACACGCCGCCGTGGACGAGGAAACCGGACACGCGCTGGTCCTCATGCACGACCTGGTGGCGGTGGGTGCCCGTTTTCTCGACCCCCTGGTCGGCTACGGCTCCGACCAGGCTTCGGAAACCCTCGACCAGCTCGCCGCCCTCCACGCGGCGACCTGGGAGGGTGGGCGCCCGCAGGCTGGCACGCTGTTTCCGCCGCGCCTGGCTTCGCTGGCCGGGCATATGACCGTCGAGAAGCTGCAACCGCTACTGGACGACGGGCGGGCGGCCGGTATTCCGGCGGACGTGCGTCGCGCGGAGCGGCTGCTGGCAGCCATGGCGGCCATGGACACCCTGAGCTCCTCGTCCTCGCGGTGCCTGGTCCACGGTGATCTGCACGCCGGCAATATCTACGAAATGCCCGACGGAAGCCCGGGGCTCATCGACTGGCAGGTGGTGCAGAGCGGGCACTGGGCCCAGGATGTCGCCTACCATCTGGCGACCGTCCTGCACCCGGACGAACTCGCCCGGACCGAGCGCGATCTGCTCGATCACTACCTCCACCGGCTCGCCGCCCACGGGGTGGTCGAACCGCCCGATCGGGAACATGCCTGGTGGATGTATCGAGCGCATCTGCCGTACGGGTTCTACCTGTGGTCGATGACCCGCGCGGTCGACCGGCCGGTTATCGAGCATCTCACCGGACGACTCGGCGCGGCGGTCGCCCGGCACGAAAGCCTCGATCTCCTCGAGGTCTGAACACGAGGACGAGTTCCGGGGGCCGAGATCTACTCGGCACCCGGAACTTCGCCTGTTTCGCACCGGGCCGGATGCCGCGAGGAACCGCGACAGCGCCCGACCCCGGTTCAGCTCCCGGCCAGACTCTGCCGGATCTTGTACTTCTGCACTTTGCCGCTGGGGCTGCGCGGGAAATCGTCGACCACATGGACCTCCTGCGGCCACTTCTGTTTCGCCAGCCCGGCGTCGGCGAAGTAGGCGCACAGGTCTTCGAGCAGCGGCGCGGTCGTGCCGGGTTGCAGCCGGAGTACTGCCGCGACGTGTTCGCCCAGACGCGCGTCCGGCGCGGCGACCGCCACCGCTTCGGCCACTCCGGGGACCGTCAGCAGTACTTCCTCGACCTCGAGCGCGCTGATGTTCTCCCCGCCGCGGATGATCAGGTCCGTGGTGCGGTCGGTGATGGTGAGGTAGCCGTCGGCATCGAGGGTTCCGATATCGCCGGTGTGGTACCAGCCCTCGTCGTCGAATGCTGCCGCGGTCAGGGTGTCGTCGAGATATCCCAGGCACAGATCCGGCCCGCGGCTGAGGATCTCACCGTCCTCGGTCAGCCGGAGCTCGACGCCGGGTTGCGGAGCACCGTCGGTGTAGAGCCGTTTGGATTGTGGTGCGTTCCAGTGCGAGGCGGTCATGGATGGGTGTTCGGTGCTGCCGTAGGACCGGTAGACGGTCAGGCCCAGGCCGGTCAGCCGCTCGGCCACGGGCGCGGCGACCGGCGCGCCGCCCATACCGAGATATCTCAGCCGCGCCAGATGGTCGCGGGTGCAGTCCGGATGATCGATGAGGCTGGTGACGTAGTACGGCACACCACCGCCCAGGCTGACACCATAGGTGGTCATCAGGTTCAGGATGCGGCCGGGATTCCAGACATCGGTGAGGTCGATGGAGACTCCGTCCCGGACCGGGACGAGCAGGGCCGAGAGCATACCGATGAAATGGCCGATGGGTGCGGCGTTGATCAGCGGTCCCAGATCATCGGGGAAGCGCTGTGACATCAGCCGGGTCTCGCAGCCCAGCGTCCGGTGGCTGTGGACGACCCCTTTGGGCACCCGTGTCGTGCCGGAGGTGAAAGCGATCACCGCGGGGCCGGCCGGATCCACCTGCGTCACACCGAAAAAGGGCTCTTCGGCGAGAAGCGCGCCGAAATCGTGACGGGTGTCCCGTCCGCCGACGATACCCACGACCGGGACATCCGCGTAGATCGCGGGGTCGTACACCAGGTTCCCGAAGCGCTCGGCGCCGATGAATGCCTTGGGCCGGACCGTGTCCACGATATGGCCGACTTCCCGCGAGCCGTAGGTGTGCACGATCGGCACCACGACCGTGCCCAGCAGCGATGCCGCCCAGAAAGCGGCCGCGGCCTCCATCCAGTTGGGTAGCTGAAGCGCGACGACATCTCCGGACCCGACACCGCGGTCCCGTAGGCCCGCGGCCAACCGACGCGCCACCAGCTCGACATCGCCGAAAGTGCCCGAATAGGGCCGGATATCCGAATGCACCCGAAAGGTGGTGTCCGGAGCGGAAGCGAGACCACGCGCCAGCAGATCGCCCAGGCTGTCGCGGGTCCACCACCCCCGCTCTTCATACCGTCGGGCCAGGTCCGGAGGAATTGTGCGCATGGTGAACTCCAACCACCCGGCACGTGCACGCCGATGTCATACGGCGGCGTTGCCGGAGAACAGGGTCGTCGGAAGCCGGGACGGGCCCGGCGCGAGCGCGAAACGCGACTCCACCCCACAGTAGAATCACATTCTCGTTTTTGTGGGAGATTTCGCATTTTCGACACTTCGGCCACCGGAGCCGGCTCCGATACAGCACGCGCGCATCGGCAGCCCCGGAGTCGAACCACGAATCGACCACGGCAAACCCTGCGCCCCATGGCAACTCACGGCAATACATTTGCCAGAAGATCGGCCGGTCATCAACCATGACTGCACTGTGTGACCGGCATCACCAAGTCCACGGGAAACCCGACCGGTTTCCTCGCCCTCGGGTGCGTTCCGATCGCGTTCGCACCCGACCCGCCGCAATCCGACGACCGGACCCCCGGCGCAATCGACCCCACCCCCTCCCGCACCCGGAAGCACGTGGATGCCCGCACAGGCCGATCGAGATGAGGAACCACCTGATGAAACGCACCACCCTGTTTCGCGCGCCCGCGGCCCTCGGCCGCACCGGAACCGGCGTCGCCGCATTGACCGCAGTATTCGGCCTGCTCACCACCGCCACCGGTAACGCCGACGCCTTCATACCGCTTCCCGACGGGACCGAAACGGGACCCGGCCTCACCATCACCCGTACCGGCGAAAGCGCGCTGGTCTCCCCCTCCATGGCCGCCAACGGCGCCGGTCGGGTCACGTGGGTTTCCGGCACCGTCACCGCCGATATCACCCAGACCCCTGTTGTCACCGAACCCGGTCCCTACAGCGCCCCGGAGAACATCCCCGGCACCAACAACTCGTCCACCCACGGCGTATCGCAGGTCAATACCGGCTACATCGTCGGCTGCCAGGTCAGTATCGGCGATCGCGCATTCTCGCTCGGCGCGAGCGCCAGTGTCTCCACCACGCAGGTCGGCGTGAGCGGCTCCGCGGGAATCCAAATCGGGCCGGGGGAGATCAGATTCGTGCAGATCGGCATCAAGGATGTTCCCGGCCCGGGCACGTACACCCTCGGTTACCGGGACTACGAAATGGAGATCCAGGGGTGCGGCGGCTATGCCCAGGCCCGCTCCTACACCGTGGTCGAAATCATCGGCGACCACTACTCCAAGACCACCCTCTACGGTGCGCCTTTCAGCATCGGCTGACCCGGACAACCGACACACCCGCACGGGCCGACAACCACCAGAACGACGAGGTTCACCGACCATGACCGACACCGCACATTCCCTGCGCACCGTATTCGCCGCGGCCGGCAGCACGCTGCTCGCCACCACCATCCTGGCGCTGCTGCCGGCTCCGGCACACGCCGACACCTTCGTGCCCCTGCCCGGCGGTCAGATCACCGAAACCCTGGGCGACGGCACCACCGTCACCGTACGGCTCACCGGCGAATCCGCCGTCATCAGCCCCTCTCTGGGTTCCACACCTCTGCACCGCAACGCGTGGGTCTCCGCAAGCGCCGGCGCCGAAGCGTCCCAGCCGCCCCGGAGCATGTCCATCCGGCCCGGCTATATCGTGGGCTGCCAGGTCAATATCGCCGGCGGCGGTGTCAACGCGGGGGCCGGCGCCTCCCAGCGAGCCGGCAGCGAGACCCCGGACCTGTCCACCAGCACGGGCGGCAATCTCACCCTCGGCCCCGGCCAGGCCAAGAAGTATTATCTGCTCGACGTCGAGGCCCCCGACGCCTTCGGCGACGAAAGCCACCGGCCCTTCAACCGTGTCAAATCCCCCACCGGCAGCGTCACCTGGAAGAACAGCACCATCAGCCTCGCCGGTTGCGCCGGTTACGCGCAGGCCCGCGCGTTCGTCCAGGTGGATGTCGAGACGTCGAAGGCCAAAGAGATCGTCACCCTGTGGGGACAACCCTTCGGACTCGGCTGAACGCCCGCAACACCCGAAAAGCCGGGATGTGGTGCGAACGCATCCATCCCGGCCGTTCGGTCCGGGGGTCAGCGGCTGCCGCGCCGAACCGCGTCCGCCGTCGGCCGTGTCCCGCGCACCTTCGCGACCGCGGTCGAACCCCGCACCACCAGATGAGCGGTCAGCGAGACGATCGCACGGGTATCCATCGCCTCGCCGCTCATCGCGCGCTGCAATTGCTCGAAGGCGGCGGTACCCATCGCGCGCATCGGGGCCCCGACCGTGGTCAGCGGGGGCGTGCAGAATTCTGCGCCGACAACATTCCCGAAACCGATAACGCTCGTATCGCCGGGCACCCCGATACCGGCTTCTTTCAAACCGTGGAGCATTCCGATCGCCACGAGATCGTTGAATACCAGCACAGCGGAGGGAAGGTCGCGCAGTAGCCTGCCGATGGCCGCGGTACCGCCTGCCATCGTCGGCGGGTACGGCCCGATCCGGCAGACCTTCAGCCCGAATCGCGGGGCCGCCCCGAGTAGCGAGCGCCACCGCATACCGTCGGCCCAGGACGCCGCCGGCCCCCCGACGTAGGTCACCGAGCGATGGCCGAGTCCGGCCAGATGCCGCAGTGCCGCGTCGACCCCCGCCGCGGTATCGACCATCACGGTGCGCGTCCCGGGCACGATTCGATTGAGCGTCACCAGGGCCCGGTGCCCCGCGGCCGCCCGCATACCTCGGTCGGACAATCGTGAACCGGTCACCACCAGGCCGTCGACGGCAGGCAGGATTCGGTCCAGCACTGTTCGTTCCTGCACCGTCGACCATCGCGTATCGGCCAGGACCACGGTGTACCCGGCGCCCGACGCGGCAGCTTCGAATCCGCGGATGAGGCCGGAGTAGACCGGATTCGTGACATCCGGCACCACCAGGGCCACGGCGGAGGTCTGCCCTGTCGCCCCGGTGATGGCATTCGCTCGATACCCCAGCTCCGCGGCGACCCGATGGATACGTGCGGCGGTCTCGGCATTGACCCGCCCCGGCCGGGAGAACGCCCGCGATACCGTCGAGGGGGAAACTCCCGCCGCCGCCGCGACGTCGTAGATGGTCGGTGGGCGCACTGCTCCAACTCCTAACCACCGGCTCCGGCCCTGTCACCGGTTTTCTCACCGGCGTCGGCGGCCGGATACAGCGGGGACCTTCTCAACGGATCGAAAACCGGCACCACCACCCGCCCGTGATCGCGAAATGTGGCTCTACCAAAGAGTAGAATTACATTCTGCCTTGCGGAGCCGATTGCGCGTTTTTCGTGGCAGCATCGCGGGAATCACGAAGTCGCGGCTCTCCCATCCTCATGAACCATCCAGTGGACGAAGCGGTGCAGCGGGTACATGGCATCGTGCGGGTTGCCGATCGTACTGGGACCGGCCTCCCCGAGGTGAACGATGCGCTGAGTGCCCGCGGCCGCCAATCGGTCGCGGAAATCCGGCATCCGTTCGAAGGGAAAGAATCCGACGGTCTGAGTGGCGACAGTGACATAACGGATCGCCTCGTCGAGCGATTCCACCAGGACCACATCGACGGTCCTGCCGGCCGGATGGAAATCGACCGGGGCGCCGGAGCGGATCACCACACCCGTACCGTCCGTTGCGCCCCATACCCGGAACTCGTCGTCGAGCAGCACGAGGGTGCGGATCTGCTCTTTCAGCTCCGCGTCCAACGGCCGGTTGCCACCGGACGCGGTCGCGCGCTCGGCTATCCGCCGGTACAGCCGGTCGCAGAACCGGTCCGCATTCGCCTCGTCCGCCTCTGAAGATGAAGCGGCTCGCGACGCAGGCGATGCGGCGGCACCCGGAAAACGAACACTCCCCCACCGTCGAAGACCTATACTCAAAGTATACGCTGCAGGATATTTTCAACCCGGGCGCCCCTCGGCGCCCGACGATCCGGCCGTTCCACAACGAGGGAGAACCCATGACCCCATCCGCCTCGACCCTCCCGCCGCCCCAGGACGATATGGCGCAGGTGGCCACCCTCGCGTATATCGACAGCCGGGCCCGCCGGGGCCTGCGTCCGCGGCTGACAGTGCTCGGGGTGAGCATGGACGATGTCGTGAGCGCCGCGGGCGGGTGGATATTCGATCTCTCACTGGCCGGCTGGGAGGTCACGGTGGTCGCCGGCGACCTCGGCAATCCGCGGCCGGCCCGGATCCTGGGAGCGGAGGCACTCGATCTGGACTTCGCGCTCACCCATCGACACCACGGACCGCGACCGCAGGCCTTGGCGATTTCGGCGGCGCTGATGGCCACCGAGGGCAGGCTGCGCGGACGAGTTCAGGAGTGCCTCGACCGGGGGTCGATCGAGGTTTCGATCTGGGGGCGGCCGTGCGCCGAGAAGCCCGGTGACCGAACAGAATCCACCACCCACCGGCTCAGCCGCGCCGCCCGCGTCTTCAAACAACAGGCTCTGCGTGCGGTCCGCGGCGAGGTTCACACCGTTGCGCCGACCGAGAATTTCCGCACCGGCATCGCACCCCGGCGCGCGCCGGACACCCGCGACCCGACCGGCACCGGTTGGCCGGTCAGGTGACGAGCGGCGCCCACAAACACCCGGTGGACTGGAACCGAAAGCTTGACATAAATATACGCTAAAGGATACTTATATCCTGGGCCTCGGCACGGTAACTGCCGCCGCGCAGATCTCTTGGCCGTAGCGCAGAGTCGCGAGGTGAATCCCCATGTCTGCTACCGAATCGTTCATCGACGGTGCCGCCGTGTCCTCCCCGGAGGTGTACGACAACATCGACCCCTCGACGTCCCGTTCCCTGGGGCCGGTGGCACGCGGCGGACCCGACGAGGTGGACCGAGCGGTCGCCTCCGCCACTGCGAGAGACGCGGCACACAACAATGTCAGGAGTTGTTCCTATGACGGAAACAGTCGCCATGAGCCCCGAACTGGGAGCCGAACTGATCGATGCCGATGATCTGCTGTCCGAGGCCACCGTCGCCCGGATCCGGGAGGCGATCAAATGGCGCGGCGTACTGCTGATCCGCGGTGCACACCTCGACGACTCGGCTCAGCTCGAACTGAGCCGCAAGCTGGGTACCGTACTGGCTCCCGGCGGTCGGGAAATCTTCACCGTTTCGCTGGATCCCGGCAAGAATCCCACCGCCGAATACCTCAAGGGAACCTTCTGCTGGCATATCGACGACACCACGAACCGGATACCCGCCAAGGCCACCATGCTCACCGCGCGGCACGTCGCGATGGTCGGCGGCGGAACCGAATTCGCCAGCACCTACGCCGCCTACGAGAACCTGCCGGAGCGCGAACGTAAACGCTGTGCGGACCTGAGTGTGGTCCACAGCCTCGAGGCGGCGCAGCGCGCGGTGAACCCCGACCCCACCGAACAGCAACTCGCGCAGTGGCGGCGGATCCCCACCCACGAGAGCGCACTGGTATGGCAGCGCCGGGACGGCCGGCGCTCACTCGTCATCGGCGCCACCGCGGACCATATCGTCGGCATGGACCCGGACAGCAGCCGCGCACTACTCGACGAACTGCTGGAATGGTCCACCCAGGAGCGTTTCCGCTACACCCACGAATGGTCGGTCGGTGACCTGGTGATCTGGGACAACACCGGCATGCTGCACCGGGCCCTGCCCTACAATCCGGCCTCCGAGCGGACCATGCACCGCACGACCATCGCCGGCGACGAGGCATGGAACTGATCCCCGGCCACGGCCACCCGCCCCGCGACAGGCAGGAAGAACATCCATGAACCAGGACACCTACGACACAGGTCGCCGGATCCGCACCCAGGTGCTCGGCGCGGACTACGTCCGCAACGCCGCCGGCGACGACTTCACCCAGCCGCTACAGGACCTCGTCACCGAGTACTGCTGGGGAGCGGTATGGGGTCGCGACGGCCTGTCGCCGCAGATTCGTTCGATGCTCAACCTCGCCATGCTCTCGGTACTCAACCGGCCACACGAATTGCGCACCCACGTCAAAGGAGCGCTCAACAACGGTGTGACCCGCGACGAGATCCGTGAGGTACTGCTGCAGGTCGCCGTGTACGCCGGCGTCCCGGCTGCCGTCGACAGCTTCCGGATCGCCCGGGAAGTACTCGCCGAAACGGACAACGGCTAGTGGGCACCATGGACATCGGGTTGATCGGCCTGGGCAACATGGGGTTCCCGATGGCCGCCCGGCTGCGGGAAACCGGCCACCGGCTCGTGGTGTTCGATGCCCGCGCCGAGTCGATCGACCGGGCGGTCGCGCTCGGCGCCGTAGCCGCGACCTCCCCCGCGGACGTGGCCGACCGCACCGAGACGGTGCTGACCAGCCTGCCGACACCGCAGGCATCGCTGGAGGTCGCCACCGGACGCGAGGGCATCATCCACGGTTCCCGGGTGCGTCGGCTCGTCGAACTCTCCACCATCGGCCCGCATACCGCCCGGCAGCTGTCGGCACTGCTCGCCGATCGCGGTATCGCCATGCTCGACTGTCCCGTGAGCGGCGGCGTCGCGGGGGCCCGTCACGGCACGCTCGCCATCATGGCTTCCGGGCCGGCGGAAGCGTTCGCCTCCACCACAGCACTTCTCGAGGCACTCGGCCGGCCGACCCTCGTGGCCACCGAGCCCGGTGCCGGGCAAACGATGAAGCTGATCAACAATCTGATGGCCGCCGCCACCCTGGCCGCCACTGCCGAAGTGATGGTCATGGGCGTCAAGGCCGGCCTGGACCCCACCGTGATGATCGAGGTACTCAACGCCGGCTCGGGCGCCACCCACGCCAGCCGGGACAAGTTCCCCCGCGCGGTGCTCCCCCGCACCTTCGACTTCGGCTTCGCCACGGGACTGATGACCAAGGACGTCCGGCTCTACCTGGAGGAGGCCGCGCAGCTCGGCACTCCCACCGAACTCGCCGAAACGGTCGCCCAGCGATGGGAGGCGACCACAGCGTCCGAGGGCCCGGACTCCGACTTCACCACCATTGTGAAACCACTCGAGGCGGCCGCCGGCGTGATCGTCGACGGAAGGCACGACCGCCGCGCCCGGTCCGCGTTCTGAAAGTGGGGAGGGCGGGTGGCTGTCCTCCTTCAGTCGTGTCGTAGCACCACACGGCCCGGTGCCGCAGTAGGCAACGCCGCCCGGCCGGACCGGCGCCTCACCACAGGTGCAGGAAGTCCCGTACGTCGTCATACCCATCGACGGCCCGGCCGTCGACGTCCGACGGGTCGGCCTCGGCACGCGCCGCCAGCGACTTCGACAGTGCGAGGGCTTCCTCGCTGAGTCGCCCGAAACGCCGGGCGGTGTGTCCCAGGCACAGGCCGGCCAGCCCCAGCAACGGGCTACCCGGCGCAGCCCGTGTCCCGATCTGCACGCACCAGTGCTCGACGAACTCGACGTCGTCGTTCAACGCGCTTCCGACCAGGACATTCGCGGCCTCCCCCGCAGCCGTGCGGTCACGCAGAGCGCGCTCCAACGTCTCGACCACGACCTCGTGTGGCTCCGCAGGAGGGTTCTCGAAACTCAGATGAGAGTGCACCGCGCGAGACTACGTGCCTTCCGGACTCAGGCTTCGGTCAGCGGGAAGTGGCAGGCGGCGTACTGCCCCGGGCGGACCTCACGGACCTCGGGTTCCTCCTCCGCACATCGCTGCTGGGCGTGCGGGCAGCGGGTCCGGAACCGGCAACCTCGTGGCGGTGCGAGTGGTGAAGGAATATCGCCGGCCAGTGCCGGACCGGCGAAACCCTCGTCGGGGTCGGCGAGCGGGACCGAATCGAGTAACGCCCTCGTATAGGGATGCGCCGGATGGTCGTACACCTCGACGGCATCGCCGAACTCGCATACCTTGCCGAGGTACATGACCAGGACGTTATCGCTGATCGTGCGCACGACACCGAGGTCATGACTGATGAACACCACGGTCAGGTCGTATTCGGTCTTGAGCTCGGAGATGAGATTGAGAATCTGCGCCTGCACCGAGACATCCAGCGCGGACACCGGCTCGTCGCAGATCAGCAGCCGGGGATTGAGCGCCAGCGCCCGCGCGATCGCGATGCGCTGGGCCTGTCCCCCGGACAACTGCCGAGGCAGCGCACCGGCGAGCCGCTCGTCTATCCCCACCTTCGCCAGCACTTCCCTGGACGTCGACTCGCGTTCGTCCGCGGGCTTTCCGGCCACGGCCAAGCCCTCGACCACGATATCGCGCACCGGCCGGCGCGGGTTCAGCGAGGCCACCGGGTCCTGGAAGATCATCTGCATCTCGCGCCGCAGCGTACGCATGCGGCGGCCGTCGGCCTCGTCGATCTGCTCGCCGGCGAAGGCGATCCGACCGGAGGTCAGTGTGTCCAGGCGGAGTACGGCCCGGCCGGTCGTGGACTTCCCGCACCCGGATTCCCCGACGATTCCGAGGGTTTCACCGGGCAGGACGTCGAAGCTGACCGACGACACCGCTCGAACGGTCCCGCCGTCCGTGTCGTACTCGACCACCAGGTCGCGCACACTGAGCAGCGCCGGCTCGTCGCGTAGATGCGCGGTTCCGCTACCTGCCATGGGTATCACCACCGGGTTCGGAATGGGCTGTCGCGGGTGCGAGAGCAGGATGCGCGCAGGCCACCAGGTGGTCCGCGGCGATTTCGGTCAGCGCGGGGCCGGGAGCCTCGCGGCACTCGTCGGCGACGTGTGCGCACCGGGGCGCGAAACGGCAGCCCGGGGGCGGTGCCGCCGGATCCGGCAGGCCGCCCTCGATCAACCGCAGTGGCGCGTAGCGCTGGTGATCGATCGCCGGGGTGGCGTCCATCAGGGCCCGGGTGTACCGATGCCGAGGCGCGGTGAAAACCTGCCTGGTCGCCCCGCATTCGGCGAGCCGCCCGGCGTACATGACCGACACCCGGTCGGTGCGTCCGGCGACCACCGACAGGTCATGGCTGATCAACATCAGCGACATCCCCCGGTCCCGCTGCACGCGGCGCAGCAGGTCGAGGATCTGCCGCTGGATGGTCACGTCCAGAGCGGTGGTCGGTTCGTCGGCGATCAGCAGGTCGGGCTCGCAGGCCAGGGCGATGGCGATCATCACTCGTTGCCGCATACCACCGGACATCTCGTGCGGGTAGTTGCGTAGCCGGCGCTGCGGATCCGGGACCCCGACCTCCCGCAGGAGCTCGAGGGCGCGAGTTCTGGCTTCGGAACGGCTGGTTCCCAGATGTTTGCGCATACCCTCGGTGAGCTGGCGTTCGATGCGCACGACCGGATTGAGTGACCTGCCGGGGTCCTGGAAGACCATGGCTATCTGTTTTCCCCAGATGTCGAGCTTCTCCTTCTTGGAGAGCGCGAGGATGTTCCTGCCTCGGAATATCACCTCACCGGAGCATCCGGCGCGGGGCGGTAACAGGCCCATGATCGCCCGGGCCATCACCGACTTCCCGGATCCCGACTCGCCCACCACTCCCAGCGCCTGGGCGCGATCCACATCGAAGGACACACCGTCCACGGCTCGTACGACACCGCGTTCGGTACCGATGTAGGTATGCAGATTCCGCACCTGCAGATTCGGTTGAGCACTCATGGTCTCAGCTCTCCTCGGGTCGTGCCCGCTACTCGACGATCCACAGCTCTTCGGGCCGGACCGACCCGGCGCCGTACATGGTGAGGCCGCCGACGTTCTTCCCGGTCGCGGCGCCCGCGACGGTCCGGGTGTAGAAGATGGCGGGCATCAGCTCGATCAGCCGCTCCTGAACCGTCCGGTAGGCCGCCTTGCGCTGTTCCACATCCGTCGACGTCCGGCCGGTGTCGAGTGCCTCGTTCAGGCTCTCATCGCGGATACCGGCGGTATTCCGGCTCGAGTCCCCGTGGAAGGCCGTTCCAAGCCGCGGCTCGGGATCGTCGAAGAACGCGCCGCCGGTCATCATGTCGAAGTCGTGCGTATAACGCAGCTTGATCAGGTCGATGATATCGATGACCTTCACTTCGACTTCGACATTGCCGAAGGCGCTGAGCTGGGCCTGAACACTTTCGGCCAGCAGCCGGTTCTCTGTCTGCGCGGTGGTGGTGAAGGTGAACTTCACGGGTTTGCCCTCGGCCGCCAGTTCGTCGAACAGCCGTTGCGCTGTCTCGGGATCGGGCGTGTGCAGGGGCAGATCCGGGGCGTAGTACGGAGAGGTTTCACGGAACAGGGTGGTCGGGAGTTCCCCGCTGCCGTTGTAGATGGTCAGATTGAGCGCGTTCACATCGACCGCGGCCGCCACGGCCCGACGGGCGCGAATATCGTCGAACGGCGCTCGCCGCATATTCATCGACAGGTGCTGTCCGCCGTGCAGCGGTGACACCCCGGTGGGGAAGCCCTGATTCTTCAGCTTTTCGATACTTCCCCAGTTGGAGCTGATGATCACGTCCGAACCACCGCTGACCAGCGTGTTGTAGCCCTGAACGGAATCGCCGGAGGTGCGCAGCTCGATCCGGTCGAGATACGGTTTCGGCGCGTCCCAGTAGTTCGGGTTCTTCACCAGCTCGATCACATCCTGGCGGGCCCATCGCTGGAGGGTGAACGGGCCCGCGCCCACCGGGTTGCGGTCGAATTCCGCGCGCCCGGGTTGCAGCGCCTGGGGCGAGGCTATCCAGTTCATCGAGCTTTCGACGATGGTGTAGGCGAAATGCGGTGCCGGGTGACGCATCGTCACCCGCAGCGTGGTGGGGTTCACAACCGCGGTCGACGCGATCACCGCCGCATCCTCGATATAGGTCGATCCGTTTTCCGGGTCGGCGAAACGGTCCCAATTGAATTTCACGGCCGCCGCGTCCAGCGCAGTTCCGTCAGAGAACCGCAGATCCGGCCGCAACGTCAATTCGAACGTGGCACCACCGTCTCGAGTGGCGAAATCGGTGGCCATGGAGTATTCGATGGCCCCGCTGTCCGCATTGTTGACCATCAACGTCCCGTACAAGGCATTGCCCAGGACCGCGTTGATCACCCACTGATTTCCCAAGGCCACCGGGTCGAGGGTGCGCGGTTCACTGATCTGGAGAATCTGCGCGGTACCGCCGGCCACCGGGTCCCCACCGGGGCCGGTTCCGGTCCCCACTCCGGTTCCGCCGCAGGCGGCCAGGACGAGAGCAGTGCAGCACACAGCGATCGAACGAAATAGTGGTACTCGGAACATCATTGTTCCTCTCAGAAGAGAATCGAGGAGTGAATCGGTAACGGTTCCGCACCCGGATGGTTTGCGGCAGCTAGTTCTCGACCCAGAGTTCTTCCGGTAGCAGCGACCCGTAGCCGTACTGCACGACACCACCGATGTTTCTGCGGGTGACGACGCTGGGTTCATTGCTGACCTGGAAGATCACCGGGACAAGCGCGTTCAGTCGTTCCTGGACCCGGCGATAGGCGTCCGTGCGTTGCCCGATCGTGGTCCCGGCCCGGCCGTCCTGCAGTGCGCGGTTCAACTCCGCATCGACTATCCCGGACAGGTTGCGCCGGGACCGGCTGTGGAACGCGGACCACAACGCCGGTTCCGGATCGGCGAAGTTCGCCGAGCTCGTCGTCATATCGAAATCGTTCGTCCGGCGCAGTTCGACCACCTGGGTGATATCCGCGACTGCGACCTCGACCTCGACATCGGCGAACGCGCCGAGTTGCGCCTGCACGTTCTCCGCCAGCGCCCTGATCTCGGCGGTGGGGCCGCTGGTGAAGGTGAAAGATACCGGCTTGCCCTCGGCGGCCAGCTCATCGAAGAGTCGTTGCGCGGTCTCTCGATCCGGCCGGGGCAGCGGCAGATCGGTGTGAAACGGCGAGGACTCGCCGAACAGGGCTCTCGGAACCCGGCTTTCGCCGTGGTAGACGGCGAGGTCGATCGCATCGAGGTCGATCGCCGCGGCGACCGCTCGACGCGCACGCACGTCGTCGAAGGGTGGCCTGCGCGTGTTCATGGTCAGGGTCTGACCGCCGCGTAATGCCACGGTATCGGCCGGGAAGCCCGCCTCGCCGGCCTCCGCGATACTTGCCGGGTTGGTCTCGATCACCAGGTCGGCGCCATCACTGATCAGCGTATTGATCCGCTGTGCGGTATCGGCGTTGGTACGGAGGGTGATCGCGTCGAGGAACGGTTTGGGTGCCCCCCAGTACCCGGGGTTCTTCACGAGTTCGATGGCGTCTCCGCGGGCCCAGTGCTTCAGCGTGAAAGGGCCGGCCCCGACCGGATGGCTGTCGAACTGCTGTCTGCCCGCTGCGAGCGCCGAGGGAGCAGCGATCCAGTTCAGCGAGGTGCCGTATACCGCCTCCGCGAAGTTCGGCACCGGCTCGGCCATCGTGATGGCCAGCCGGGTGGCATCGACCACCTCGGTCGAGGCCATCATCGATACTTCCTGCAGATAGGCGGATCCGTTGGCAGGGTCCGCGAGGCGGTCCCAGTTGAATTTCACGGCCGCCGCGTCCAGCGGACTACCGTCGGAGAACCGCAGATCCGGTCGCAACGTCAACTCGAACGTGGCGCCCCCGTCATGGGTGGCGAAACCCTCCGCCATGGTGAGCTCGAGCTCGCCGGTCTTCGGATCGTTGATCATCAAGGTCCCGAACAAGGCATTGCCGAGCAACGAGTTGAGCACCCACTGGTTACTCAGTGTCGCCGGGTCGAGGCTGCGCGGCTCGGTGATCTGGACGATGCGGGCGGTACCGCCGGGTACCGGGACGTTACCGGCTGTTCTTTCATTGCTCGCGCCACCGCACGCTGTCAGCAGCGATGCCAGGATTATCAGGGCTGTGACGAGCAGACAACACCGTCGGATCATCATTCGGTACCTCAGGGCTAACACGGGATGGCTGTTCAGGAGTGGACGGGCTGTCAGTCACGCATCGTGCGATCGAACCGGCCGCGTAGGTGGTCACCGGCCTGGTTCAACGCGAAAACGGTGCAGAAGATGACGGCGGCGGGCACGAAAACCAGATGCGGCGCGGTGGCGAGGCTGTCCTTGCCGTCGGAGATCATTCCGCCCCAGCTGGGTGTCGGCGGCGGTATCCCGAGCCCGAGAAAGCTCAGCGATCCTTCCGCAACGATGAGCGCGGCCATGATGATCGGGAGATAGGCAAGCAAGGGCGGCAGCACATTCGGCAGGATTTCCTTGCCCAGGATCCGGCCGTGCCCGGCACCCATGTTCCGGGCAGCGAGTACGAACTCACGGGCCGTCCACGTCAGCGTGTTCGCCCGGGCGAGCCTGATGAACGAAGGGATGATCACCAGGGACAGGCCGACCATGAGGGTGCGCAGTCCCGGAGTGAAGACCGCGGTCAGCGCCATCAGCAGGATCAGTGGCGGGAAGGCCAGCATCGTATCGCTGAGCAACCGGATCCCCGCATCCGTCCGCCTCTGGAAATAGCCGCCCAGCATCCCGATACTCGACCCGAGTGCCGACCCGATGAGGGTCGCGACCGTGCCGATGAGCAACGACACCTGGGCGCCGTAGACGCATCGGGACAACATCGACCGGCCCAAATTGTCGGTGCCGGCCAAGAGATCGAGCGACCCGAGTTGCGGTGGTTGCCGCGGTGGGCCGACCGGGATCGAGTACGACGCCAAGGGGAGCAGGTCGGCGAAGATCGCCGCCGAGATCATCACGATCAACCAGGCGTAGGACAGGTACACCAGTATCGAGCGAGATCTGCGTACCCGCGGGACTTCCGGTTCCGGTGCCTCGAGCCGCTGCTCGAGCTCGGTCTCGACTTGTGCTCGAGTCATACCGTCGCCACCTTCCTGACCCGCGGGTCGATCAGCTCGTAGCTCGAGTCGACCAGGATGTTGATGACGACATAGACGATCGCCATGAATGCCACGATTCCCTGCACCATGATCAGATCCCGGGAAACGATCGAGGACGCGAGCAACTGGCCGAGGCCGGGTAGCGAGAACAGCGTTTCGACGATCACCGTCCCGCCGATCAGGCGCCCGAGATTGATGCCCGCCAGTGTGATCAACGAGAACGACGACGGCCGGAGCGCGTGCCGGAGCATCACATACCAGTCGTTCATACCTTTGGCGCGGGCCGCACCGATGAAATCCTCACGCAGAGTGGTGATCAGGTCCGTCCGCAGCAGCCGGTGGAAGGCGGCGATCTCCATCAGCGCCATCGCGATGGCCGGTAGCAGAGCGGACTGCAGGTTCGGCCCGATTCCGTCGCCGATACGGTTCCATCCGGTTACCGGAAGCCAGCCGAGCTCCACGGCGAAGAAGTAGATGAGCACCGGGCCGGCGACGAACGCGGGTACGGAGAGAAAGACGGAGGACAGCGCGGCAGTCCCACGGTCGACCGGACTTCCCGGCCGCGTCGCCGATACCACCGCGAGGAAGACCGCGCTGACGAGCGCGATGACCAATGACATGGCGGCCAATTGGAACGTCACCGGCAACCGCTCCGTAATCGCCGTTGTCACCGATTGTCCCGTGAGCGGTGAGGTGCCCAGATCACCCTGGGCGGCGCTTCCGACCCAGTCCAGGTATTGCCTCCACACGGGCCGGTCGAGGCCGAGTTTGCTGTTCAGCGCCGCAACAGCTTCCGGCGTGGCCGCGTCGCCGAGGATGACCTGCGCCACCGATCCCGGAGCGAAACTCAGCAGCACCACGACCGCCAGGGTGACCAGCAGGACCACCAGCAGACCTCGGCCCAATCGCCTCACGATGGAGAACATCATCCACCTTCGCCTTTCCTGAGCGCGCGACCGTCCGGCCGGGCACCTGAGTGCTCGGCTCGCGATTCTCGGTCGGATGCGGGCTGACGCGGCCCTGATGAGAATTTGATTCTTCTCATTCAGATTCATGTTCGCGTTACAAGTAGAATCATATTCTACATAGGACGGGGTTGTGACAAAACGGTAAAAGAACTCAGAAGTCGCTGGTAACAGTCACTTCTGGCCCATGCCGCCCGGGCCCCGAGCGTGGAGGCGGCCGCGGGTGACGGATTCCGGGCAGGGCCACTATCCGGCCCGTGCCACCGCACGCACCCGGCACCATGCGCGGGCAGTATAAGTATCCTCAATGGTATATTTATCGGATGTCGACGACCAGACGGGGGCGACCCACTCACGCCGAGGCCAGAAAACTGGACCGAACGGTCAGAGAGGCCGCTGTCGCGATATTTCTCGAGTTCGGGTACGCCGGAGCAACGATGGAGTCGATCGCCAAGGCCGCGGGTATCACCAAGCGCTCCTTGTACGCACGCTATCCGGACAAGCGTGCCGTCTTCGCGGAGGTGATCCCCTGGGCCCTGTCACGATACGAGGCATCGGA
Source organism: Nocardia sp. NPDC024068 (assembly GCF_040638875.1). Classification (NCBI taxonomy): domain Bacteria; kingdom Bacillati; phylum Actinomycetota; class Actinomycetes; order Mycobacteriales; family Nocardiaceae; genus Nocardia; species Nocardia sp. NPDC024068. The sequence continues at coordinate 301,895 of NZ_JBEZYU010000003.1, read as the reverse complement.
CAACGAAGCCGTAGCCGACGGCGAAGACATCGAGACCGCACTGCTCGAGATCGGCCGCGTCGCGTTGAAGCGCGCGGTGGATCCGGAGAGCGTCCGGTTGACCCGCATCGCCATGAGCGAATCGGCGCGGTTTCCCGAATTCGCCGTCACCGCGGACTCCATGATGTGGTCCGGCCGGCAGCGGGCCGTGGTGGAGGTGCTGCGGCGCGGCGCGGCGGCGGGCGACGTGGAAGTCGACGATATCGAGCTGGCGGCCGAGCATTTCCTGGCGATGGTGGAACTGGTTCCCGGCAGACTGGCGGATTTCGGACTCTACCGGTCCGAGCAGCAGGAGAATCGACACCTCGAACATGCTGTGCGCCTCTTCCTCCGAGGCGCACAGCCCCGCTAGCCGATGCGCACCTCCGCCCGATGCTCGCCGGTCTTTGGACGCCTTGCTTTTCGCCGAGCTCGCCGCCGAGTGCCTCGGGTGCGGGTACGACCTCGAATGCGCATATCTCAATATCGACACGTTTGAGATCTGGGCGGGCGGCCACGGATCTCATCAACAGCATCCCCACAGGACGCCACCTTCGGCTGCGTCTGCAAATACTCGGCGGCGGAGCTCCCGAGGTCACCGACCCAACGCGAACTCGCCTCGACCGAACCCGGCCGGCGCGGCGGTTCCTACAACGCAGACCCGGACAACTTCGGCGCCGCAAGGACTCGCAACTCGTCGATCTCGTCCACCAGCGGGGCCCATCGGGCAGGATCCTGCTCTACCTTCGAATCCACGAGCTCACTCAACCTCATGATTCGGTCCTCGAAGGCCCGGCACTCTGCTCTTGTCCACTCCCGGTTTCGTTCGTCTTCCAACGCCACCCAACCACGCGGCGGATCACGCCATTGACCATCGGCGTTCCGATGGTTTTCGTAGAGGAGGTCGGCGCGGGTGCGAATCTGCAATGAGTCCACCGGAATCGGCATTTCCGATTCGACCAGCCGGACCAATTCCGAAGAGCCGAGATACAGCCTGTCGTGAGTCCGCCGTGTGACATACCGGCCGAAGCCGTCGGTTTCACGGCCGTTCACGAAGCGTTCCAACCTGGCCAGATCACTCTGCTCTCTCGGTAGAGCGATGACTTCCATGAATATTCGGCTGCGCCCCTCCCCTATCCGCCGAATTCGAGCCAGAGTGCCACGAGGATCCGAATTGCCACCTTCCAGTATCAGATTATGAGGCAAGGGTATCAAGATATCCTCGAATCTGTTGCGCAGCTTCACGGCCGCCGGGTACAGATGGTCGTGTGCTGTGAAATCGTTCTCCCGGTAGAGGCGCGAATATGCCGGGTGGAATTTTTCCAGCTCATCGGCCTGAATCAACGCCGCGCCACCCGTATCGAACAGTCGATCGCGAATCCGTTCCACCAGTGTCGATTTCCCGGCGCCGGGCTGTCCGCCGACCACATACAGTACGGGAGCATCCACCTGCTTCAGGGGTCGCGTAGGCCGGTCCGTAAGGAGCGCCGGCGCCACTTCATTGTCGAAGATCGACTGGATATGGCGATCCCTCAACTCGAATTCTTCGACGGCCTCGCTCGAATTCGAAGCCCTCGACGAGCCATCCGGCGCCGGGATGCCGAACTGGTCGAACACCGCTTGGTACAGGTCTGCGACCATACCGTCGGAGGCTCCGAAGACCTTCGCATCCACCACCGACGTCCCGACCATATGCATTGCTCGTACCGATTCGAAGAGAGAATGATGTTGCGGTATCAGGAGGGACAGAATCGCCCCCGCGAAATCACGATTCGAAACACCTTGCGGCATAATCCAGTTGAATCGCGAGGCAATTCTCGCCGCCGTTCCCGCAACCCCGGCTCCGACGGGAACCCCGCGCTCCACCGCTGTCCGGCGGAACCACTCGCCGTCCTTGTCGAACTCGAACCGTGCCACACCCGGCCGCCACGGCAGCGGGACAGCAAACCGGTGCGGGTCGAGTCGCAATGCGGTAGCGGCGTCAACTGTTCCTGCCTCGTGGTATGCCAGTATGCCGTCCACGACGGCGTCCCCTGATTCATCTCGTACCCGGGAGCCGTGCTCGTCGTACCGGTAGAGCGGAAGGACGTAGCGAAATGCGCGGTCCTCAGCGGCGAGCTGGTTTTCCAGCGCTTTCTCATCGACTCGGCCCCGATCGTCACGCGGTAACGGCCGGTTCGCGTCGAGCCGGGTCTTCCGGAGTGCGACCAGATCGCCGGGTATCGCCTCCAGTTCCCGCACCGACAACGGCATTCCGAGCCGGCTCCAGTCCTGAACGGTGAGGCTCCGGCGGATTTGATCAGATGTTTCACGCGGTTTTCTGATCCCGCCGCTGCGGGCGATTTCCGCACCGATCGCGATATGCTCGGGATCTCTCATTGCGGCGTTGGCAACCTGGCGAAGTTCTCGTGCGACGATCACCCCGCCCGGATCGCCGCCCGTGATCGATTCACGTACCCCGCCCAGCGCGTCGACGTTCAGCCCCAGCCGCTCTGCTTGCTCCGCCCAGTCCGGCTGATTGAGCATCCTCTCCAGACCGTCGTCCAGGGTCGTGCCCGACGGGTGCGGAATCTCCCGGCTTCGCCACATCGCATTCTGCAACGCGGACATCAACTCACGCGGGTTTCCGTCCCGCCGCAACTCGTCCAACGGCACAGAACGCAACACCATCCCGCCCGAAATCGTATCCTCGGGCGTATAGAAAGCATTGTCGATCTGCTCGCGGGTCGCCTGCGGATGCAGGCCGGAAAGGACTTCGCGCATCCGATCGATCACGGCGACGACGGCTTGTCTGGTCTCCGGCCGGTGATAGAGCACTCGCGCCAACTCCGACTCGTCTTGAACGCGCCGCTGCCGCCACCCGCGCTCGTCGGCCGCCGGACTTTCCCCGGGCATCGGGAGGCCGGCTTCGCCCTCCTGACGGGTCACGGGCGGCTCGTCCGTATCCCTCATCCCGATACGGCCGTCGCGCGACGAGTCGTCCGGTGCCGGTGGCTCGGCCCGATACTCGGCGGCGACAGCCGGATCAGCGGACCGGTGCCGGTAATCGCCGTCGGAACCCTCGCCGCCGGTCACTGCGCCGGCGGGCACTCGATTCGGAGATGCCGAGTCGAGAACAGTGGCCGGTGGGGTGGTAGCCGGGGCGTCGGACGCAGGGACCGTCGTGCCGGATGCGTTGTCGCCGACGGCGGGACCGGTCGGGAACCGAATGACGGTGTCCGATCGGCCGGCCGGGGCACCACGCGTGGTCCGGCCGGGGTGTGAGTCGGCGCCGGTATGCGCGGGGGTGCCGGCTTCTGCCGTCACGCCCGGGGTGGTCGGGTCGGGGCTCGGACCCGGTGCCGATCTGTCGCCGGGTGGAAGGTGCTCGGTTCTTGCCGCGGCGGGATCGAGACCGGTCGCCGTTGCTGCTGCCCCGGCGACCGATTCCGCAACAGGTCCTACCGAACTCGCGGCGGCCGGGGCCGGCCGACCGCCGGGACGGGACGGGGGGTGTACAGAGCCGGTCGCGGTAGCACCGGGTACGTCGGCACGACCGGATGGTGCCGACCCGCGCGCATCTATTTGACGAGTGAAGATTTCCGCCAGGTCACTCGGCTTCGGAAACCGGGTAGGGCGGCCGAGCATGCCGGCAGACGGGGTCGGTGGGGTAGCAGACCGGCCGATGGTGTGTACACCCCCGGACAGCAAACCCTCCAGAGCGCCGCTGACAGCGCCCAGAGAGAACTCCGACCCATCAGCCATCACGAGGCCGCCGCTGTACACACTCGCGGCCACCGCGCCCCCCAACGTGCCCGTCACCCCGCCGGCCGCCCCCGCTGCGCCACCTGCCAAGAGCATCGCCACCGCATTCGCGCCCCGCGTCCCGGCCTCCTGTACTCGCGCCAGCGCCCCCGCGACCGGCCGCGTGTACAGCACTCCCGCACCTACACCGCCCGCCGCGCCCCCGGCGCCGGATACCGTCACCGTTTCCCAGTCGATCCTGTCCCGATCGCCTCGGTGCTGCTGCCACACCTGCCCACCCCAGGTGACGCCACCGCCGAATACCCCGCCCGCCACGACACCCTGGCCGATCAACGCCGCACGCGATGCCGACAACCGGGCACACAGCGCCATCACCGACTCGATCAACCGCGTCCACGCCAGTTGCCAGCCCTTCCGCGCGGCCACCCGCACCCCGGCTGCCACAGCCGTCCCGCCCACGGGCATCGCCAGCGACGCCAGCAACTCCACCACCAGCGCCGAACCCATGACAATCCACGTGAACTGCCCCAGTTCGATGGCGTTGGCCGTCTCTCGGCACTCCACCGCCTTGCTCTCGCAATACGCGGCCAGATCTCGTTTCCGGGCCGCCGACCGTTCCAGAACCCGCTGCACCTCAACCGCTGCGGCACCGGCCGAACACTCCGGCACCGACGATGCCACGCCCTCGAGTCCCTCCGCCTCCGAAAGACACCTTCGCGCGGCCAGTTCCCAGGCATCGCCTCCCGCTCGCAACGCCTCCGGATCGCCGCGCGGAAACGGGCCCAGTACCGGCTCACACACCCCCAGCGGAAAGCCCTCCGGCAGCGCGACCAACCGACTCACCTCTACATGACCATCGACCCGACAACAGACTCGACACCGGAGTTCCGGATACCCGCGCTGGAGGAACGCGCACTACTGTGCGACCGGCCGTCAACCGGCGCGGCACAGTCCGCTCACAAGCCCGGGGCTCCCGGAAGGAGGCCGGATAGGTCCGGCATACCGCCGGCGAGGTCGGCCAGCGGCGCCACGACGGCAGCGGTCTGCTCCTTCGCCAGCCGGGCGGCCTCACGCGCGGTATCGGTGAGCAGCACACTCAGTTGCCCGGCAGTACCGCGCATGGCGGCCGGGGTCACGCGGACCTCGAGTACCGCCCCGGCGGAATCCACGATCACGTGCACCGAGTCGTCGGCTGTGGCGGCCCGAACCCGCAGCTCGGCCAACTGGCGCTGCACCTCGCCGACCTGTGCCTGCTGCTGCTCGTAGGCATCCAGCATTCGGTGCATCCGCGCGCGCATATCAGGAATGGAGGAACCGAAATTTTCGAAGTGGTTCCGGTCCATATCGACATCCTTTCGAGCCGGATCAGGCATGGACGCGTCGTCCCGGGACCACCTACCCCGCCGCGGGCTTCCGGGCCGATCCGAGTACGAGACATGATCTCCACGCAGAAGACGCTTCCCGAGGTTAATGAGGGCGCGCGGATGACGAAATGCCCCGAAAGACCAGAATTCGGACGGACGACAGTGCTTTGTGCACACCCGGGTGACCGCGGTGCAGGGTCGGCGGCCGGACGAATCGACCTCGCCCGCGCCGACCGCGGTTGTCGGATCGACTCGGCAATGCTCGGGGAACCGCGATCCGCGGCCTGATATCGGGTTCCCCGGCGCGCGGTGTCCATCGGCGACTGGTGCGGCGCTACGGCGGGCGCGCCTGCCCGTACGCGCGTAGCTCAACCTCCGTGTATGCCTCCACCAATGCGGCGGCCTGGTCGAAGCGTGCGGTCGGTGAACATTCGCTGAGCCTGGTCGCGCCAGTGCCGGTAGCCGCCGACTATCCGCCCGAGCGGCTCGCCCGCATATCCTCCGCGCGGAACTCAGGATCTGCCCGTCCCCTCTTGCCCACGCCGCTCCCGGGCAGGAAATGGGGCGCGGTGACATTGGCCGCGGCCGCTTCCCCACACCCGCTACCGAAGCGGTTGATTGCGACAACGATCTCGACCCGGGATTTCGAGAAGTTTGTGTCCATGACACGTTCCGGAAAGGGTTTTTTGTACATACTGCACAACGCAATGTCGATGATGGAATGTCCGACGTTGGTATAGGATTTTGAGGTGATGGCGACGATCTTCGCACGCAGGAACACTCGTTTCCCAGAATGGTCGCCCTGTTCGAGTCGTATATACCGGCGCACCCGGCGGCGCGCCGGGCATCTCCGATATCCATCCGATCGCCGATCATACCGGGACTTCGGTCGACTGGCGATCGTTCCTTGGCCGGGTATTCCATGTCATCGATCGTGGCCCTGCACCGCAGGGGAGAACATCGGTCGGTTTCCGAACTTTATCGCAGAGGTACGCTTTTGCCCAATTACATCACTATGCTGCTCCTTCAAATCACAACCAAAGCAGAAAACTTCATTTTCGGCTCTGCGGCCACCCACTATCGCGGACTCCACCGAATCAGTAGTAACGTCGACGAACTCGGCAGATACGCGCCGGGTCTCGATTCGGACATCGCGGCGACTATAAAAAGAAACGACCGGACGATCGAGGCATACGACAGCAACATAGCCGAGTACCTCACCCGTTCGCCGTCGACCCGTGAACCGGATCCGGACTACCATAGTCTAGGCGGATGGCTCCACGTATATGCGGAATCGCTGAAACTCAGGGCTGCGCGGTGCGGGCAGATACCGCGGGTACTCGATCTGGCCAGCGGGCCGAGACCACGCGACGGCCATTTCTACCGGGACAACGGCTTCGACGTCACTCTCAGCGATGCGTCCGCGCGAAGCGTCGAGAGGCTGCGAGAATCCGGTTTCGACGCCAGAAAGATCAATATGATCACCGATGATTTCGGCGGCCCGTGGGATGGAATATCCATCAACGGCGGTGTACCGCATCTCTCCGACGACCAGCTCGACAAGGTGATCGAGAAGGCTGCCGGATCGCTCTCCGATGGCGGAATACTCGCATATAATTTCAAGCTCGCCGATTCCGCCGAGCTCATCGGCCATCAGAAAATCTTCAACAAGGGGGCGGAGAAGGACTACTACTTGAGATGGGTAGAAGCGCTCGAACCCTGGGAGTTGAGTCACGGCCTGTATCCATTGATGGCGCCCGCGGGATATTCCAGTGGAGGCACCCATCGGTGGGCATCGAAAGTATTGGTCAAGTTGTATCCCTAGCTGTGCGAAATCCCGGCCCGGCGGCCGGGGCGATTCGATACCGGCGTCACAGCGGCTCGACCACCACGGCGGACGCCCAACCCGGCCCTCTGAACACCGTGGCCGCCGGTCCCCGGGCGGCTGCCGCGCAGCTATCCTGAACTGCTGTGGGTCGTGGTGAGCAGGCAAGGTCCGATATTCTCGACGCCGCCGAACAGCTGATCGCCGAGCGGGGCGTGCGGGTGCCACTGCGCGAGATCGCGATCGCGGCCGGACAGCGCAACAACTCCGCGGTGAACTATTACTTCCACAATCGGCGTGAGCTGATCCGCGCGGTGGTCGCACGACGGCTGGATCCGATGGAACGGGAACGGGCCGAGATGCTGGCGGCCCTCGACGATATCCACGATGTCGAATCCATGCTGCGGATACTCGTGCAGCCGCTGACCACCGTCGACAGCGACTACTACACGCGGTTCCTCCAGGCCGCGGCGCTCTATCTGCCGACCGACCTGGACGGAACCCAGGGCACGGTATGGCCGCGGGTACTCGAAGAACTCGCCCGCGCGATCCCGACCACCGACCCGGCGGCGAAGCGGCGCCGGATCGGTGCGGTCGGTACCGCGATGTTCGCATTGCTGGCCGAATGGGAACGCACCTCCCGTTCCGACGCCACAGCGGTGAACTTCCCCGAGGAGATCGTCACGATGCTCGGCGCGATGCTCACCGCACCGGTTCACCCGGCCGCCGCGGCCGGTGAACCCGCCACGCCCACCGGTCGAACGACATCCGCCTAGCCCGCGGTCTTGCCGTTGTCGGCGAGGTAGATCGCGCCGTGCACCGCGGACGCGTCGTCGCCGGCCAGGAATGCGATCACAGCGGCGACCTCCTCCGGCTCGTTCATTCCCCGCGGCGCCGCGGCGCGCAGCACCAGGTTCGGATCGGCGCCGTCGGGCAGGGAGAATCCGCTGATCTGCGGGGTGAGCATCCCGCCGGGGCATACCGCGTTGACACGTAGCCGGTCCGCCGTGAATTCCACCGCCAGTGCCCGGGTCAGACCGACCAGGCCGTGTTTGGCGGCACAGTAGCCCGCCGAGTAGGCCTGGCCCTCGACGCCGGCGATCGATGCGACATTGACGATATTTCCGCCGGTCTCGAGAAGAAACGGCAAGGCGGCGCGGCACAGATAGAAGGGGCCGTTGAGGTTCACCGCCAGATCGTGGTCCCATTCCTCGTCGCGCACGTCGCCGGTGCGGCGCATCCGGTGCGCGCCGGCCACGTTGACCAGGACATCGAGGCGTCCGAACTCCGTCGCGCACCGCTCCACCACCGACCGGCACTCGACGGAAGCGGCGATATCGGCGGTGGTGAACCGCCCTCCGGGCACCTCCGCGAACACCTCCGTCAGCCGGGTCTCATCGCGCGCCACCCCGAATACCGCGGCTCCGCGCCGGGCGAAGAGGCGCGCGACCGCGGCGCCCAGGCCCGAAGAAGCACCGGTCACCAGTGCCACCTTGTTCGACAGATCGGTCATTTCCGCCTCCTGGGGCTCGGCGCCGTCACCGCGTGCGGGCAATGACACGCTCGGCGAAACGGGACAGATTCGCGATCTTGGTGTCCAGGCTCTCCGTGTCGTGCTCGCGGGTGTAGGGGTTGCGGAAACCGACGATCACATCGGTGACGCCCTTGTCCTCGAGCCGTTTCACACCGTCCACGGTGAAACCGTCCAGCGAGATGACGTGCACCTCGAAGTTCTCGGCGGCACCGTATTCCGCGCGCAGCGTGGCGAGTTCGGTGAGCAGGCGGTCCAGCTCGGCCGGATCACCTCCGGCGTGCATCCAGCCGTCGCCACGCTGCGCGGCTCGGCGCAGCGCCGGCCGGCTGTGCCCGCCGACCAGTAAAGGAATCGGTGCCGTCGGCACCGGCGAGATCTTGATCGGCGGCAGATCGTAGAACTCGCCGTGGAATTCGAAGTATCCGCCGGCGGTGAGGCCGCGGACGATATCGAGGCATTCGTCCATCCGCTTGCCGCGCTTCTCGAACGGCACATCGAAGATCTCGAAATCGTCGGGCCACGGACTGATTCCGACACCGAGCCCGAGCCGGTTGCCGCTCAGCGCCGCCACCGAGGCCGCCTGCTTCGCCACCAGTACCGGCGGGCGGATCGGAAGCTTCAGCACGAACGGAGTGAACCGCAGGGTGGTGGTGGCCGCGGCCAGCGCGGCGGCGAGCACGAAGGTCTCGACGAACGGTTTGTCCTCCAGGAACTCCCGGCTGCCGTCCGGAGTGTAGGGGTAGGTGGCGTCGGAGTCGCGGGGGTAGGCGATGCTGTCGGCGAGTGCCATCGAGGTGTACCCGGCGGCTTCGGCGGCCTGTGCCAGCGGCACGTAGTACGAGGGGTCGGTCATGGTTTCGGCGTAGGTGAACCTCATGGTCGGCCTTTCTGCGGTTCGGAGGGGCGTCGTCGGCGACGGGCGCCGCCCGGCGGATCAGACCCGGCCGGCGCGGGCGAGATTGGCGGCGATCTCGCGATCCCATTCGCCACGGGCCCGCCGGGTATCGACCTCGCATTCGAATCGAGCCGTCATATCGTCGGTGACCTCGGCGATATCCACGTAGAACTGCTCGTACCAGCGCCGCTGTTGATACACCGGTCCGTCCTCACTGGTCAGCAGAGGATTGTCGATGCGGGTCTTGTTCTTCCAGACCTCGACATCCTGCAGGAAGCCGGTCGCGAAATTCTTCGAGAAGGCTCCCGCGAGTTTCGCGGCGTCCTCCGGGGTAGCACCCGGCATCCGCTCGACGCTGACGCCCCATTGCAGAACGAACGAATCGTGGGTGACCGGGTAGTGGCAGTTGATCAGCACCACCTCGATCGTGGTACCGGCGAAATCGTTGTGCAGATAGTTGATCATGTAGGACGGCCCGTAGTACGACGCCTCGGACCGCAGCAGCGCGTCCTCGACCTTCTGGATGTCCGCCCGCGGCTCGGAATGCATGAGCTGGGTGGCGATATGGCCCTCGAAGACGTTCTTGAAGTACACGGGGTAGGCGCCGTGGATATAGAAGAAATGCGCCATATCGACGTTGTTGTCGATGATCTCGCGGCAGTGGGATCCCTCGATGAGCACCGAATCCCAGGTCCAGTCGCTCCATCGCGCCGTGCCGATCCCATCGATATGCGGAATCGCCAGCTCCGGCGGCGGCGGATTGCCCTCCGGGTCGTGCCATACGAACAGTTGCAGGTTCTCCTCGGTGGTGGTCCAGGCGCGCGTACGGGCCAGTTTCGGGGTCCGCTTCGCGTAGGGCACCAGCGTGCACCGGCCGTCACCGCCCCATCGCCAGTCGTGGAACGGACAGGCGAGCGAACCGTCTTTGACGCTGCCCTGTGACAGGTCGGCGCCCATATGCCGGCAATAGGCGTCGAGAACATGGAGATCGCCCTGGCCGTCCGGCCAGACCACCAGTTTCGTGCCGAATGCCTCGACGGCGTGGGGCCTGCCGTCCCGGAAGGAATCCGCCAATCCCAGGCAGTGCCAGCCCCGGGCATAACGCTCGGGGTCGTGACCGACGTCGATTCGGCGAACCTCGGAATCCCCGGTCATGGCCTATCACCCACGGCACCGGCAGACCGGCCCAGCCGCGGCGCCGCGCGCCGGGTTCGGTGTGCTGTCTCACTCACATCGCATATATTAAGCGAGATTGCTTAATCAATCCAGGCAGGTGATGCTTGCCGGACCCGAGCGCGAACCGGCGGTGAACCGGCTGTGATGCCCTCGAGTGGATACATGTCCTACCTTTCGCCACCGGTCCCGGGCACTCCGGGCGGGATGGATACACGGTGGGCCGGTCATCCGCGCTCCTTGCCACGTTTGATCAACTGACGGGTGATCACATTCTTCTGGATCTCGTTGGTGCCTTCGCCCACGATCATCAGTGGGGCGTCGCGGAAGTACCGTTCGACATCGAATTCGGTGGAATAACCGTAACCGCCGTGGATCCGGACCGCGTCGAGCGCGATCTGCATCGCCGTCTCGGAGGCGAACAGCTTCGCCATGCCGGCTTCCATATCGGCGCGCTGCCCGGATTCGTAGCGCCGGGCCGCATACATCACCAACTGCCGGGCCGCGGTCAGTTTCGTCGCCATCTCCGCGAGGTAGTTGCTGATGGACTGATGCTCCCAAATGGGACGGCCGAAGCTCTCGCGCTCTTGCGCGTAGCGCAGTGAATCCTCCAGTGCGGCACGCCCGACACCCAATGCGCGCGAAGCCACCTGAATACGGCCCATTTCCAGTCCGCGCATCATCTGCGCGAAACCGTGGCCTTCTTCGGTGCCGAGCAGCACGCTCAACGGGGCCCGGAAGTCGGCGAAGTTCAGTTCGCAACTCTCCACACCCTTGTAGCCGAGCTTCGGCAGATCCCGCGAGACCTCGAAGCCGGGCCCGTGCTCCACCAGCAGAATGCTCACCCCGCGATGCGCGGGCACCGCGTCGCGGTCGGTCTTGCACAGCAGCGCGACCAACCGGGAGCGGCGGGCATTGGTGATCCAGGTCTTGGCGCCGTTGATCACGTAGTCGTCGCCGTCGCGCTTCGCCCAGGTACGTATCGCCTGCAGGTCCGAACCACCACCGGGTTCGGTCAGCGCCATGGTCGCACGGATTTCACCGGTCGCCATCCGCGGGAGGTAGTGGTCCTGCTGTTCCCGAGTCCCGAACGCCAGCAGGAGTTTCGCGACAACGGTATGCCCGCCCATCGCCCCGGCCAGGCTCATCCAGCCACGCGCGAGTTCCTCGGTGACGGCGGCATAACAGGGCGCCGACACACTGGCCTCACCCCAGGGTTCGGGTATCGCCAGCCCGAAGATTCCCATCCGCTTCATCTGCTCGATGAGCTTCTCCGGGTAGGTGTTGCTGTGTTCGAGTTCACGGACGACAGGAACGACTTCGCGATCGACGAAATCCGCCACCAGCGCCACGATGGCCGCTTCGTCCTCGTCCAATTCATACATTCCGGAAAATCCTTTCGCAGAGGTGGTCACCGGGCGACCGGTGCGGGACGGGCGCCACGGCGGGCTCGTCCGGTGCCGAGCCGGCGGCGGCCGGCTCGGTGGTTGTTCTCCGGACGCGAGCCCTTTCATCGTTGTCGGCAACGCAGAGGGCGGCGACAGGGGTCGGCGCGTGATCCGCTATTAATCATGTTCCCTGATTACATATACTGTGAAATGCCAACTGGTGATGCCCCGATACTTCGGGCTCATAGGAGTGCGACATGGACCTCAAACAGCTCACCGCGCTGGTGACGGTCGCGGAGGCAGGGAGCGTCACCGGGGCCGCCCGGCTGCTGCACCTCGTGCAGCCCGCCGTGACACGGCAGATCAGATCCCTCGAACAAGAACTAGGGGTCCCGCTGTTCGAACGCACCCGGCAGGGCATGCGCCTCACGGCCGCCGGCACCGTCCTCGTCGAACGCGCGCGCCGGGCTCTCACCGAACTCGAACGGGCCCGCGCCGAGATCCGCCCCGAACCCGGACCCGTCACCGGTATCGCCACCCTGGGCCTGCTGGAAAGCGCGCTCGATGTGGTCATCGCACCCCTGGTCGACCATATGCGGCGCCACCAGCCCGGTATCCGGCTACGCCTGCTCACCGCCTACTCCGGGCATCTCCAGCAGTGGCTCGACCAGGGCGATGTGGACCTTTCTCTGCTCTACAATCTGCGCAGCACCCCGTCGTTGCGCGTCCGTCCGCTGCTCCGGGAGCAACTGTGGGCGGTCGCGCCGCCACACGCGGACCTCACCATGGACCGGCCGGTGCCCCTTTCCGACCTGGTCGCCCGGCCGATGGTGATGCCCGTGGCCGGCCACGGGCTCCGCATCCTGATCGACCAGGTGTACGCCCGGGCCGGGCAGACACCGCGGATCGCGATCGAAACCAACTCCATGCACGTCCAGAAACAACTCGTCCTGGCCGGCTCCGGATGGACGATTCTGCCCGCCGCCGGAGTGGCCTCGGACGTGGCGGCGGGTTCGTTCAGCGCCGCTCCGCTGGACGATCCCGAGGCGACCCGAGACCTCGTCCTCGGCCTCCCCCGTACCAGTCGCCCGGCACCGGCCGTCGAGGTCGTCGCACGCGAAATCGTCACAGTGGTACGCGCTCTCGTCGAGTCGGGGGCATGGCCATCGGCCGAATGGCTCGACGGCACAGGGCCCGGCCGTTCCCCCGGCGGCCTGGACCCGAATCGTTGAAACCGCCGAACGGGGCCGGGTAGCTCACGGCCCGGTAGGTGTCGGCCCATACGGTTCCGGACCGGATAGCGCCGGGATACTCGCGGCAACCGGGCCACGGTGCGACGTACTGTGGCCGACGTGGCCGACTCTGATCATTCCGGGCCCGTGACGAGCTCCGCGGAATTGGTGGCGGCCTGTCGCGGGAACATCCCTGCGCTGACCGAACGACTCATCGCCGCGATCTTCACCGACAATCCGGAGTGGACGGATTATTCGGCAGTGGCCCGCGCGGACCTGCAAGACGGATGCCGGCGGTTCCTGACCCGCGTGCTGGATCTCGTCGACGAGAAGGGACTCGACGCCGAGCGCGATGACGTCGCCGCGGCGATCGGCGCGCACCGGGCGGTGCAGGGCGTGCCGTTGGAAGCGATGTTGCGAACCTTCCGCCTGGGTGGCCGGATCATCTGGGAGGCGCTGCTGGACCGGGCAGGCGCGATCTCGGCGGCGGAGTTCCGGGAACTGGGCACGGCCATGTGGGCGGTCATCGACGGAATGTCCTCGGCACTGGTCACCTCCTATCGGGGAGCAGAACTCGACCGGGTGCGGCTCGACGAGCGCCGCCGCCACGCGTTGATCGAGGACGTGCTCGCCGGACGCGGCCGCGACGCACGGTTCGCCCAGCGCGCGTCGCGGGAATTGAACATTCCGGTCATCGGCCCCTATCTCGTGGTCGTTGCCCGCGGCGACGCCTACCCGCTCCGGCTGGGCACCGAAACCGCGCTGGCGGCCGACGGATATCGCTCTGTCTGGCACGACCGCGGTGAGTACACCGTCGGCGTCATCGCCCTCGATCAGCACTCGCCGGCGCATCTGGCCACCGTCCTGGAGCCCCTCGTCCGCGGGCGCGCCGCGCTCTCACCCGCGGTGACCGGAATCGCCGAAGTCGACACCGCTCATACGCTGGCCGTCCTGGCGCTCGACACCATCCCGGAAGACACCCACGGTGTCGTGATCTCGCTGCACGACCGCTACCCCGAAGCCCTGCTGCTGCGCTCGCCCGACCTGGCGCAGTTGCTGGTGAGCCGGCTCCTCGGCCCGATTCTCGAACTACCGGTCAAAGAACGCGACCTACTGCTCACGACGCTGCGGGTGTGGCTGGCCCAGGACTGCTCGGCCGCCCATGCGGCACCGCTGCTGCACTGCCACCGCAACACCGTGATCAACCGGCTCCAACGCACCGCGGCACTCATCGGGCACCCGCTGGACGGGCAGCGCTTCCACCTGGAGCTTTACCTGGCGCTCCTCGCACACACGCTCGTCGATCCCGTCGCCGACTGAGCCGCCGGCACCGGCCATCGGTACGCCCGGATTGGGCGCAGCGCCCAATCAACGGGCTCGATTTCTGGGCGCGGGGAGAATTGTTCGCCCTCTCACCACCCAGCAGACTCCCAATCCTGACCCACACCACAAACCGGTGGCCGGGTCACGCATTCAGGATGAGGAGCACCACAAGTGCCACAATTCGATCTTCTGGTCGTCGGTGGAGGCCCGGGCGGCTATGCCGCCGCGATCCGCGGGGCCCAGCGCGGTCTCCGCGTCGCGCTGGCGGAGAAGGAGCGCCCCGGTGGCGTCTGCCTGAACTGGGGCTGTATCCCGACCAAGGCAATGCTCCGTTCCGCGGAGGTCTTCCAGACCGTGAACACCGCGGCGGTTTTCGGGATCAGCACCAAGGACGTGCAGGTGGACTTCGCCACGGTGCGCGAACGTAAGAACGGCATTGTCGACGAACTCACCAGCGGTGTGGCCGGCCTGCTACAGGCCAACGGCGTGACCGTCATCGAAGGCCATGCCCGGTTCACCGGCCCCACCACCGTCGAGGTGTTCCAGGCGGGTCCATCTCCGGTATTCGACGGTGGTCCGCGCTATGCGGCCGCGCCGACCGGCATTCCGATCCGCACGGTGGACGCCGGCGATGTGATCATCGCGACCGGTTCGGTGCCGGCGACGCTCCCGATACCCGGCGCCGACCTGCCCGGCGTCATCACCTCCGACGGAGCGTTCGGACTCACCGGGATACCCGAACGACTGGTCGTGATCGGCGGTAGCGCGGTCGGCGCAGAATGGGCCAGCCTCTTCGCCACCTTCGGTACCGCGGTGACCGTCGTCGAGATGCAGGATCGCCTGGTCCCGGCCGAGGACGCCGAGATCGGCGCAGCGCTCGGCCGGTCCTTCACCGGTCGCGGGATCACGGTCCTCACCGGGGCGACGGTCACCGGAATCGAGCAGACCGAGGACGGGCTGCGGGTGGACGTCGACGGAACAGACCCGCGTGCGCTCGACGCCGATATCGTGCTCGTCGGCGTCGGCCGCCGCCCCAACACCGCCGCACTCGGCCTGGACGCCGCGGGAGTCGCCACCGACTCGCGCGGGTTCGTCCCCGTCGACGACCGGCTGCGGACCGGCGTCGAGCACGTGTACGCCATCGGTGACGTCACCGGTAGAGCGCTGCTGGCCCACGTCGCCTCCCATCAGGGTCTGACGGCGGCCGATGCCATCGCGGGCCACGATGTCGGTATCGACTACGACGTCATCCCCGCCGCGACCTTCACCCATCCGGAGATCGCGAGCGTCGGGCTCACCGAGGCCGCCGCCCGCGCCGCGGGCCATGACATCGTCACCGCCAAATTCCCGTTCGCCGCGCTGGGGCGAGCGCGCTCGGTCGGCGACACCGAAGGCTTCCTGAAGGTCGTCGCCGGCGCCCGGCACCACGAAGTCCTCGGCGTGCACATCATCGGCCCCTCGGCCAGCGATCTGATCACCGAAGGCGCCCTCGCGATCACGCTCGAGGCAACCCTCGACGAACTCGCCCACACGATCCACGCCCACCCCACCCTCGGTGAGATCGGCATGGAAGCGGCGCTGGCCGGACTCGGCCTGCCCGTCCACATCGCACCGCCCCGGACCCGTCGAGGAGTCTCCTCATGACCGCCGATACCACCGCCCGCCGCCCGCGCAGCGCAGCCCGAGCCGGCCTGCAGAAACCCGGAACCGAGACCCGGGAAGCCGGGAAGCCGACGGACATCGGTGGTTCGGCCGATTCCCGCATCGCCGCGGAGGATCCCGGGACACTGCGCGAGCTCTACCGCGAGATGCTGTTCGT
This sequence comes from Nocardia sp. NPDC024068, assembly GCF_040638875.1. Taxonomy (NCBI): domain Bacteria; kingdom Bacillati; phylum Actinomycetota; class Actinomycetes; order Mycobacteriales; family Nocardiaceae; genus Nocardia; species Nocardia sp. NPDC024068. The sequence goes on along the minus strand of NZ_JBEZYU010000003.1, from coordinate 285,580 downwards.
GCGCCGTTTCGAGGAGCGCACCTCACAGAGCTATCAGCAGGCCAAGATCGGCGGCTACTGCCACCTCAACCTCGGCGAGGAAGCCACTGTCGTCGGCATGGGCGCGGCCATGCGGCCCACCGACTACCTGTTCACCAACTATCGCGAACACGGCTACGCCCTGATCAAAGGGATCGAACCCGGCCGGGTCATGGCCGAACTCTACGGCCGCTCCACCGGCACCTCCAAGGGCTGGGGCGGCTCGATGCATATGTACGACACCGCGACCCGGCTGCTCGGCGGCTACGCCATCGTCGGCGGCCAGATCCCGCTGGCCCTCGGCGCGGCCCTGGCCATCGACTACCGCGGTGACGACGACGTGGTCGTATGCCAGATGGGTGAGGGCACCACCAATATCGGCGCATTCCACGAATCGCTCAATATCGCCGCATTGTGGAATCTGCCGATCGTGTTCCTGATCGTCAACAACCAGACCGGGATGGGCACCACGGTCGAGAAGTCCTCCGCCGAACCCGACCTGTGGAAACGCGCCGACTCCTACCGGATCCGCGGTGAACGTGTCGACGGTACCGATGTCCTGGCGGTGCGCGATACGGCCCGCGAACTCATCGAGACCGCCCGGCGCGACGGCAGGCCGGCGCTGCTCGAAGCCGTCAGCTACCGACTCAAGGGCCACTCCGTGGTCGACCCGGCCAAATACCGCAGCAGTGCGACGGTATCGGAGGCCCGCGACAACGACCCGGTCGCGCGCTGGCACGCGGCGCTGCTGCAGGCCGGCGTACTCACCGAACAGACCGCCGCGGCACTGGAGGAGTCCGTGGCCGCCGGTGTCCGGGCCGCCGTCGAGTTCGCCGACGCCAGCCCGCATCCCGATCCGTCGAGTCTGTTCGACTACAACTACGCCACCGCGGTACCCGGCGATTCCCGCCGCCTGCCCGCCGACCCCCTCTTTACACACTAAGGATTTCACCCGTGGCAGTCATGACCTACCGCGAAGCACTGCGCGAAACCCTGCGCGAGGAGATGCGGCGCGACGACGATATTCTCCTGCTCGGCGAAGAGATCGGTATCTTCGAGGGCTCCTACAAGATCACCGCCGGACTGCTCGACGAGTTCGGCCCCAAACGGGTACGCGATACACCCATCGCCGAAGAGGGTTTCGTCGGTGCCGCGATCGGCGCCGCTATGCTCGGGTTGCGCCCGATCGTCGAGATCATGACGATCAATTTCTCCCTGCTGGCGCTGGACCAGATCGTCAACCATGCTGCCAAGATCTACGGCATGTTCGGCGGGCAGACCAGCGTGCCGATGGTCATCCGCACCCCCGGCGGCGGCGGGCAGCAACTCGGCGCGACCCACTCCCAGAACATCGAGCTCTACTACGCATTCGTGCCCGGTCTCAAGGTTGTCGCTCCCAGCACACCCGCCGATGCCCGCGCGCTGCTCAAGGCCGCCATCGAGGACGACGACCCGGTGCTGTTCCTGGAGAATCTGTCCCTGTACAACACCAAAGGCGATGTACCGGAATCGGTTCCCCCGGCGCAGATCGGGCGCGCGGCGGTCACCCGCCCCGGGACCGATATCACCCTGATCGGCTACTCCCGCATGGCCACCGTCTGCACGGCGGTCGCGGAAAGGCTCGCGGCCGAGGGGATATCGGCCGAAGTCGTCGACCTGCGCAGCCTCCGGCCCCTCGACCGGGACACGCTGATCGCCTCGGTCCGCAAAACCGGCTGCGCGGTGATCGGCGAAGACGATTGGCTCACCTACGGGATCGGCGCGGAGATCGCGGCCTCGATCTCCGATGGCGCCTTCGACTACCTCGACGCCCCGGTCCGGCGGGTGGCCATGGCCGAAGTGCCACTGCCCTACGCCAAACCCCTCGAAACCCTCGCGCTGCCGTCGGCCGACTCCCTCTACACCGCGGCGTCGGAAACCCTTGCCGCCGTCGGCACACGCCGCTGATCCCGGAGAACATTCATGCCCGAAATCGTCATGCCCCGGCTGTCGGACACCATGGAAGACGGCGTCGTCGCCACCTGGTTCAAACAGGTCGGCGATCCGGTCGCCCGTGGTGAGGTCGTCGCCGAGATCGAGACCGATAAAGCACTCATGGAACTGGAAGCCTACGAGGACGGCGTCCTCGAGCGGATCCTCGCCGAAGCCGGCACCCGGGTACCGATCGGCGAACCGATCGCCCTCGTCGGCGACGGCAGCGCGGGCAGCACCGCACCTACCGGGCCGGAACCGAGCGGAGCCGACCGAGACAACGACACGTCCGCCTCGGCGCCCCTCCCGGCACCTGCCCCCGCGGCAACCGCCGACGCCGTGCAGTTCACGCCCGCCGATACCGGCGAGCGGCGGAAATCCTCTCCGCTCGCACGTAAAGTGGCCCGCGAACTGGGCGTGGATCTCGCCGCGGTCGCCGGTACCGGCCCCGGCGGGCGCATCACCCGCCGCGATATCGAATCAGCACACGAGGCGGCGGCCGCCGGCACCGCAGGGGATACCGCGGTGGCCGAACCGTCGGTGTCTGCCGCGGCCGATCCGGAGTCCGGCGACTACGACGAGATCCCGCTGACCGGCATTCAGCGGGTGTCCGCCGCGCGGCTGACCGAAAGTAAACAGCAGGCGCCGCATATCTACCTCACCAGCGCACTCGATGTCACCTGCCTGTTCGCCTTCCGCGCCCAGATCAACGACACCCTCGCCGCCGCGGGAACCGGGAAGGTCAGCGTCAACGACCTGCTGGTCAAAGCGGTGGCGCTGGCACTGCGCGCGAACCCGGGCATCAATGTCTCCTTTGCCGGAAACGCGCTGCGACAGCACCGCGGCATCCACCTGGGTATCGCGGTCACCACCGCCGCCGGACTGCTGGTCCCGGTCGTGCGCGACGCCGACCGCAAATCGATCTCCACTATCGCGGCCGAGACCCGCGACCTGGCCGAACGCGCGCGCGATCGCCGGCTCCGCACCGACGAGATGACCGGCGGCACCTTCACCATCTCCAACCTCGGCATGTACGGCATCGAACAGTTCACCGCCGTCATCAACCCCCCGGAATCCGCCATCCTCGCCGTCGGCGCAGCCACTGACGAACTGCGGATGGCCGACGGGCAGGTGGTGAGCCGGAAGGTGCTGCGGGTCACGATGTCCGCCGATCACCGGGCCATCGACGGGGCGGCCGCCGCACAGTTCCTTGCCCACCTGGAGGCCCTGGTCGAACATCCGTTGCGGATCGTGACCTGATTCCACCGACCCCACCGAGAGTGTGCCGTCGACTCCACGATCCGGCGCTCGGTGGGCGGCCTCGATCGACGCCGCGGATTCGCAGGTCGTGGTTCCCTCAGGACACCGGCTCCCGTACCCGTCGCGGACCTCGTCCGCGCCGTGTACGCCGATATCGCCGGGTAGCGATTCGATGTGCGGTGCGAGCCTTATACGACCACAGACCGGCGGGTGGCGTTATCGGCGTACACGGCGCGTGGCGAGAGCGGGTTTCAGCGGGTGCGCGTCCGCACCGGCACCGGGCGCCGGCGCAGCGCCCCCGACAGGTCGTGGGCGTGGCGCAGCAGCATGCCGCCCAGCTCGTCGCGGCGCTCGGCCCGGAACCGGCTCTCGACCCCGGTGAGGCTGAGGGCCCACCGGGGCTCGTCGCGCTGATCGAAGACCGCGGCCGCCATACCCCAGCTTCCCTCGACGAGCAGACCGGGATTCACACACCAGCCGGATTCTCTGGTCGCGGCGATGCGCCGCGCGAGCTCATGGCGTGCGTGGGCCGCGCCCCATTCCGTGCTCAGGTCGGTGCGGCCGAGATAGTCCTCGATCTCGCGATCGGGCAAGTGCGCGAGGAGCACCAGGCCTGCCGATGCGACGCCGAGGGGGAACCGGATACCTGCGTGCAGCACATGGGAGCGGAGCGGGAAGCTACCTTCCTCGCCGGCCAGGCATACCGTCTCGTCACCGCGCCGGGCGGACAGGAACGCGCTCTCGCCGGTCTGCCGGGCAAGTTCGCGCAGAACCGGACGAGCCGCGTCGGCGATATCGTAGCGCTCGGCTGCCAGTGAGCCCATGAGGAACAGTTCCGGGCCGAGAAACCACCGGCCCGACCCGGCGTCACGGTCCAGAAAACCCTCCTCGGCCAAAGCGACGAGGAGCCGATGCGCGGTGGGACGCGCCAGAGAGGTCCGGCGTGCCAGTTCGCTGGTCGTCACTCCCCCGTCGCCCTCTGCGGCGACCGCGCGCAGCAGGGACGCCGCACGCCCGAGCACCGTGGGGTTCGGTTCTGCGTTCATGTACCCACCATATGTCCATTCACTGAACGGTTCCTTCTGCCCTGTCCATTCGATGAGCAATTCTCAACTCGACACACCTGGATACTTGCCGTTTCACGGGCATAAATGCTCTCGTGACAAGGTCGGATCAGCGTCTACTGAATGGACGCATACACGGAAGATGGTGACGAATGGAATCGAAAGTGGTGGGCACGGCCGCCGCTGCCGTCGCCGATATCGGCTCGGGGGCGACACTGGCGGTCGGCGGATTCGGATTATGCGGCATCCCCGACGCACTGATCGCGGCCATAGCCGCCGGCGAGGCCACCGACCTCGCAGTGTTCTCCAACAACTGCGGGGTCGACGACCACGGGCTGGGGATCCTGCTGTCCGCCGGCCGTATCGCCAGAGTGACCTCGTCCTACGTGGGCGAGAACAAGGAATTCGCCCGGCAGTACCTCGGCGGCGAACTCGAAGTCGAGCTCATCCCCCAGGGCACACTCGCCGAGCGGCTGCGCGCCGGCGGCGCGGGCATCCCCGCCTTCTACACACCTGCCGGGGTCGGGACACCCATCAGCGAGGGTGGTCTGCCGTGGCGCTACGCCCCCGACGGGTCGGTCGCGCTCGCATCGCCGCCCAAGGAGGTGCGTGTTTTCGGCGGCCGCCGGTACGTCCTCGAGGAGGGCATCGTCACTGATTTCGCACTGGTTCACGCTGCCGTCGGCGATACCGAAGGCAACCTGGTGTTCGAGAAAGCGGCCCTGAACTTCAACCCGCCGGCGGCGATGGCAGGGCGGGTGACCATCGCCCAGGTCGAGCGGCTCGTGGCACCCGGCGAGCTGGACCCGGCGCAGGTCCACCTGCCGGGGGTGTTCGTGCAGCGAATCGTGCACACCGGAACCCAGGACAAACGAATCGAGAAGCGCACCGTACGGCAGGAGAGCACCCGATGAGCTGGACCCGCACCGAAATGGCCGCCCGCGCGGCCCGCGAACTCGTCCCCGGCGAATACGTCAACCTCGGCATCGGCCTGCCCACCCTGATCCCGAACCACCTGCCCGATGGAGTGAAGGTGGTGCTGCACAGCGAGAACGGCATCCTCGGCACCGGCCCCTACCCCACCGAGGACGCTGTCGACGCCGACCTCGTCAACGCCGGCAAAGAGACCGTCACGGTCGAACCCGGCGCCTCGTTCTTCGACTCGGCGCTGTCGTTCGGCATGATCCGCGGCGGCCACATCGACACCGCGGTCCTCGGCGGAATGCAGGTCTCACGCACCGGCGATCTGGCGAACTGGATGGTTCCCGGCGCGATGGTCAAAGGTATGGGCGGCGCGATGGATCTCGTCCACGGTGCCCGCCGGGTGATCGTGCTGATGGAACACACCGCCCGCGACGGCTCGCCCAAGATCGTCGACACCTGCACCCTGCCCCTGACCGGCCAGGCCGTCGTGCAGCGGGTGATCACCGACCTCGCCGTGCTCGATATCGCCGGCGGACGGGTGCTCCTGCGCGAAACCGCGCCCGGCGTGAGCGTCGAGCAGGTGCGGCGCGCCACCGGAACCGAACTCACTGTGGACAGTGTGCTGGCCTGACGCCGCTATCGGCTTCCGCCGACCGTACCCAGGTGAGAAGGGGCGGTACCACTAGAGTAGCCAGGCGTGCAGCCATCGACGGCGAGGGAATTCTCCGCGTACGGACTATCGCACTGGATCGTGTTCGCCGTGTTCGCGGCAGGGGCGATTGCCGTCGTACTGCTCGGGCGAAGGCAACGAAACACTCCTGCCGCAACCCGCTCCGGCCAGGTGTTCGGCGCGGTGACCCTGGGCCTGTACGCGGTGATCTACGTCGCCACCATGTCTCCACCGACGATCGGCGGCTCGGTCCCGCTGCGCCTGACCGATCTCGCGACGCTCGTCGCCGGATACGCACTGTGGTCCCATCGGCGCTGGGCCTACGCGCTGACCTACTACTGGTGCCTGACCTTGAGCACGCAGGCACTCCTGACACCGGTGTTGAAGAGCCCCGATTTCCCGCACTACGAGTTCCTGGCCTTCTGGGCGATCCACCTGCTCGTCGTCTGGGCGGCGATCTACCTGACCTGGGGTGTGGGTATCCACCCGGACTGGCGCAGCTACCGGTTCGCGGTGGTGGCGACAGTGGCGTGGGTCGCGGTCACCTTCGCCTTCAATTCCCTGGCCGGCACCAACTACGGTTTCGTCAATCGGAAACCCTCGACCCCGTCCCTGCTGGATGTGCTCGGACCGTGGCCCTGGTATCTGGGCACCGTCACCGTCGTGCTGCTCACCGTATGGGCGTTGATGACCTGGCCCTGGGTCCGCGCCGACTCCACATCGCCCGAGCCCGCGAGCCTGGGTCGCTGACTGCGCCCGCTGCCGGATCACGGGTATTCCCCCGCACTGCCGAAAGCCGCGACGTGTAAGAGATGTCGATGCACGAAACGCGCTCAGGTCATCGGTTGGACACCCGCACCAAAGTGCGCGGCGCGGCAGTTGCCAGCTGGCTGGACAACACCATAGAGAGCAGTACTGCGAAACCGGCGGCAGCAGTCGCGTAAACCATCACGGGAACCTCCTCGGATCATTTCGAGGTCCACCCTGCCCGTAGAACCTGACAACAGCCTGTGCGGCGCCCGTCAATGCCGTGTGTACCCGGCCTACACGCTCAGTCGCGGCTGTTTCGACCAGGGAAATCGCGCGGATCGAAGTCACCGGCAACACCGGAGCAAGAGCCTACCGTTCCGTCGACGAGGCCGTCCGGCTGGTGCGTTCCTGCAGATGGCGATAAAGTAGCCGGCCGGCACCTGCGGCGGTTCCTGCTCTGCCGACGAACCGGCCACCCGCGTACGCCGCGGATCATCGGAGGCGAACGCCGACACCGCCTCACTTTCCCACAGCACAGACGGCTCGATGACCGGAACATCCACGTCCGGGAATCCGGTGAACAGCGTCACCCACGCCCGGGGTTTCGGGGTGCTCGGCGATGTACTGGATGAGCATTCCGAACTGGGTTCCCAGTCGCCCAGATGGTTCGCGCGGATCACGTCCGCGCCGAGGTAGCCGAGGATGCGGGCCGGGCTGTCACCGATGATCGTCGTCCGCAGATGCCCGACGTGCATCTCCGGTCCTGAGCGGTGACGAAGTCGTCGATGCCCAGTAGCCGGACGCGTTTGCCGATGCCTGCCAGGGCGTCCCAGCCGCCGACGAGCGGGGTGAGGTAATCGGCGGCGGGTTTGATGCCGATAGCAGGAGGCTTTCCGGGGTCGCCGCCCGCGAACCCCGCGCCTTACAGCGGCGGCCCACCCGGCCTGACCCGTTCGACTGCCTCGATCAGTTCGGCGAACCAGTTCGCCGCCGAAGGCCGCCGGATCTGCCGGAGCAGCAGATCATGGCCCAGGCGCGTCTCCGCGCTGATGTGCACCGGTACATAGGTGTCGGCGCGTGCTCGTTTCGCCACCTGCATCACAGCGTAGTCACCAGCCACCTTTTCGCCCGGCAGCAGCACCCCGGCGGGAGAGACGACGTACCCCGGAAAGGTGTCCGCCAGCCAGCCCGGATAGGCGCCGGCTTCGCCCGCGGGGCCCCGCGGATCGCTGTTCACCCGGGGCAGCAACCGCTTCCACCACTGGCCCCACTCCGCTTGCTCGGCCGGCGGCAAATGCTCCCACCACTGCTTTTCCTTGCGCAGCAGCTGCCGATAATGCTTCAGCATCATCGCGCTGATCTGCTGGCGTGCCGAATGGTTCCCCGCCGCGTCCAGTGCGTGCCCTACCTGGTTCGCCGCCACCGCGTAGATCGGCCGGGCCCGGAATACCTCCGGGAAATACCCCGCATCGATCTCTCGCCCGATGTACAGGGCCATCCGTTGCGCATCCGCCGCGAACCGCGAATTGAAGGTGATGGATTCCACATACAGTCGCCCCTGCAGATCCGATCCGGTCTCGGTTCGCGCTATCCGGTACTGTCCCAGATCGGCGAACCCGATCCGCCGCACATCCACCCGGGCATCCGGCGACTCCGCAAACCCGTCCGCGAGCCCGCGCGCCAACTCGCGCAGCACCAGCACGTCCGGTGGCGGGGCGCCGGAAGCCTGATCTGCTCGCCCCGAGAATCCGAACAACTCGACATCCCGGCCCGGAAGCACCTGTTCCAGCATCGACTCGTATCGGCGGCGCATACCGTCGAATGGCACCGGCGCCCAACGATCACCGACCCGTAGACCCATTGCGTCGGACCAGCCCTTGTCGAGGACGATCTCATCGACCCCGGGGCGATCCGCGTATCCGATCAGGCCGAAAACCGACTCCGGGAGGCGGCGGCGCGACATTGGATCAACAACAGAACGTAGCGGCTTCCAGCCGATGCTTCGGAGGGGATCGCGCGTAGGAATACCGAATCGTGCCGCTATCGCCCGATACAGTTCCGCGGGCCCACTGCCCGGGGCAATGTCGACCACCGGCAGGCCGGCCATCTCCATCCCCCGCACCGCCTCCTCGAGAGAGTGATGCACCGGCAGGATGAACGCCAGAATCGCCGCGGCGAAATCCATTTCGGCGACACCCGGCGGTCTGATCCAGCGGAACCGAGCCGCCATCCGTGCCGTGGTACCCGAAATCCCGGCCCGCGCCACCTTGCCTTGCTCGGACATTTCCTGGGCCCACTCACCGCTCTTGTCGAAGCCGACCCTCGCCATACCGGGAACCCACGAGGGTGAAACAAAGTATTTGCCCCGATCGAGCCGCGCCGCGGTGGTGGCGTCGACGACACCTTCCTCGTAGTAGGCCAGAAGTTCGTACACCTGGGCGTTCATGAGTTCGTCCCGAACATGTAGTCCGGTGGCCGAGAACGAGTAGGCCGGGACGATATAGCGCAACGTCGGGTCCTCGGCTCGGAGCTGGGATGCCAGCGTTTCCACATCGACCAGGCCCCGATCATCGCGGGGGATCTCTTCCGGACGGATCCGGGTGAAAAGAAGTTCGGTGAAACGGAATGCGACCAGACCACCCGGGGCGATCGCCTCATACTCCCGTAGCGACAACGGCCTTCCATGCAAGTACCGATGCTGGGCGACTATGCTCCAACGTTTCTGATCGGACGCTTCACGTACCCGTCGATCCTCGTAACTCCTGGTGAGCTCGTCGGCGATGGCGATATAGCGGGGCTCGCTCACCGCGTTGCGGTCGGCGCCGATATCCCGTGCAGTGATCACTACCTGCTCATCGCCACCGATAATCCTTTCACGCAACCAGTTCAGTGCATCGACATCGAGCCCCAACCGGCCCGCTGATTCGGCCCAATCACGTCGGTTCAGCAATTTAGCCAAACCTTCGTCCAGCGTGGTGCCGGAGCTGTTCGGTATCTGCCGGCTTCGTACGATCGCGTTGAGCACCGCGGCCATGACTTCTCGCAGGTTTCCTTTCGTCCGCAATTCATCCAACGGCACAGAGCGCAACACCATTCCGCCCTGCAATGCTTTCTCCGGCGCGTAGAAGGCGTTATCGATCGCTTGACGTTGTGCGCCATCGAGCTGATCGAACGACTTGCCGAAATGTAGTACGGCAAGAACCTCACGCAAACGATCGAGCATCGCCCGCGCGGCCTCGATGCTCGATGGCCGGTGATAGAGCAGCTGTGCCACGTGGTTCTCGTCCCTGATGCCCCACAACGGTCCACCGTCGGGGTCCGTCAGGGTTAGGGGGTCTGCGGACAGTGCCCGCTCGGCCGCCCACTCCACCTCATCCGCGCGCGCGGGCAGATCCTCGATACTGCCCGTCCCGGCCAGGTCATCGGCTTTTCTATCCGGGCCCTCAACCGGGATCTCGGCCCGGACAACTCCGGTCGAATCGTCGGAATATCCGATATTCGTGGGGATCGGGTCCGGCGTACCAGGACCGGTTCGCTCGGACTTCCACGGTGTCGCCCGCCACCGGCCGGATTTCTTGTCGTCGGCGCCGGACTCCGACGATGGACGCCTGCCGATACGTTCGTTGCCTGTACTTCCCCGGGGCTTGTGGTTCGTGCCGGCGCCGCCCCCACTCGGCGCAGTCCCGCCTGGCGGTGACGACCACGGTGTTGTCGAGTCTGCGTCGGCCGCACCACACTCGGCGCCCGCGCCTCGCGCGTGTGACTCAGGAGAGATGGGCCGACCGGTGGTGTGGTCGTGTTCGACGATGAGGGTGATGAACTCGTCTTGGCGCGTGGTCATGGCGAGTAGGTCTATGTCGTGGGGGAAGGTTGGTACCCGGCCCAGGCGATGGACGGCAACGGCAGCCATGAAGGCGCGTGTGACCGCGTCGGACCCGGATGCTCGTTGTGGTGCGTGATAGAGCTTGTAGGCGATGTCGGCCCAGATGGCAGTGGTGAATTCGCCGGATGCGGCGAGTTGGTTGAATGCGTCGTCCAGGATCCGCGAGCTTTCTTCCGGGCTGGTGGTGATGGACAATACGTTGTCGGCGCCCAGTGGTGGCCGGTTGCGGGTTGTGGTCCCGTGCTGTTCCCCCAGGAACTGTCGGAATTCTGTTTCGAAAGCTTCGGCGGTCGCTCCGCGAGCGAGTGATCTCCCGAGGGCGGTTGTGCCGTCCGCGAGGTGGACGGTGGTCTCGAGTACATCTCCGGTGACGCCTTCGGCGATGAACCGTCGCTGGGCGTATGCGCCGGCAGCGGCGTAGGTTTCCTGGGCCCAAGTCGGCAAGCGCAACCACTTCTGCGTCACCGGATCCTGTACCGGACCGTCACCGAAGTGGGGAAGAGTTCCGAATATGTCACGGCCGGGTCTGGTAATCGGCTGCGACAGAGCCGCTGTTCCGGCTTTCGAGGCGGGTGCGGTGGTGCGTTGCTCGGCGATCTTCCGGAAAGCGTATTTCCAATCGGTGGGGGTGGGGGGATGGGCGAGCCCGCGGAGGTCTGCGAGCATGGCATTGGCCCAGTCGGCCAAGTACTGGGAGAATCCGCCGAATCGGTCGAGTTCCGCTGCGAACCCGGCGGTATGGGGGCGGGTGTACCGGTCGAATCTACCTGGCAGGGGGAAGTTTCCGGGTTCGACGCGGGGTTCGGCTCTCAGAACGTCTGAAGGCCGGCTGCCGATGCCGTCGGAGCCGGGGTCCGGACCCGGGAACTCGGGCTCTGGCTCCGCGGTCACACCGTCGGTGACGCCGAACTGTTCGGCAAATGCGGTTCTCGCCGCCTGCGTAGACAGCTGGTCATAGTCTTCCCAGATGGCCCGCGCCTGATCTTCGTCGATCCCGCGCTCGTCGATCGCGCGTCGCAGCGCCCGCACCTCATGACGGTCTGCCCGTGGTACGAACGAATCCAGCAATTCGTTGAAGGTCTCATCGGTGCTGGTCCGGGAGATCCAGGACCGCATCTGTCCGAGTGCGAATTCTGTCTGCCGGTCGATAGCCGTTTCCCAGTCGGCGCCGTGATCCCGCATGCCGGCGACACGTCGGGCCAGATCGTGTACGGCATAGAAGTTCGCATCGCCTACCGCCAGCCGGACTGCGTCGTCTGCGTATTCGCCGACTATACGCAGCGGATTGAGCTCGTCGACCGGAGGTGATTCACGGTCCTGTTTCGCGCGCACCGCAGGCCGGCCCGCTATATCGATGAATCGGAATTCTCGTGCACTCGAACGGGTCCCGGAGAGCAGATACTCGATGATCTTGTGTGCCTCGACGTGACCGAAAGTGAGACCAGGGTCGCCGGGTAGATCCGGAAAATCCCTACCGCCGTTGCTTTCCTCTTCGGAGAGGTGCATCGCATATCCTTGCATGGATCCGGTATTGGCGGAGTCCGGATGCGGCATGAACGCGACGTAGCGGCCGCGGAAGGTGACTTCGGGGAACAGCGCGGAGAGAGCGTCCTGTGTGGTGCCCTTCAATCCGGTGTCCACGAGTACGATCTCGCTACCCGGTACCGTCAATGGCACGCCGTACGCGAGCGCCATCTCGAGGAATCTTTCCTTGGCTCCCGACAGATCCGCATCGTGCACCTGCGACCGGAACTTCAGCCGCTCGGCGAAAATCCGCCGCTCGTCATCGGAGAGTTCGTCCGCATCGTGCACGACGGCAGCCATCATGTGCCGTGATATCGGGAGTATCGTGCAGTGTCCACCGAAGAATTCGGGATCCCACACGGCCGCTGTTTCGGCCAGCGCATAACCGTCCCGGGCGAGGTAGACCACTGTCGGTCCCCGTCCGCCGGATCGTTGCACATCCCTCGCACAGTCCTGGGCAATGGCTATGCCGTGCTTGACGATGAACGGCGCGATCGACCGATAGGTGACATCGTATGCGCGAGCTACCGCGGCGCGCCCTTGTGGCGTGTCGACGCCTGACTCGGCGCACGCTTGGGCTACGGCACGAGCTCGGCGCGTACGGTACTGCTCCCCGCCGGGAAATTCGTTGCCGGGCTCGTCGCTGGAACGGCGCTGCGACGGCGGTGTTTCCGAGTACGGATGCCAGGGCGATGGACGTGCGCCGATTCGTTCATCCGAGGATTCGCCGGGCGGCGACACACCTTCAGCAGCGGGGCTGCCCGCCACGGCACGGCCCCCGGCGAATGCCGCAGCCACCCCGGCGGCCACTGTGTACTCCCGGCCGAGCGCGCGCGGGAAATCGCTTCTGCCGAGACCCTGCAGGACTCGCCAATCATCGAATGCTTCCCGGTGCGGACCGCGCTGTCTCTCGACCGGCCGCGCAGTGTCCGCGAAGTCCTGCTCGGAGGACCGGGATGTCCGCCGGGTGATCGTGCCGCCGGCGCCGCGGTGATACCGCGCGGCACCGAATCGCCAGCGGTCGAGAAATCGACGCACCCTCCCGGCCGGTGAATTATCGGCGGCGTTGACCGTCAGGTCGTAGATGATCCGCGTCGCGTCCCCGACGTTGTCGTAGCCCCGCGACCGGACGTCGGAAAATGCTTCCGCAATCGCTTCCGCGGGGTTCAGCTGCCCGTCGGCGTGGAAGCTGTATCCGCAGAGTTGGTTGTGCAGCCACTCCTGGTAGCCGGCTTCCGTGGCCGGGCCCAGGCGTTCTGCGATGTAATGCCCCGGCAGCGCATGTGCGATCAGCGTGCGAGCCACCCCATGCCCCGCGAAGTCGGCTGCATGACCCAGTTCGTGCAATACCAACGCTCGCACAGGACGATGCCGGCCACTATCGGGGTGGTAGCCGATGTCTGCCGCGATAGTCTTGGCACGCCAGAAATTCTCGGCGTTCCTGGCATAGTTGCGATCCAGCACCAGTCGCCGGGCGTGGATGAGGCGGACCGCGGTCTCACCGGGGCGCTCGTATTCATACCGCCGCGGTGTCGCCTCTTCGTCGTAGGCGAGTTCGGCATACCCCAATGACCGAGTGCCGCCGGCCTTCTTGGTATCGATGATGGCGATTTCGGGCACGTTGTAGGCCACCAGATCGTCGCGGAACTCGAAGGCGGTCCGCGCGTATTCCCGCAATACGTCCAGGTCCGGTTCCGAATCGAACCCGGCCACCTCGAAATGCCGTCCGGTTTCGGCATACAGCACATTGCGCAGATGTGTCGCGATGTCGTGCCCGGTCGACAGGGCCGCCCACTCGTCATCGATCACCATGGCGGGCATCAATGCCGCGTTTCCGGGTTCGGGCAGGGGTACGGGGCCGGTATCGGATGCGGCCACGCCGCGCGACGCCGACCCGTCGTGCGCATCCAGCAGTCCGGCCAGCCCGGTCAGCAGCGCTTTCTCCTGATCCGGCAACTCCGTACTCACCGGCAACTCCGTACTCAACAGCCCCAGCGCCAGCGCCTTCGACTTGTCCAGTACACCCGTGGACCATTCGACCGCATCCGGCAGCATCTCGAGCTGCCACCGCCGGAACTCCGGCCCGTGCTGTGGACGACCCGTACCGGCGAATGCCTCGCGCAATAATTCGTCCACGGCCGGATGGGCCCGCCGGCCACGCGAAATGTTAAGCGCTACGGCGAATGCCAGCACTGCGACCGCGTAGGCCGGCCGAACCTGCACCATCTCCGGCAGTTCACCCGCGGCCACGGCCCGGTTCACGTGGTCCAGGAAGTAGTCATCGTACGGATCATCCGGTGTGCCGGTCCCACCCGATTCCGACTGAAAAACATCCGGTTTCAGGAAGAACCGGCGATTCACATACAGCGCCAGCACCTGGGGCGGTTCCTGCTCTGCCGACGAACCGGCCACCCGCGTACGCCGCGGATCATCGGAGGCGAACGCCGACACCGCCTCACTTTCCCACAGCACAGACGGCTCGATGACCGGAACATCCACGTCCGGGAATCCGGTGAACAGCGTCACCCACGCCCGCGCGAACTCCGCGAGCACCTCCGGTGTCAAGCGGGAATCGTCGAACTTCACGACCACATCGTCATGGCCGGGGAGGGCACGCAGAACCGACTGTAACCGGGCACCGATCGCACGGTTGCGCCCCAGCCGCGAGGTCCCCGCTTCGATCAGCTCCGACCATTCATCGGAGATTCCCGGTCCGTACCGCTGCGCGGGCGGTACGGCCGAGGGGCGCCTGCCGATGAGGCCGTCGCCCATGTTTCCCCGCGACTCCTCGGACCGGGAACCGTCCCCCTCACCGGCATCCGAGGGTTGCGGCCTTTCCGGCCGATCGGAATGCGCGTAATCGGAGGTATCTGCCGCACCGAGAACCCGTGCCCTGGCGGCATCGAACGCCGGACCGGCGACATCGATCATCGTGTCGGCTCGGCGATGGCGCCGCAGGAGGGACTCATTGCTCCGGAACCTGTGTGCGTCCAGCACCGACTCCCACCGGCCGTGCTGCGCGTTGCGGGCCGCGGCCTCGACGAGCAGATCGTGCTGGACCAGGCTCGGTGCTCCGACTTCGGCCTGCGGCCCGAGCACATAGCGGCGGACGGCGACATCGGCCCCGCCGTCGGCCACCGATTCTTCGGCTATGAACCGACCGGCCTCGTCGAAGCCGTAGGCGGGGATCACAGTGCGCAGCCAGGCCGGCCAGCCGGCCGGCGTCGCTTCGCCGCGCTCCTCCGCGAGGTACAGATCGGCCAGGGCTTCGAGGGCGGCCACCTCGCCGTCGTTGCTGCCCGCCACGCCGAGTGCGTGCATATATTCGTGTGCGGTATAGGCGATGACCGGCCGCAGCAGGAAACTCTCGGGATGCAGACCTGTGTCGACCGCGCGCCGGGCCTGCTTGCGAACTTCGCCGGCGCTCCCGGCCCATGTGGTGTCGAAAACGATCGACTTGGTGTAGCACCGGACGGCACCGTGCGCCGGCAGAGTCCCCGCTTTGGCATAGTCGTCCTCATGGCTGAGGTCACCGAAACCGACCTCGCGAATATCGGTATCCGGATACGTCCGCATCAGCCAGACCATCCCCCTGGCGACTTCTTTCACCACGTCGGTGTCGAGATGCGGCGAATCGAAACCGAAGACTTTGATGTTCTCGTGTCCCGGGACACCACGCAGGAGTACCTGTAGCGTATCCCCCACTGCCGCGTTGACCCGCGCCACGACATCCGGATCACCGAGGTCCGCATCGGCGCCGATGACGGAGAATTCATCCACCAGATCCGCTGGCACCCCGAGCTTCTCGGCATTCGTCGCCTCCCGCAGCTCACCGATCGGTGCGTCCCCTGCGATCGGATGCTTCTCGATCCCGTCCTGAGCTGCCACTGATTCGTACAGCCGCCCAGCGGGGCTGCCCGCCACGGCACGGCCCCCAGCGAATGCCGCAGCCACCCCGACGGCCACTGTGTACTCCCGGCCGAGCGCGCGCGCCAAGTCGCTTCTGCCGAGACCCTGCAGGACTCGCCAATCATCGAATGCTTCCCGATGCGGACCGCGCTGTCTCTCGACCGGCCGCGCAGTGTCCGCGAAGTCCTGCTCGAAGGATTCCATCAACGTCGGCAGCACCAACTGGTGGGCGTACTCCCAACCCGGAATACCGCAATGCGGCAACAGATCACGCACGGTCCACCCATATGTCGCGCGTTCTGCGGAATCACCGGGGCGCTCCCTCACCGGGAAGATAGCCATGGGGAAACGCTTGGGTTCGCCTCTCAATCGACCGGTCCGGAGATCCAGGACGATCTGCCGCTGCCGCTCGGCGGGATAAGAAGAGTCGTACGTCCTGATGTGCCGCGGCAAGTCGTGTCGATCGAGCACGATCGAGCGCTTCGTATGCCCGGGGAAGACTGTGCAGATATCCAGCATCGCCTGCGCATACACCCGCAACTCGCCGATATCCACATCCGCGTCGGCCCGATCGAACCCGAGCACGCTGTGGTCCTCGCCGCCGGGCAACGCCCGCAACTCCGCCTGCAGAGCGTCACCGATATCGGCAATCGTGGTATGCCCCGCGAACACATCGCGCCGCAGGCTCTCGACCGCCGCCCACCCCGGTCCGGCATCCGCTGCACCCGCGGCATCATCGCTCGGTCTCCGACCGATCGCGCCGCCGGGCGCAGGGGCGTCGCCGACCGGCTCGGTACTCGGGTGGCTGCCCAGTCCACCGGCGCTGTTGCCGTGCTCGACGATGAGGGCGATGAACTCGTCCTGGCTCGTAACCATGGCGACTAGATCGATATCGTGGGGGAAATCGGGGACCCGGCCGAGGTGGTGAATGCCGGCAGCAGCCATGAAGGACCGGATGACCGCGTCGGATCCAGATTTTCGCTGTGGTGCGTGGAACAGCTTGTAGGCGATCTCGGCCCAGGTGGCTGTGGTGAATTCCCCGGGCGCGGCGAGCTGGGCGAATGCGTCGTTGAGAATTCGCGTGCGTTCTTCCTGAGGGGACGTTTCGGAGAACACCTGGCCGGGAGCCAAGGCCGGTCCAGCGAAGGGGAGTTTCCCCGTTCGTTCGGCGCGGCGCTGCCGGATTTCCTGTGCGAGGTTTTCGGCGGTTTCGCCACGGATGAGCCTTCGTCCGAGGGCGGTCGTGCCGTCGGTGAGGCGAATGCGGGTTTCGAGGATGTCTCCGCTGACGCCCTCGGCGGTGAATCGCCGCGGGACCCGTGCACCAGCGGCGGCGAAGGTTTCCTGGGCCCAGGTCGGCAATCCCACCGGCATTTGCCTCCCCGGAATCCATATCGGGCCTTCACCGTAGCGGGGAATCTCTCCGAGTCTGGTACGGCGGGGCCGGTCGATCGCTTCGGACAGAGCGTCCAGCCCGGCCTCCGAGGCAGTTGTCGTGGTGCGCTGGTCGGTGATCTTCCAGAACTCCTGCTCCCAATCGGCCGGGCCGGGAGGATGCCCGAGCCCACGAAGATCTGCGACCACGGTGTTGGCCCAGTCGGCCTGGTCCTGGGCGAATTCGGCGAGCCGGTCGAGTTCCGCGGCGGCCTCGGCGGTGTGCGGACGGGTTTTCCGGTCCAATCTTCCGGGCAAAGGGAAGTTTTCGGCCTCCACGCCCACGTGTGACCGTCCCGGCTCGCCGAGTACCTCCCGCTCCGCCGGCGAGATATCCGGCCGGGGCGCGTCGGCGGATAGGTAGGTCGCCGGATTCACCAAGGGCGGCTCAGGGTTGCGCGGCGCATCGGGACCGGATTGTCCGGAGGTCCGTGGCGTCGCCGCACGCCCGCCGGATTCCTCCTGGCCGGTGGCGGGTTCGGACGGGGGACGACTGCCGATGAGGCCGTTGACCGTCACCGGCCCCCGCTGCCCGGTATCCGAGGGGTGCGACGACGGTGCCGCCCGCGCCCCGCCCTCCGGCGCCGATCCCGCCGAGCTGGTGCCGGGCCCGGCGGATCTGCTCCACGGCGTCGGTGTCCGCCCGGACGGTTCGCTCGCGGTATCGGTGGCCCGAGTCCGCCGGCTCGGCCGTCGGCCGATCAGCGCCGGTGGCGGATCGAGTTGCGGTGCACGACGGTCGGCGGCCGGGTCGATCAGGGGGGCGTGCAGGTTGTGCGTCCACGGCGGATCGTCGACGAGGGGACGGCGCTGTTCGCGAAGTGCCTCGTCACCCCGGCCGGTCAGCACCAGCGCGAGATTGCGCAGCGACTCGTTGGGCTGGGCCGCCGCGGGCAGCGCATAGCCCAAATATTGGATGTGGCCGTAGTCGGGACTCATCAGCGTGTCCGGGAAGCACCGTTCGCCCCGTAACCGCACCGCCGTCGGATCGGTCGCCGGGTCGACGCCCAGGCCGAGGGGCAGGCCACCGGCCCGCCGGCCGTGCAGGTCGGGGCTGGCCGCACCGAGCGCGGGTATCGGATCGCCGGATTGCGCTATCACCCATCTGTTCCGGCAGCTGCGGTCGGCGGTGGGGTCGTAGCGCCAGCCGCGCCCCGGCGAACCGAGCACCACGCCGTGCTCGAAAACGCCGTCCAGCCGGCCGCCCACGGTAGCCTCCGACACCACCACCGACCCATAGCTGTAACCGATCATCGACATCTTGGCGGCGGACAACGCACGAAGGGCCAGGACATCGCGCGCGAACGCCTGCCCTCCGACCGCCGCCAGGGCCGGCGTCGCGGCCCGATGCTCCTTCAGATTCGCCGGCGCCTCGTATCCGAGCCAGCACACCACCGCGATCGTTGCCGAAGGATCGGTTCGCAGCATCTCCTCGTACAGGTTCCGTGCCTGCTCCAAGCGCAACAACAGCGACTGCAGCCGCGTGTTCACGCCGTCCACGTACCAGATCACGTGGTCGGCGTCTTCGGGTGTGGTGTTGCCGATGACGAACACCCCGGATCCGTTGCCGCCGAAGGCCGCCGGGTCCAGGGCGGTCGTGGACACGATCGGTTGCGGAATATCGCGGTGGACGGTGACCGCACGGGTCAGAGCCTCCTCGACGGCGTAGAGATTCCGGAACACCGCCGATCGGTCGCTCGTTCCGAGGCGTATCCCGAAGCCTTTGCCGACGCCCTCCGCGACAACATCTGTACGGATGTCCGACCAGGTCCGCCGGCGCAGGTGGTCGTTGGCATAGGTGGCCACCCCGGACGGAATTCCCGGTGCGTTCCCCATCACCTCTGGGTGGGCGGCCACCATGGCGCGCTGGTGTTCGCTGGTCAGGTTCTGCCACCAGTCCCGGTTGCGCCGGGCCAGTTCGGCCGCCCGGGTGACGTCGTCCGCAAGCCCGCGATGAAGCAAAACCGTGGGGTCGGCGGGCCGGCCTTCGTATTTCGCGATTGCCGCCGCGGCGAGCACACGATCCGCCTCGGTCGCCTCCGAGTTCGGCCTGCCGGTGCCCGGATCCCGCGGCAGAATGTCGTCGTAGGGCGACTCGGCGCGGCTGTCCGCTCCGCGCCGAAGATAGTGCGCGAAACCGACCGGCCGGGCCGACGGGCTGTACAGCGCCAGCAGGTCTGGCCGATCGGCCAGAATGGCGCCCAGGTTTCCCAGCGCCTCCGTCGGCGCGTGGACCCGCTCGTCGATATAGCTCAGGAATTCATCGACGAGCGGCTTGCCGAATTCGAACAGCAGCTTGAAATCCGGCAGCATCCGGATGCGTGCGCTGCGCACCAGGCTGTTCGCCTGACCGAAGTTCGACAGGGGGAACCGGCAGGACAATTGTGTGCCCGCCCCTGGCACCGGCTCGGCGGGGCTACCCGGCTGAGACGCTGCTCCGAAGTACAGCTTCGTATGCGATTCGAGGTCTGCCGTCCGATCACCGAGCGCGGTGATATTCGATTCGCCACAGACGACCACCGAGTCGACGGTCCGGGTGATCGCCTCGTACGACAGTGCCTTCTTCGCCGCACGACCGCCGCCGCCGTGGACGACGAGCTGGGTCCCTACCACCGGCGCCGGAGCGGGCACGGTGGCCAGCGCCGCCATATCGGCTGCCAGGCGATGGCCGTCGGTCCCGGACCACACCACCACCCGAACCGGCCGATCCGGATTCGCCCGGGCGGCCACCTCGTAATGGTTGGCCGCCAACTGCACACGCTGATCGAGTCGCCGCAGATTCCCGGCCGACCCGTCCACGTGCCACGCCTCCGCCACCGGGTCCGCACTGCCGATCGAGACGATGGCCGATCCGGCACCCGGGTCCTCGGCATCGAACCATTCGAGCAGCACCGTGGGCGCCGGGACACCGGGCGTATTCAACGTCACCACGCGGTTTCTCGCTCTGATCAACAGATCTCGGGCATTGAACACGTGGTCCCGCAGGGCCCGATCACGGCGAGACAGCCGATCCGCGGACTCCGCATCCTCGAACCTGGCAATCGCCCTGGCCAGGGCCCACCGATTGGCCTGATCGCGTACCTGTCGCGGAAATCCGCCCGCTTTGCCGACGAATTCGGGCCACGCCCGCACCAGGGTCCGCAGCTCGTCGCCGCTCAGACTATGGACGTAGAGAGCATTCCTGGTCGCGAGGCTCGCCGTGGCACCGGCAACCCGCGCCGAGCGACCCGCACGCCGATTCACCTGCCGGAGTGGTACAAGATCACCGGGATCGGTTCCACTCCCCCAATGATCCGCGAGAATTTCCTTCGCCCGCCGATACAGGTCGTCATCGGGCTCGACATACGCCGGCAGGCCCGACCGCGCATCGACCGGTCCCACCAGTTCGAGTCCCCGCGACTCACCACTCGACGACTCCTCCGGACGAGCACCGGAATCGGAGGGTCTGCTCCCGATCCAGCCAGGTGACCCGGCATCGCCCCCACCCGGCTCGTGCAGCGTGCTTCCGATTGCTCCGGCGGGGCCGGTCTCATCGCGTCCGGTCATCGCTCGCGGTGTGTCGCCATCATCGGGTCGAGTGAACGAGGCGATCCCGGAGGCATGGTGTAGCAGGGGGTGGTCGAACTGTTCGGACAGGGCCGCGAACATCTCGTCCACGGCGCCGTGGCGGCGGGCCCGTGATACGGCTTCGTCGACCAGCGGCAGCCGCAGACCGGTCAACTGCATACCGCGGAGCTGCTCGTACATCGAATGGTGGATCGGTGACAGCTTGGCCAGAATCGCCCCGGCGAAATCCACGGGGTCGACGCCCGCTGGTCGCAGCCAACGGAATGCGGAAGCCAGCCGGGCGGCACTGCCCGAGATCCCGGCCAGCAGCGGAATGCCCCGTTCGACAGCGAGTTCACGGAACAGCCGGCCTTCCTTGTCGAACGTCACCGTCGAGGAGCCGGTTCCCCAGGGGAGCGGAACGGCGAACTCGCCGGGGTCGAGCGCCAGGGCAGTTTCGGCATCGACCAGTCCGGCGTCGCGGTAGACGAAGACATCGGTGACCACTGCATTGCCCGATTCGTCGCGCATCCGGCGACCGTTGCCGTCATACGCGTACACGGGGATGACAAAGCGCACGGACCCGGCGGTATCGGCGATTCCGCTGCCACCGCGGAGCTGATCTTCGAAGCGGAGGCGGTCTTCGAGGATATCCTCGCGGACGAGTCCATGCTCGTCGCGGCGCAGTTCCCGGCGTGGGTCGAGCCGGCTCTTGCGCAGTGCGACCAGGTCACCGGGTATCGCTTGGATTTCCCAGCGTGACAATGGCATTCCCAGCAGCGCCCAGTCCTGGACGGTGATTCCCAGACGCACCCGGTGCCGCAGGCCGAACTCGCGCTCTTCCGCGCTGCTCCAGGTGCGCTCGGCCACGATATCGTCCAGATCGGGGGCATCGTGGGCCTGATTCACGATGTCCTTCAGTTCTGCTTCGCCGATATCACGCTGCGGGTCGCCACCGGTGATCCGGTCTCGGACCTCCCGCAGGGCGATATCATCGAGTCCCAGCTCCCGGGCTCTTTCTTCCCAGCTCTGTTGCTTACCGCGGTCGTTCATCAAGCGCGCGAGGCCGGCATACAGCATCGGCACGGCGTACTCGGTACCTTCGAACTCCGGCACCAGATCACCCCGCCGCACGAGGGGGTTGTACAACGCCTGCATCAGCTGTCGGAGGTTTCCGTCCGCCAGCAGCTCATCCAACGACACCGAGCGCGGCACCATCCCGTCCATGACTCGCTCCGGTGCGAGGAACGCGCGTTCGATCTGGTCCGCGGTGGCATCCGGGTGCAATGCGGTGAGTACCTCACGCATGCGGACGATCATCGCCCGCGCCGCCTGCTTCGTCTCCTCCTTGTGATACAGGTACCGCGCCAGCTCGATCTCGTCCCGCAGGCGTCGCACCCGCCAGTTCGGCCCACCGGCATCGGCCCCGGCCTCGATCTCGGCGTCCGCGGACTGCGACCGCCGTGCGGTTGCCGCGGGCTCGGCAGGGGCCGCGTTCTCGGATGGACGGGCACCGACACGGGCGGGCTCCGCACCCCGGGCGGAGTTCGAAGCGTTGATGCGTGATCCGGGTGGCCGGTCGGGTTGCTGTGGTGTCCGGGCGCCGGTCACTGGTGCCGATGCTTCCTCGACTGCCCGCTCCTGTTCCGGACTCACCTCCGGCCGCTCGGTCATGGCTGCGGTGCCGGGGTCGCCGGCGGGCACGAGTTCACCGGCCGCGTCGAAGTCTATGGTCCAGAATCGGCGGCCGGCCGCGGGCAGCCTGCCGAGGTAGCGCTCTTGCTCACGCTGCCAGGTGGCAAAGGGGACGGCCCGGTTGAGCAACGCGCGGCGGTCGGCGAGGTGCTCGGGGCCGAAATCGTTGGTGTAGTCGCCGTCCGGCGATGCGGCGAGATCGACCACTTTCAGGTTCGGCCGGGCGGGGTCGGTGCTGTCGTTGACCAGTACGACGAGATGGTTGTCGGCGTCGGTGCTGCGGCCCTCGGAGTTCTTCCACCGGTAGACCAGGACCTGGGCACCTCCAGGACGTTGTTTCAGCGGGGCGACGGCGTCGTCGAGCGAGCGGGACTCCTGCGGTGCGCCGTTGCGGAACGACTGTCGGGTGGTGGCCCAGTCGCGTCCCCGCAAAGCGAGTCCGCCCGGCGGCATGGTGAAGTGGCCGGCTTTGTCGGGGAAGAGCACGCGCATACCGGTGACGCCGTTGTCGACGCAATTGTTGGGGCTGCGGCGGTGGATCTCGGTGACCAGGTCGAGCAGGGCGGTGATGGCGAAATAGTGCGCGGCCGCGTCGACGACGTCCGCATTGGGAACGGTTCGGTCGGCGCGTGCGCTTTCCGGGCCGTACTGCCGATTCGCCGCACCGCCGGATACCTCTCCCCGGAGGGCTTCGCCCAGGATGTCGCGGGCCACGGTAGCGCTGACCTCGGCGAGTGTGGGAGACAAGTCGGAGGAAGGGCCGGGGCCTCGCTCGGAGGCAGGCCCGGGATCGGCCGCCGCCGTCAGCGCCCGGGCCAGTTGGCGCTGGGCGGCGGTTGCGGCATCGCCGACCTGGCGCAGTCCCTCGGCGCCTTCGACCTCCGCGGCAGCCCAGCCGAGGGCACCGGCGAGCTGTGCACGGCGCGAGGTGAGGTGGTCGAGGGCCTGTTCGTCGGTGAGCAGCGCGTACCGGACGGCTCGGCCGGGTGCGGTGGCGTCGATGGACTGCTGCAGAGCTTCGACCGCTGCGGGTGGGACAGCGGCGCGGCGCAGGAGTTCGCGAAGCGGATCGCCGGTGTCGGTGTGCATACCTTTGGTGTAGGAGTCGTCGCCCCCGGATATCGCGTCGTCCCCGGGCAGTGACTCGGCTTCGGGCATGGACGCCGCGGCGGCGGCAAGTGCGGACGGTGTAACACCGAGCAGGCCGGCCAGCCTGCTCACGCGGTGGGCGGTGGTGTCGGGCCCGGCGAGGTCGGCGTTGTCCGGATGCCACGGTGTGACGGCCTCGAGGAGCGCCTCGGGCTCGGAGAGGGGGGCGTACCGGAGCAGGAACTGCGCGGTCTGCTGATGGTGGGCGCGTTCCTGCAGCCCGGGTACGAGCGAGGCCAGCGCGTCCGCGGACTCGACGACGGCGTGGTGTGTTTCGGGGGTCGGGTCCGCGCGGTGTGCACCGACGGCCTGTTCGTAGGACACCGCGGTTTCGCGGACCCCACTCAGGTGCACGGCGTTGCGGATGATCCCGTCCTGTGGGGACATGAATGCTTGCGCGCTGCCGGGTGCGCCGTTGCGTGCGGTGCGGTTCTTGCCCTGCTCGTAGATGTAGGACTGTTCGGGAACCTCGGTCATCCAGACGTGCATGCCGCCCTGGGCCAGTACCTCGTCGGAGGGGGAGATATCGACGCCGCGCTGGCCCTGCCGGTTGATCACCAGGATCTTGCCCTGCGCACCGGCGGCGTCGAAAACGTTCTGTAGCCGCGCTTCCCAGTCCGCACCCCACTTCGCGATACGGGTGGCGTCGACGGCTTCGATCACCTCGCGCGGCACACCGGCCCGCACCAGTGCGTTCACCTGCTTTTCCACCAGATCATTACGGTGGCAGAGGATTTCCTGGAACCGGCCGTGGCCGCCGTCCCACATGGCGTGGGCGGATTCGGCGAGAGCGTGGAGTTTGGCCCGGGTGTTCTCGTGCACCTCGGGGGCGCCCTCGACCAGCCGTACGGGGTTGTAGGGGTCGACACGGTGCGGCGCGTCGAGGTTGTAGACGGTTTTCAGGACACCACCGAGGTCGGCGAGGGTGCCCGAGGCACCCGTGACGTGGTCGAAGAAGCGATCGGTGCCGTAGATCTCGGCGGCGGTGATACTTGTGGCGGAGTCGGTATCGGCGCGGAGCACGATCCCGTGCTGTTCGGCGCTCATCCCGATCGCCTCGGCGGCGCGGATTTCCTTGGCCTCCACGGCCTGGGCGAGACCGGCCTTGCCCTCCTCGGCGCTCCACCGGGTTTCACTCGAGGTCTTCGGATTGCGCTGCAGGCCGTGTTCGCCCTGATCGATGATGACGATCTTGCCCTGATCCATCACATAGTGGGTCTTGTTTCGGGAGGTGAACTCGGCGGCGGCGGCCATCTCCAGCCGCGAACGCCCCATATCCTGCAGCCAGCGCTGCCCGCCCGGTAGCGCCTGCACCTTCTCCACCCCACCAGGGGTGAGACTCGCCTGCCCGTCGTACCAGTAGTCGGCCCCGATCTCGAAGGTTCCGTCGGGCAGTTCGATATCGATTTCTTCGGCGAGGCGTTTCAGACCGAAATCGTCATGTGACAACTGCCCCTTCGCCAGCGCGTCGGCCAGAAAATCATGGGCATCGAACACCTCCCGGGCAGTCGGCTGCGCGGCCGCCTCCGACTGGTTCTCCGAACGGATGAACGTCTTCTCGCCGCGGTCGACGACGGCGTCCATCTCATCGATCACCACGCTGCGCGGCGGCGCCTCCTGACCGGAATTGCACAGATGCCCGACCGTCTCGCCGGTGGCCACCACGATCGCGGGGCGACCGGGCTTGTGTCCGAACCCGGACTCCTGATCGGCACGCAGCACGTCGATACCGAAGGGTTCGAGCACGCGCCGGTACTCGGTGAACTCACGATGCGCCAGCCCGTCGGCGGTCGTCACCAGCAGCACCGATCCCTCGCTGACCGCCTGCCGCATGGAGTGCAGCATGAACATCAGCGTCTTGCCCTGCCCCGGCAGCATCTCCACCGGCCGACCGGCCGCCAGCTCGAGCGCACCCTCGAGCTGCGTGTGCCGCACCACCATGCCGCCGGGGATCTGCTCACTCACGGTCCGGCGCCGAATGATCTCCATCCCCGCGATCAGCGAATCCCGCTCACGCCCGTGGAAAAGCCCCGCGGCCACCGCCTCGTCGGACAGGTTGGACAAGCGCAGATTCGCCGGGAGGTGCTCGGCCGAGCGGGCATGGAAATCGGCCAGGATCTCCTCGGCGCGCTCGCGCGACGTCGGCCCCTCCGGGACTCGATCGCCGGCCGCCCCCGCCGACTCGGCATCCCCGGCGGGCACACGGTCACCGGAAGCATCCGACTCACTCAGGACTGCGCGGTCGCCGGAAATACCCGGCTCACCGTTGGTTTCGCCCGAATCGGTGGCCCGACCGACACGCTCACCAGAGGTATTCTCACCACCCGCGGTAGCAGGCTCGCTTCCGGCGCCGCCGGTGTCCGCCTGGGCGCTGGTGGTGTGTCCGTCGCCGGACGAACGAACCCGGCCGGCGTCGGTGCCCATCCCATTCCGGCCGGCCTCGGCACCGCCGTCCGCACCCCGTGGCACCGGGCGATCGCCCGCGGCACCTGCCCCGGTGGCCGGGCCGGCCGAGGCAGGTTTGGCCGAGGCAGCAGCGGTGGAGGCGTGCGGACGGTTCGCGGCGGTGTCCGTGGCCCGCGGTGGTGGTGCGGTTTCCCCAGCCGCCGATACTGTCCGGGGCGCCTCCCCCGGCATCCGGCCCCCCACAGGATTGCGCTGAGCACCGTCGAGAACCGGCGTGTCGACCCGGCCTGCCGGCATCGCCGTCGCGGGACGGCCCGGAGCACCAGTGGTCTCGGGACGTCCCCCGGCCCCGGCAGCATCTGCACCTGCCGCGGCGCCCGATGATTCGACCCGACCGGCGACAGGCTCCGGAACAGCTGCCACCACCGCTGGATCGGGGTGTGCGGCGACCATCCCCGGTTCGGTTCCCCGCACATCCGGCGACGCCCACATCGGGTCGGCCACGGCCTCATAACCGGAAGAGCCCGGGGCAGCTCCCGGTTCCGCGCGCGCCGCGGCGGACACCGGCTCCGCGCGCTCCCCCACACCAGGAACCGATTCCGCCGGCCGGGCCGCGGCAGACGCGGACTCGGGACGGTCCACCGCGGACGGATCGGATCGACCGGCCGACTCGGTCCTCTCGGCAGGTCCCGGCTCGTCTCCCGGAACCGAATCCGCGGCCGCGGACGTAGTCACGGCAGCCGAGCGCTCCGCGGGCGCACCGGATGTTCCGGCTGCCGAGACCGCCGAATCCGGCACCGTCGCCCCGGTCCGATCCCCGGAGGTCCACGCGGCTTCCGCGCCTGCCCACTCCGCCCGGGCCTGCTGGGAAATCCCGTGCGCCACCGAAGACCCCACGCCCCAGGCCGGACCGGCGCCCGGGTGAACAAAACCCCCACTGCCGTCCACGATCTGCGAAATGACCCCCGTCCGCGGCATCCCGGCGCGGGCAAACACCGCACCAGAGAATCCGCCGTTGACCAGAGCGCCCAGTATCTCTGTGTAATGCTCCGGCCACCCGGCGACGAGCGCCGTGGCACCCAGACCGGACACCGCACCCGCGGTGCCGTGCACCAGACCCGCCAGCATCGGGCTGGAGCCCACGGCTGGGAAGATCGTGGGCGCGTACCGGGCCGCGAGCATACCGCCCGCCGCACCGGCCACACCGGCGAAGCCGGCCAATCCGATCGACCTCAGGTCGATCCCGGTCGGATTGGTACCGTCCGGGCCCATCAGGAGCGGGGCGCGATGCCCGGCCGCCACCTGTAGCCCCTGCACACCGGCATCCACCCCGGCGGTGAGCCCCGCCGCCTGGACTGCCGCCACCACCGCGAACCGCCCCGGCCCTACCTTCGGCATCCGCGCCGCGGTATCCGCCGCGATCCGCTCATAAGCCTGTTTCCACGCCGCCCGCATGGCTGTGACCCGCGCCCGCCCGGCCAGCAGACTCGCCTGCACCGGGGGCGCCGCCGCCACCACCCCGGCCGGACCGGACGCCGACGCCGCCATCATCATCCCGACCAGGCGCACCGCAAGATCGATCGCGAAGACGAACATCACGCACAGATGTTTCTCCGCCTCGTTGGCGGCCGCATCGGCCTGATCGGCCAGCGCCACAGCCTGCTCACGCAGCTTGCCCGCGCCGTCCTGCTGCCGATCCAACGCATCGCGGAACCCGTCACCGAACCTGCCGATGGAATGCTCCTGCGCGAGAATGTTTTTCAGGCCCTCGGCATGTTCGCCCAACGCGGCGGCATCGGTGCGCAGTTCCTCGGCCATCCATCGCATCTGCGAGATGTCCGTATTCGGCAGCATCCCCCCGAACACCACCATCTCGATCGGCAACCGCACGAAATCCGGTAGCCCCTCGAACGCATCCCGCAACGCGACCACGGGATTCAGCAATGTCGACTCGAGCACCCGCGCCACCTAGTCCCGCTGATGTGCGGCGTCGACCAGCAGCGCATGCAGCGTACGGGCCGGGGCACTCGCCTCGCCGCCCCGCAGTACGACCTCGGCGAATCCGGCACACACGGCCCGCTGCACGTCGAATCGGCCCGATTCGTCCGTCGCGCCGGCCAACTCGGAACGCCACTGGCGAAATCCGCGCACCAACTCCGCCAGAGTCGTGTAGCGGCCCTCGACTGCTCGCATGTAGTCGGCCACCAGCGCCCGCCGCGCACCGGCCCCGGCAGCGCCGCCACCGGCGCTGTCCAGCGCCGGACCGAGAGCACGAACTGTCTCCGCGTAGATCCCCGCGCCACCGGATCCTGCTGCCGGATCATCCATCGCGGCGGGGGCGTTGTCCGGTTGCGCGGCGGCGATATCGCCCGACGCCGCGGCAACCGGGCCGCCCGGGGTGCGTGCCGCACGGCGGTCGAGGATTATCGACCGGATCGTCGCCGATACTCGCCGTTCCTGCCGCCACTGCACCGGCTCCGCGCCGTCGCCCAGATCGGCCACTGCGACCCGATCGACAACGATCATCGGATAGTCCGTCAGCACCCGGTCGACGGCCGCGGCGAACTCCCGCATCGGCTGCTCCGCCAGGTCCGGCAGGTCGAACCCGGCGACCTCGACATCGTGCGACCGCGCGAGCATCTGCGCCAGCCAGGCCAACACGGGCGAACGATCGAGGTTCTCCGTAGCTCGCTCGGGTGCGGGACGGCGGCCGTTGCCGCGCGGCGGCCGGGATCCCGGCGCGGGCGAACCGTTGTGCGGATTCGCCCCGACCGGGGGCTGCCTGCCCGGCGTATTCGGCGAATGTCCGCTCCAGGGGCTTGCTCCGGAACCGAAACGAGTCGGACGGGCGGACTCCGCATGGGGTCCGGTGTCGACTCGGTTGGGTCCGGCCGGCGCGGGGTTCCGCGGCGCCAGGCGACCGGCCGCCGTGGGAGCCGATACCGAGCGGGATGGGTTGCCGCGATTCGGCGCGTCCACGGGGCCGGTTCCGCGAGGCCGAGCCGGGGACGGGGTGGCGGAGGCCGGGGTAGCGGAGGCCGACGACCTGTCACTCCACGGCGGCACTTGAGCGGCGGGTGAATTCGACACCCCGGTCGGTGCTGTCCCCGGTGGCGCGGCACCGATACCGGGCTCTGTCCGCGACGGGGTCGCCGCTTCCGCCGTCGCTCGGCGGTCCGGAGCTGCCTGGGGCTCGGTCACCGTCCGGGGCACGGAAGGCTCGGTAACACGAGCCGACGCGAAACCGGTCTCGTCGCCGGGGCCGAGGCCGGGCGTCTGCGCTATACGCCGACCGGCGTCCCGATCGTCGATCGCGAATCGGTCAGCGGCACTGCGGATCGCCGCGGCGGTATCGCGCAAGCCGTCCGCCAAGGCCTGCTGACCGGCCAGCAACTGATCGGCATTGGGGGTGAAGTCCTTCGCGAACGCGTCGCCCATATAGTCGTCACCCCAGCACCCGTGTGCGAGGTCCAGTGAATCGCGCAGGTCGGCACAGGCGCGGCCGACCTGCTCGCCGAGTTCGGCCAGCCGGGCAGACTGCCGTAGCAGTTCACTCGGATCCAGGTCGATTTCGCCGGCCATACCGCTACTCGCCCGAATCCGCCGGACCGGCCCGGCGCCGGAATCGTTCCTCGACCTGCGACGCGAACACCGCCCAGGGCACCGACGAGGTCGAACGCTCCACCACGGCATCCGGGGCGACATAGAACACCGCGCGGTCCAAGGCGATGTCACCGTCCGGCGCCGGCGACCGCACCACCCACACCATGCCGATACGCTCGGCCCGCAGCGTCGACAGCGGATAGCCGGTCGTATCGTGGCCCTGCCGTCGAATGTGCTGCCGCACCGAATCGATCGCGGTCACCGCCGAGATCGCGGCGCCCCCGGCCTCGGCGGCAGCGCGTTCCTTTCCCGGCCCGGCACCCTCGGCCCCGTGACGAATGGTCGCCTCCGCGCGGATGACACCGTTGTCCCGAACATCCTCCGCCGCCGGTGCTTCCGGCTCGGTCCGGGTATTCCCGTTGCCACCGGCAGCCTCCAGCCCCGCGACGGTGAACTGGAACAGGGCGCCGTCGAGATCGACCCGGTCCGCGGATCCGAAGGCCCGCTCGACGACGGCCCGGGTCACCGACCGGGCCTGCCCGGCGAGGACCAGTTCCTCGGCCCCGGCGGTACCGGCCCCGGCGCCGGCGCCGACCACGCTGCCGATGATCCCGGCCACCGCCTCCACCGTCCACACTGCCGGAATCGCCGGTGCGCACTGCGGGACGGGGTCGGATTCTCCGTGCTGCCAGCGCCCGTCCTGCCACCAATAGCAGAATGTCAGCAGCCCGGTCGCGGCCCGTGGATTGAGTACCGGGTCGGCCACCCATCTCGGTGCGCCGGCAAAGAGATTCGGCATTTCGGCGCCGGAGTTATAAACGGCGTCGAGCATCGGCGCCTCCCACACCCCACCCGAGAGCACCGCCCGATCGCGGGGCAGCAGAATCAGTGTCGAACCGCTGCGCCCCGCTCCCTCGAACACACCGACCGCCGGCCCCACCCGTGGCCCCAGCTCCAGCCCGGCCGCCACGAAGGCAGCGGACAACACCGCCCACCGCGCCCACAGCACCGTGAGGTCGGGCAATTCGCCGTCCACCGTGGCCGCGCGCACACCGGCGCCGCGGTCCGTCTCCACGGCCGCCGCCGCTCGCTCCGGTGTCCGGGCCGGTCCGGTGCCGCGCCGAAGGTAGGCCGCCAGCCATACCGGCAGCCGCTGCCGCGGATACCGTTCCAGATCGGCGAGATAGGCTTCCGGGGCGAACAGTTGCTCCCCCGGGAACGGTTCCGCACCGTCGTCACGGTGGGTCTCGACGTCCTCCCCGTCCAGTCGCACCAGCAACCGCCACCACGGCCCGTCGCCGGATTCGGCCGAGACCGCCCGATGCCGCCGCACCGCATCCCACACCGTCTCCGGCACGGCACACCGCACCGGCCCCGCACTCGTATCGGCCAGCAGCACCGCAGACTCACACACGACGGTCATTGCGAACCACGCCTCGAGCCGCCGCCAGCCGGCCGGAGCGAAGGCCGGCAGTCCTCGCGCGATCTCGTCGACCACGCCCGCAATCTCCCCGCCGTGTCGGGACATCCCGCCCCCAATCTGACACACTCTCATTTATCGATATTCCAGACCCGAAGGTCGTCTCACCCATGAGTCGGCTCACACGTCGCGACCGCGAATCGGCAGGGCATTCCGTATTCGCGGCACAGTCGTCGAATTATTGATAAGTCGGCGCGGATCACCATACTGAAGCGGTTCATATCCAACAGCGAATCCATTGGATATCGTTAAAACTCTGTGCCCCCAGAACATTTCGAGAGCATTCTCTTGTCATCTGTGCACAAGTCGTACAGGTCACATCCTCGGGGTCGCCGCGACCGCCGTGGACCGGCGTCCCCAACCATGGTCATCGGCGCTGTTCTGGTCCCGGGTGCGAAAGCCTCCGCGCGCATACCGTGTGCGATCGCGATGGCGCTGCCGGATTCCGATCGGGCGCTCCCCGATGTCAGCGAAATCGCTCGGCAAGCCGGGTCAGAAAGGGCCGCTGGCCGATGGTCAGCTTGTCGTGCGCGGTGGCCGGATCGAACCATTCGACCCGATCGACCTCGGGGAAAGCGCGGTACTCGCCCGACCGCGGCGGCCATTCCATCTCGAATGTCCCCGGCACCACCCGAGCCGGATCGAGTTCACCCTCGACCGCCCACACCGTGACCTGCTTCTTACTCCGCCCGCTGCCGTACTGCACTTCGCCCAGCGCGATCCACTCCCCGTCGGGCACCGGCACCCCCAACTCCTCGTCGAATTCGCGGCCCGCGGCAGCGCGTGCCTCCTCGGTCGCCGGCTCGTACTCACCCTTGGGGATCGACCACGCCCCCGAATCCTTACGCGCCCACAGCGGCCCGCCCATATGCCCCAGCAGCACTTGTACCTCCGGCTCACGACGAAACAGCAGAACTCCGGCGCTGTACTTCATGACGTGCAGTCTGCCGGAATGCCTCCCCCCGATCAGTGCGCCACCACGGGCCGCTTCAGCGCCGAGAGCAGTTTCGCGCGGTCCTCGGGCGAACCGGTCCACTGCTCGTCGTCCTCGACCATATCGACCAGAGCGCGGAACACCACGTCGAGCAACCCCGGGAACCGGGCCTGCAGATCCGCGTAGCGCAGGCGCATCACCCTGGTGCGTCCGGCAACCGTCGTCCGGGTGATACCCGCTTCACGCAGGACCCGGTAGTGATGCGAGAGCGTGGACTTGTGCAATTCGATGTTCTGACTGAGTTCGCCGCAGTTCTCGCCCTCGTCGGCGGCCAGGCAGGCCACCAGTTGGAGCCGGATCGGGTCGGACAGCGCGTGCATGACCGCCGCCAGTTCGAGGTCGGCGGTATCCGGGTGCGACAACTCGGCGGGCACGAACGCGCCTCCTTCCAGCTCTTGACAGTTTGAGAATCATACAACAATCATTGTTGGGCAATCTTCAAACAATCAGGAGGCAGTATGTCCGGCGAAGCAGGCACACCCGTCGCGGTTCTGGGGCTGGGCCTCATGGGTTCGGCGATCGCGAATACCTTCCTGGCCGCGGGGCATCCGACGGTCGTATGGAACCGCACCGAGGCGAAGGCCGATGCGCTGGTCGAACTCGGTGCCGTCCTGGCGCCGTCGGCGGCCGCGGCCATCGCGCACGCTCCCCTCGTCGTCGTCTCGCTGCTCGACGACGACGCGGTGGGCGCGGCCCTGCGCGACGCGGGTCCGCAGCTGCGCGGGCGGGTGCTGGTGAACCTCACCTCCTCGACTCCCGAGCAGTCGAGAAGGCGCGCCGAGTGGGTCGGCCGCCACGGCGCCGAGTACGTGGACGGCGCCGTCATGGCGGTGCCGCAGGGCATCGGCACACCGAACGCGCTGCTGCTGTACTCGGGTTCCGAAAGCGGGTACCGCGCAGCGGAACCGGCGCTGAGCACCCTCGCCGAGAACGGCACCTACCTGGGCGCGGACCACGGGCGCGCGGCCGCGTTCGACGCCTCACTGGTGTCGGTGTTCTGGCTCTCCTACTTCGGGGTGGCCCTGGGCATCGCACTCGCCGAGGCCGAAGGGATCAAAGGCAGCGAGCTAGTCCCGTTCACACCCGCCGCGGTCTCGCTGCTGCCCGATATGGCGGCGCAAACCGCCGCACAGGTCGAAGCCGGGCACTATCCCGGCGACGACACATCCATTTCCTCGGCCTACACCGCGTTCACCACCCTCCGCGAGGTGATCGCGCGCCACGGCATCGACACCGGCGTACTCGACGCCATGGGCCAGGTCTTCCGGCGCGCGCTGGCGGCAGGCCACGGCGCCGCGGGACTCGCCCGTCTTGTCCCGGTACTCGCCGGGGATCGCTGAGGGTTCGCACCGACGTCGACGCCGAACGCTTCCCGGAAGCCGGTTGCCCCGAGGCGGCCGTGTACAACGGCATCCTGCCCCGGCCGCAGGCGCGGACGGACAGGATGGGGGGCGATCGCCGAAGACCGAGCCGCGCCCGCCGCCGACGCCGCCTGGACCATCGCCGAGGGGCCACCCCGCTCATCGGGTCACGAAGGCGGGTTTACATCGACGGGTCGGTCCTAGCTCACAGGGGTCGAATGCCGGATTCGATACGATGGCGCAGTGGGACCACGGATATCGACGTGGCGTGCTCGAACCACGGGACAAGGGGAATGCCCGTGGCTCGGACCTCGTGAGATCGGTGTACCCGACAACGACCTTCGAAGGATGATGAGACCTACACCCCGATGACGATCTCGCGTCACTCACCGCCCGGGCCGGACACTGCGGTGACGGCCCTCTATGGCAGGCAGAAGGAACGCGATGCCCTGGCGGCCCTGATGGAAGGGGCACAGGCAGGCAACGGTGGATTCGCTGTAGTACACGGGGAGCCGGGAATCGGCAAAAGCGCACTTCTGGATGATGCTGCCCGCACGGCCGCCGACATGCGCGTATTACACGTGACGTGCGTCGAATGGGAATCCGATCTCGGCTACGCGACGCTGCACCACCTGCTGAAACCTGCACTCGAGTTGCTCGATCGGCTGCCCGAACCGCAGGCAGCCGCACTCCGGGTGGTGTTCGGGCTGGCGAACGGGCATACCCCGGATCGATTCCTGGTCGGTTTGGCGGCGCTGTCACTGCTGTCGGAGCTGGCCGAAGACAACCCGCTGCTCTGCATCGTGGACGACGCGCACTGGGCCGCCGACGCGTCGATCAATGTCCTCGAGTTCGTGGCACGGCGACTGGACACCGAGCCGATCGCGCTGGTGCTGGCAGCACGCACCCACGAAGGGCACCGCCTCGAACCAACAGGAGCCGTGAACCTGCCGTTGGCAGGCCTGGACCGATCGTCGGCGCGTCGGCTGCTCGTCGAACAGGTCGGTACGCGGCTGACTCCGTGGCAACGCGACTTGGTATTGGACGCCACCGCGGGCAATCCGCTGGCGATCCGCGAACTCCCGGCCACGGTCGTCGGTGCACGCGTGCCACCGCGCCCCCTGCCACTCGTCGAGGAGTTGCAGCAGGCGTTCCTGCGTCGGGTTCGTTGCCACAGCGAACCACTACAGCGGCTGATGTTGCTGATCGCCGCGGACGGCCATCTCAGGTGGGACGTATTGCGCCGGGCAGCGTCGGTGTTCGATGCCGGCCTCGAATCCGCTAGCGAAGGACTCGGCGTCCTCGACGACCTGGTCACCGTGGAAGGGCCGGCGGCGGTGTTCCGGCACCCACTGATTCGCTCTGCCGTCTACCACGGAGCCACGGTGGCCGACCGGCGGAAGGCCCATCGAGCGTTGGCGGCCGTGGTCGATGACGAAGACGAACTTCGTGCGTGGCATCTGGGGCAGGCGGCGTACGGACGTGACGAGGATGTTGCGCGCGAACTCGATCGGGCGGCGCGGCGCGCCGCCCGATCGAGTTCCGCCACCGCCGCGGCTCTGCTCGCCCGGGCAATGGAAGTGGGCGAGCCCGGGTTGCGTCGAGCCCAGCGCAGGCTCGAATCCGCGGAAGCGTGGTGGCATGGCGGAGATTTCGACCGAGCCAAGACGATGTTGGAGGGCATCGAACCGGACAGTTCACTCGGGCCTCTTCGCCTCCGGACAACCCTGCTGCGGGCGTCGCTGGAACTGCACATCGGCCGGCCCGCCGACGCTTTGGCGATGCTGCGCCCGATCCTGCCCAGCGCGCTGGAGGCGGGCCCGCACCAGTCGATTCCGCTGCTGATGCGGTTCTGGGAAGCCGGCTTCGCCGCCAACGCGGCGGATGCGTGGGCAGAGTTGTCGAGCGTGGTCGAGCAGCTCGCTCTTACCGGCACCGGCGTGTCGGAGATTCTTCTCGGTCGGCTCCTGCGCGGCACCTGCCGAACTCTGATGGGAAAGGAAGCCGGTTTGGAGCCCGGCGATCTGGACGCGGCAGAGCATCTGACAGATCCGAGTCCGGCAGCCTGGGCCGCGGGGATGATCTGGGAACTCGGATACCGAAAGCGCGGGCGGCACCTGAGCAGAAACGCGATGCGATACGCACGACGCCTCGGGACACCCGTGTCCCTGTCCTGGGCGTTGTGGCGAGTGGTCATCGACGACTTGGCAAGCGGACGTTTCCGTTCGGCGGAAGCGTTCGCGGAGGAAGGACGCCGGCTGACGGAGGAAACCGGACAGCGGAACGCAAGCATCGCGTTTCGCGGCGCCCAGGTCATGCTGGCAGCGCTGCGCGGCGACGACGAGCCGGCCCATACGCTCGCCGGCCACGTCATTTCCGACGCGCTCACCCATGGCATGGTCAGCATCGTCGTCCTCGTCCAGCGCGCGCTCGGCCTGCTCGAACTTTCGGCCGCCAGGCCCGAACAGGCTCTGCTGCATTTCCAGCCGCCTGCCGGCGGCTCCTACCTCAGCGTGACGGTGGTGAACGTGCCCGACCTGGTCGAGGCGGCCGTACAGTCGAACCACGCCGACCTGGCCACCGAACCATTGGCACTGTTCACCCGATGGGCGCAGGCAGCCGGCACACCGGAGCTGAACGCGTTGGCCGCCAGATGCCGCGCGCTACTCGCTCCGTCCGGGCACGCGGCAGCCGATTTCCGTCGCGCACTGGAACTTCACGAACAGACGGACCAGCCGTTCGAGACGGCGAGAACCCAACTGCTCTTCGGCCGGCATCTGCGCCGCAGCCGCCGGAAGTTCGAAGCCCGTGCGCCGCTCAACGCCGCCCTGGAAACCTTCCAGACACTGGGCGCCGAGCTCTGGGCAGATCGAACCCGAGAGGAACTGCGCGCCACTGGTATACGCATCCAGCCCCGCGCTGCCACGAGTACCGTGAAGCTCACGCCGCAGGAAGCACGGATCGCCGAAGCCGTCGCCGATGGCTACACGAACCGGGACATCGCGGCACAGATGTTCCTCAGTACCCGGACGATCGACTACCACCTACGAAAGATGTACCAGAAGGCCGGAGTCAACTCCCGTGCCGAACTCACCCGGGTCCTGCTGACCGAAGCCGGAAAATAACCAGGGGTTCCACAAGGGCGAGAACTGAGCTGCCGACCGGCGATGAGTGACCCGAGGCCGAGGATCCCGGCCGTGCACTGCGGGCTTCTGACATCTCTACTGGGGCGCTTCCTGGAGTGCGCGGACTTCGATGCGTGACCCCAGTGCGGAGGAGGCTTGTTCGGCCCAGGCCACGGCGGCGGATTCGTTGTCGGCGTCGATGATCCAGAAGCCACCGACGTATTCGGCGGCCTCGACGAAGGGCGCCCGGGTGTGCGACGGGACGTCTCCGGTGGCGTCGACGGTGATCGCGGTCGAAGGCGGATGCAACCCACCGGCGGTGACCAGCGCCTCGGCGGCGACGAGGTCACTGTTGAATTTTTCGACGGCGGCCATCATCGCTTCCAGTTCGGCGGGATCCATATCCTGCATCGAATCCATCGTCGGCTCCTCGGCACTGTCATGGGGCAGGGTCAGGAAGTATTGCGGCACTGCGATCTCCTCAATAGCGGATTGATGGTGTGCTTTCGGGTGCACCGCACGAAGCGGGTGTGGTGCATTCGCCCCTCACGGTGTCGATCAATGGCGACAGCGACCTTCTCGGCCGTCGGGCACGGTTGTGGCTTACGGCGGGCCTCAGTCTGCCCCATCGGCAAAGAAGTCGATATCGGTGATATTGCCGGTCTCGTTGTGACGGCTGTGTCACTTTGAATCGCTGCCCGGCGCGATCGTGCTCGGTCGGACCTGCGGGAAGAATGGGCCCGGACTCCCGCCACCCGGGAAAGCCACAGCCAACGCTCCGGGCCCTACTTCACACGCCGGCCACGGTGCGCACCATTCGACGCACCGTGGCCGGGACTGCTCAGACCTCGCCGTGGAGGGTCAGTACGACCAGCGGCATGGGCCGGTCGACCTTGGACTGGAAGTCGGCCAGCAGGGGGTTATCGGCCATTACCCAGGCCGCGAACTCGTCATAGTCCGCACCTTCGAGCACCGTGCCGGTCGCCTGGTAGATCTTGTCCCGGAGCTCGATAGTGACCTGCGGATTCGCCTTGATGTTGTACCACCAGGCCGGGTACTTGTCTTCGATGAACGAGCTCACGAACATGGTGCTGTCCCGATACAGGGGCCCCAGCGGAGTCGTGTGCCGCTTGCCGCTCCTGGCTCCCGTGGTGGTGAGCAGGATGAGGTCACCGCCCGCGTACGCGCCGCCCACCTTGCCCGAGTTCTCCCGGAACTCCTTGATCACATCATCGTTCCAGTTGGCGATGCCGTCCTGCTGGTCCCACGCCTGGTTCCAGGGTGCGTCCGGATCGTTGTAGTCGGTGATGTCGGCCTGGGCCGCCTGTTCCGCGGTCGCTTCGGTCTCGCTCATGATTCGAGTGTGTCGCGAATAAAGGCCAGTTTCCGTCCTAATTCGACGGCGAAGGAACTCCGATGACCTATCGCCGGCGCATGACCAGCGGGCGCTTCCAGGAATCGGTCACCTCGCTCACCGAATGAAACGTCATCTGCGTTACTCGCCGACAGGGCCATCACTATGGTGAACGACAAGGTGACCATTCAATCGCGACCGGACCGACGTGGCCGAGGCGATTCGCGAATCGGAAAGAACGGCGTCGGATCATGGCAGAGGACCTGACCGTCACCGGGATGCTGGTGATACCCGCGTCCGAGTTACGCGAGCGGTTCTCACGGTCGTCCGGTCCGGGAGGGCAGCACGTCAACACCACCGACAGCCGGGTAGAACTGTCGTTCGACCTCGCCCGCTCGCCCTCGGTGCCGGAGTGGCTGCGCACCCGGATGCTGGACCGCCTGGCCACCCGGCTGGTCGACGGGGTGCTCACGATCGCCGCATCGGAGCAACGCGCACAGCTGCAGAACCGCGCCGCCGCCCGCGAACGCCTGGCCTCGTTGTTGAAAGACGCCGCTGCCGCTCCGCCACCTGTTCGCCGCGCCACCAAGCCCTCGCGCGGAGCAAAGGAACGTCGCATCTCCGCGAAGAAGCGGCGCGGTGTCACCAAACGCAACCGCCGCGCCTTCCCCGACGACTAGTGTTCCGCGCCCGAGTCGGGCGGGCCCGGACGCGGCGGCCGGTTACCGGCGGCTCGGCAACGGTGTGGCGGTCACAATGGGCGGGAGGCCACCATGTCCTGGAATTGTCTCGCCGGGCAGATAACGTGTTCGCCCGCGGTCCGGGGCTCCACGCTGGTCCGGTGTGATCTGTGGCGTGCCGTGCGGGCGAGGACCGCCGGTGGCGTAGGTGGTTCGCTTGCGCAGGTGGATCGCTGTCAGGGCACTGACCACGGTCGAACGAACGGCGAGGTCCGCGGTGCGGGGATCGCCGGCGGCGAGGCGGGCGATGTGCAGATCGGTGGTGACCAGGCAGACTTCGACGCCGTTTCGCCGATACTGTCGTGCGTCTCGGGCGAGGGCCGCCACGGTACGTAGCGACAGAAAGCCGAGCCGACTGGCGTCGATGATCACCGCACAGTGTGCGCGCGTTGCCGCCTCGACGGCTTCGCGGACTTCTTCTCGCCACAGTGGCAGGGTGAAGGCGTCGGCCTCCCCGCGCGCCGACAGAATGACGGCCTCGCCGCGGCGCCGGGTCCGGAAGCTCAACTGGTCACCGGGAGTTCTGGGGTTCGCCGACACGGATGCGGCGGAGGGAGCAGAAGCAGTCGGTTTCATAGTCACTCACTGGGGTTCACATGGGTCGATATACATGACGGCGTTGCTGTCGGCCGAGGGGCCGGAATCGGGAGGGAAGCCGCTGGCCCCACCGCGCAGGCTATGCGATGGCGGTCGCACCGCCAACCGATTGATCGAAACGTTCCTACCAGGTGTTTCTGCTGTTACCGGGGCGCCCGCGAGGTCACGCTGCGATATCGGCTCAGCTGTTCTGGGGAAGCCGATGCGGACGAAGCCGATCGCCTGCGCCGTGCTGCCCGGTCGCGGAAAACCGCGGATGTCAGCGTTGTGATGATCGGCCGTCGCGGAGCCGGTCACGTTCGGTGGTGAGGGCAGCGTTGGCGTCGCGGAGCGTGGTGTTGGCGTCTTCGAGTTCGAGGATGCGCCCGATCGCGGTCAGGGGGAAACCCTGGCCGGACAGTGCGGTGACGCGGTGTAAGCGTGCCAGATCGTCGTGGCTGTAGCGGCGGGTGCCGCCTGAACTGCGCGCCGGGCTGACCAGCCCGTGTTGCTCGTAGAGCCGCAACGTCTGGACTCCGACACCGGCCAGCTCCGCGGCCACCGATATCGCGTACACGCCCTGCCCGGCACCGGGCAGGTTACGGCCCTGGTGATCCGCACCCGTCACTGTCTTCACCATCCTCTCGAGATTATCTGCACATGATACTTGCACTCTCCTCTATCGAGTGCTAAATATTATCTCTGTCAGCAGACATAGATTATCTGGTTTCTCTTCGAGAGCTAAGGAGTGACCTGGAGGTGGCGACCATGTTGATGCGCACCGATCCCTTCCGCGATCTGGATCGTCTGACCCAGCAAGTTTTCGGCACGCCCGCGCGTCCGGCGGCGATGCCGATGGACGCCTGGCGGGAGGGCGACGACTTCTTCGTCGAGCTGGATCTGCCCGGTATCGACCCGGACTCCCTGGATCTGGATGTCGAACGCAATGTGGTGACCGTGCGGGCATCGCGGCCGGAGCTCGATCCGGGCCGGTCGATGCTGGCCGCCGAGCGCACTCGCGGGATGTTCAGCCGTCAGCTTTTCCTGGGCGAGAATCTCGATACCGACGCGATCCGCGCCGACTACCGTGACGGGGTGCTGCGGTTGGTGATCCCGGTATCGGAGAAGGCCAAGCCTCGCAAGATCGAGGTCGCGCGCCACGACGGCGAGCGTCAGGCCATCAACGCCTGACCGCCCGGGCCGGCCCCACAGCAGGAGCCCGGCCGTGAAGCCATCGACCGGTACCGGCGAAGACCGGCTGGTGCCCTTCCCGGCCGCAGAGGCGGTAACCGGCTCGGTTCCGCCCCGGCGCCGAACCGAGCTTCAGTTCTGCCAATTCCATCCAGCGACGGGTGGGCCCGGTCAGCACCGATCTTCCGGGCCCATCCGGGCTCTCCGGAAATGGTTCCACAGACCATAGTTCGAGAGGAACGATGCCATGACCATGCAGGCGACCGGCACCGAACTCGATCGCGTCGGGCCGGCGAGCCCCCGATCCGCAGTCGCCCGGTGCCGCACCCCGGATTCCGCCGGCGGAGGTGCAGTCGACGACGCCGCCGATGTGTACTGGCCCGATCCCAGCCCGCTGCACCACTGGTGGACCGAGGTCATGGACGGCGCTTCTCGGCGAGCGCGCCGACGAACTCTTCGCTGCACCACCCGAAATCAGCAAGCTCGACGTACTCGCCAACAAGCTCTGAACTGGAACTCGCTCCCTACGAGATAGGCGTGATCGGCAGACGTCGCGCCCGGCGCGTCACCGCGTTGGCCAGGTCGGTGTAGTCGTCGATCAGCTGAGCGAGCCGATGCCACTCCGCGTGCACGATGGGGTCGGACGGTTCCGCCGTCATCAGCAGGTGATATGCGCGGACCTGCTGGCCGGCGAGCCGATCGATCACTGCGCCCATGGACTCCGGGTGCAGGGTGGCGGCAGGATGCGGTGGCGGCGCGTGGTCGGCCACCCACTGATCAGCTTGCCTGGCCAAGACGTTCCGAAAGTGTTGTTTCGCGCGGGTCGGATTCTCTGCAGCCGGATGATGAAGCCGCCCGAACTGACAGGCCACCCGAGCCAGAGGGTGAGATCCCAGGTGATGACCCCGGATCGCCGACAGCAACGCCTCACCGGTCGGGAACACACAGTGCGCCAGGCCCGCCGAACAGGCGGGCAGCGTAGAACAGATGATCGCCCGCATCGGAATCACCGCAGTGGCGTCACAGGGTGCCGGCAGATGTTGTGATCATGATGTGGACCTTCGCCTCCGCCTGGACAGCCCTCGATCGCCGATGGCAAAGACTCGGGTCGAGTAGGCGAAATGGATGCGCTTGCCTTCGGTGGCCGACTGCCGGATGTGCCGAGCCACAGCTCGCTGCCGACCAGATCCTCGGCGCTTCGGAACCCGAGCACGCGACTGACGATCTGCAGGTCGTGCAGCGTCAGCCCGGTCGCCGTGCCGACCGGGCGTGTGCGTCCGCCATCTTGCCGCCCCGGGTTGGGTCGTCTGCTCATTGCGCACTCACCCCTCCCTGCGGCGCTACTCTGCCGCCGAAGGATTCCACATCGTCACACATGAAGACCGCCTTCCATTACATTACGCCTCGTAACGCAAAATAACCCACCGACAATGTGACGTCAACCACAACCGCGTGAACACGTATAGCCGGGCCACCGCCGCACCCTCTTCCTGCCGGGCAGGTCAGGCGTTCGGCCGGAGAAGCATCCGACGACTCGCGCCGAGGCGCCGAGGAACAGGTCTCCGATGATGCACTCTCGGTACGGTGAACACATGCCGGATATCTCCGCCGCGTCTCGCACCGGCCGTCCCCGCGACAGTCGAGTAGACAGTGCGCTACTCGAAGCCGCGGCGCACCTGATCGCCGAACACGGCTACGGCGCGCTCACCTTCCAAGCTGTCGCCGAGACGGCGGGAACCAGTCGACCCGCACTGTATCGCCGATACAGCTGCCGCGCCGATCTCGTCGTCTCCATGCTGATCGACCGCTACGGCCTACAGCCCGGCGCCGAGGATCTGGGCGATATCGAAGCCGAACTCCTCGCAATTCAACGACACCAACGCGAGCTGTTCAATGACCCGGTACTGCGCCGCGCCGTGCCCGGACTACTGGAGGAACTCGGTCGCACACCGGAGGTCGCACACCGGTTCCAGGAACAGTTTCTCCGACCGCGCCGACGCTCCACAGCAACAATCCTCGAGCGCGCTGTCGCCCGGGGCGAGATCACTGCCGAGGTCGACCCAGAATGGCTGTGCGACCTCATCACCGGGCCGATGCTCATGCGCGCCCTGATACCCGAACTCGGGCCCATCGACGAGACGTTCGTGCAGTACACAGTGCGCTCCGCGCTCGACGCAGTGGGCCTGACCGAGCACTGACAACCCTATGGTTGACGTCACAATAGCCGCCCGGTAGATTCCATTACGTATCGGTACGTAATGAAAGGCGTGGCCCATGCGTGACGACGTGGAATTCCTCAGCGGCGGAGTCACCCTGCGCGGGTGGCTGTATCGGCCGGAACAGCACATCGGCTCCACGCCCCTGGTGGTGATGACGCATGGATTCGCCGGCGTGAAGGAATGGGTCGCACCGTTCGCCGAAGTATTCAGCGCCGCCGGGCTCGCCTGCCTGGTCTACGACCACCCCGGATTCGGCACCTCCGACGGGTCCCCGCGTTTCGAGGTGGATCCGGCCGCGCAGATCGAAGGCTACCGCGACGCGGTCACCTACGCGCACACACTCGACGGAATCGACACCGACCGGATCGGTATCTGGGGGACCAGTTACGCGGGCGCCCACGTCCTGGTGGTCGCGGCCACCGACCGCCGGGTACGCGCCGTCGTCTCCCAGGTCCCACTGACCAACGGCTGGGCGACCTTCGGCCGCCTCGTACCGTCCATCATGCTGCCGACCGTCCACCAGGCGATCGCCGCGGATCGGCTCGCCCGCGCCGCGGGCGAGCCGCACCAGACGATCAAGGCCGCCTCCGACGACCCCACCGAACTGGTCGCGATGCCGGGTGCCGAGGTCTACGAATGGCTGATGGCCAACGGCCCGCAGGTGCCGACCTGGCGCAACGAGGTGACACTCTCCAGCGTGGACAAATTCCAGGGCTACGCGCCGGAAGCGTTCGTGCGCCGCGTTTCCCCGACCCCCCTGTTGATGGTGATCGCCGAGGGCGACACCCTCACGCCCAGCGATCTCGCACTACAGAGCTACGCCGACGCTTTGGAGCCCAAACAGCTCACTCTGGTCCCCGGTGGTCATTTCGCGGTGTACGGCGACCGGTTCGACCAGGCATCCTCTTCGGCACGGGACTTCCTGCTGGCG
Organism: Nocardia sp. NPDC024068; assembly: GCF_040638875.1. Classification (NCBI taxonomy): domain Bacteria; kingdom Bacillati; phylum Actinomycetota; class Actinomycetes; order Mycobacteriales; family Nocardiaceae; genus Nocardia; species Nocardia sp. NPDC024068. The sequence continues at coordinate 241,803 of NZ_JBEZYU010000003.1, read as the reverse complement.
AAACTCACCGATCGGTGACGAACCGGATTGCCCGGCAATCGTCGAGGACATCGGCACCCAGCGGCGAAGACTCCTCGCAGTGCCTTCGGTGAACGAATGAACTCGCTCGCATTGGAAGTCGGCGATAACGGAATTGCGGTTGCCCGCATCACCGATAACGACCTCCCCGGACTTGTGGTGCGCGTGCCCATACCGCGCCTCGACGGGTGGATCGTGTGCCGCAACCTGCTACTCGATCTCGCGGGCGACGACGAGATAACAACAATCGGGATCGCCTGCCCGGATCCGGGCAGCAGCACGCTCGACACCCCCACACCGGGCTCGACCGAGCGGTGGCCGGCGGGTAGCGACTTGAAGAACGCGGTGCAGCGCACTTTTCCGGCCGCAGCCATCTATCTGGCGCCATATCGCACGTGCGTTTCGCTCGCCGAATCCCACAACGGTGGGCTGCCTTCAGAGGAGTCGGCGCTGGCGGGGGCCGGAATTCTCGCGCTCCTCGCCTACAAGCGCCGGCTCGTCGATATCCTCCGGCGCTTGGAGGCCCGCGCCGCAGCCGGCGCTCTGGAAGGATCACGAACCTCACCCCGAGCCTGCCTCCATCAAGCAATTCGATGGCGTTATCTGTAACAGTGCGCGATGTCGTCCCCCGGTGACCCGATCGGCGATCGCTCACCCCACGATCGTTATCAGCGCTCCGGTTGCGGCATGAACTCACACGTCTCCCCCGCCGGCGACCGCGGATCAGATCCGGCGGTAGTTTTCGATCCAGGCACCGCCGCCCGGCCAGCACTCTACATAATCCGCGCACGGTGCCGACCGGCCACCGCGCACGCCGGAGTCGTACGTATCGACAGCTCATTCGGCGCCGCTCGACACCGCGATCGACCGGTGTCGACGTTGGCTGGCATGCCGCCCCGGCCCCCGTGGATCTGGGCGGGCCGCCTGCCTGCCCCGCGCAACCGATGGCGATACCGATCGTCCAAGACGCCATCGATCAGCTTCTCGATGCCCTTCCGGAGATGGAATCGGCGGTACCCGAAGAGGACCCGCGGTGGCATCGCACGCTCGTGGCGATCTACAGAGTTGACGGTTGCGGAGCTGGTCCCCGCCTTACGAGATGCACAGGCTGCCTAGGCCCGGCCGGATCGGTCTCGGGGTCGTGGCGGCCCCGCCTGATACCGGTCTGGCGCGGCGCAATTACGTTCCGGTGCCAGGGAATATCGGTGCGGGGCAGGATGTGGCGCACCGATTGTGCCGTCCGGTACAGCCCTCGAAACTCTTGCTGTTGCAACGAAACTCAGGGAGACAGCATGTCCGAGAAAATTATCCAGCTTCCGACCCCCGGCGAGTCGATTCTCGAAACGCACGAGCGGATCCTGCGCGCGGGTGAGATCGTGCCCATCGAACTGCCGGGCGGGGTCGGCGCCTTCATCGCGGTCAGCCATCGAGCCGCCAGCGAGGTGCTCGACGAGAAGGTCTTCGCCAAACACCCCTCGAATTGCCCGGCGTTGCACGATGGCAGGATTCCCGCCGATTGGCCGCTGCGCGCGCTGACCGACGCCGAACATATGCTCAACCAGGACGGCGCCGCGCACCGGCGGCTGCGCCAGAAGATCAACAAGGCGTTCACCCCGGCCCGGATCGCGGCGCTGGAACCGCGGATCCAGCAGATCGCCGACGAACTCATCGACGGTTTCCCCGAGACCGACGAGATCGACCTGATCTCGAACTACACCACCCCGCTGCCGGTCCGGGTGATATGCGATCTGTTCGGGGTGCCGGTGCACGAGCAGCCACAGCTCAAGAACTGGACGCTCACGATCGTCTCCGTCACCAGCACGGGGGAAGAAACGCAGGCGGCCATGGCGGCGATGGGCGGGTACTTCTACGAACTGCTCGCTCGCAAACGGGCCGAACCCGGCGACGATCTCACCTCGGCGTTGCTGGCCGCGAACACGGAGAACGAACTGACCGACGAGGAACTGGTCGGCATGCTGTGGCTGGTGATCGTCGCCGGTCACGAAACCACGGTGCACCTGCTGGGCAATGCCGTGATCGCACTACGCGAGTACCCCGACCAGCTCGCGCGGGCACGCGACGAGGATCGCTGGGCCGATGTGGTGGAGGAAGCATTGCGCTGCCGCTCCTCTGTGGTGGGCGCACTCACGCGCTACCCCATCGAGGACGTGACCATCGCGGGTGTCGACATCCCCGCGGGCACACCGACACTGTGGCACGGCGGAGTCGGCCGGGATCCGCTGCGCTACGACGACCCGGAGGTGTTCGATATCGACCACGAGCATCGCGACCAGCTCGCGTTCGGCCGTGGGCCACATTTCTGCTTGGGTGCGCCACTGGCCCGGCTGGAGAGCCGGATCGCGCTGCAGACGTTGTTCACTCGCTACCCGGACCTGACCTTGGCGGTGCCCGCCTCCGCGGTCGAGTACACGGTGCAGATCAGCACGGTGGGTCCGGTGGAACTTCCGGTGCGGCTGACTCCCGCTTCGTAGTCCCGGTCCGCGTCCGGCGGCTCACACCCGCGCCACGGAGGTTTCGGCGAGCCTGCTGCGCCGGAACTCCCGGGGCGTCATGCCGAACCGCTCCTTGAACGCGGCGGAGAACCACGCGGGTGTGAATCCGCACCGGGTCGCCAGTTCCGCGATGGTCGTGGTGGCGTGCGGGTCCGCCAGGAGTTCGCGCGCCACCCGCAGGGCCTCTTCGCGGCGCAGGTCCCGGAAGGTCGTTCCGCTCGCGTGCAGCACCGACCGCAGCTGGCGGGGCGACCAGCCGAGCGCGTGCGCGACCGCGGGTAGCCGGACATCGGACCTGCCGATGTGCTCGCGCAGGTGGCGCCGGATGCTCTCGGCCACCTGGGTGTGGTGTGTCGCCTGCGGTGTCGTCTCACCGACTGCCAGCATGCACAGTAACTCGATGACCCGGTCGCAGACCGCGTTGAACTCGCGCTCGGACAATCCCGATGGTTCGGCGTGGGCGCCGCGGATCATCTCCGCGGCGATCCGGCCCAGGCCATGGTTCATATCGAGGACGAGGTTCATATGCGTGCGCGGCCGGATCCGGTGCTCGAACTCGGTGCGCGGTATCTGGAATGCGTAGGCCGCCGAATCGGGGATGTGCAGTCGGCAGGGTATCTCCAGGCCCGCCACGACCGCGTACCCGGTGGGGACACGGGTTATCCGGTCGTCGAAACGCAGGGCGAACTCACCGCGGTCGGGAAGGATGATCCAGTAGAGATCATCAGCGGGGATCTTGCGGATATGCCGACGGGTACGGTGGCACAGCCGATTTCCGTACTGGTCCCAGCGCAGCAGGGCGTAGGTGCCCGACTCCTGGGCGGTGAGTCCGGCGGACCAGCCGTCATGGTCGCCGAATTCGTGTGCCATGGGAACGAATCCGTCGGCGAGCTCCGAGAACGCCTCGGGTCCGCATGCGGCCACGTCGTACCAGCGCAATATGACCATCCCCCTTGCACAGGATCGGCTGTCCCGTACTACCGGCCGATACGATCAGCGCACTCAATATACGTGGCGCGGCCGGGGCGGGGGCGGTTCTGCCCGTGATCACCACCAGCGCGCGAGTGTTGGGCGAATCCCGGCCGGTGTACCAGCCGCGCGGAATCACACCGGTGAGGTCATGCAGGATCTGCACCTGTACCGCTCCGATATGTGGACCTACCACGACAACCGGCACATCGCGGTGGACGAGCACCAACGCATTCTCGCGGCGATCCGTTCCGGCGACGCCGCGGGCGCGCAGACCGCGGCCCGCGCGCACGTGGCCGGTCTGCTGGTGCGCACACGCCGCCGATGACGGTTCGGCGTACGCTCGTCTATCCGGGATGTAGCGCGGTCATACCGATCCCAGTGGGATGACGTGCGGTCGCCCTTGGGCAGGTTCGGTCACGACGTGCGCGGCGAGTCCGAAGACGTCGCGCAGCACGTCCGGGCGCACCACCTGGTCGGGCGGGCCCTGGATCACGATGGCACCGTCTTTCATCGCGACGAGATGGTCGCTGTATCGGGCGGCCAGGGAGATGTCGTGTAGCACCATGACGATGGTCCGATTGTTCTCGGTGTTCAGTCGGACGATCAGTTCCAGCAGTTCCACTTGATGAGCCAGGTCCAGGTAGGTGGTCGGCTCGTCCAGCAGCATGATGTCGGTTTCCTGGGCGAGCGTCATGGATATCCAGGCTCGTTGGCGCTGCCCGCCGGACAGTTCTTCGAGTCGGGCGCCGGCCAGGTCGAGTAGACCGGTGCTGTTCAGGGCATACCGCAGCGAGGCTTCGTCGAGGACGGAGAACTGCTCATACCACCGTTGCCGGGGGTGGCGCCCGCGCGAGACCAGGTCGGCGACCGTGAGGCCGGGTGGAGCGACGGGCGATTGGGGCAGAATGCTGACGCGCCGTGCGACTTTCCGGCTGGACTGCGCGTCGATGGGTACACCGTCGAGCAGCACTCGACCGGACTTGGGCGCGAGCAATCGGCCCAGGCCGCGCAGCAGTGTCGACTTCCCGCACCCATTGGGGCCGATTATGGCGGTCACCGATCCGCTGGGGACGTCGAAGGTCATATCGGTGACGACATCGGCCGAACCGTAGCCGAGGGTGAGGTTCTCCGCGCGTAGCGCGGACGCCGTGGCCGGTCGGTTCACGTGAGCCTCCTCTGGTTCCGCAGGACGAGAAAGATCAGATACGGCCCGCCCAGTACCGCGGTGGCCACACCGACCGGCAGCGATACCGGCAGCACGTTCGCAGCGACGGTATCGGCGACCACAACGAAAACCGCACCGACCAACCCCGAGATAAAGATCGGTGGAGCCACCGATCCGATGAGTAGCCTGGCGATTTGCGGACTCGCCAAAGCGACGAAAACGAGCGGACCCGCGACGACGACTCCGGTGGAGGCCAGCAGTGTCGCCAGCGCCAGCGCGGACAGCCGGAGGCGGCCGATCCGCACGCCGAGTCCGATCGCCACGTCGTCGTCCAGGGTGAACAGCACCAGTCGCTGCCCGAGCAGCAGCGCCGCCGCCGACAAGGCCAGGGCCAGCAGTGCCATCGGCGCGACCAGCTTCCAGTCTTTGCCGTTGAGCGAACCCGACATCCAGGTCAGCGCCTGGGCGGCATTGCTGACGTCACCGAGGGTGAGCATCCAGGTCGTCGAGCTCACCGCGAGTCCGTTGATGCCCAGGCCCACGAGCACCAGGCGATAACTGTCGAGAGTCCCGGACACAGCCAGGAGATACACCAGGACCCCGGCGGACACCCCACCGGCGAACGCGGCAACCGGCAGGCCGACCTCGCCGGCGAAACCACTCAGACCGGCCGCGCCACCGCCTGCCAGCACGAGCACGGAGACGGCGCCGAGCGACGCTCCTGCCGTCACCCCCAGAATGTCGGGGCTGGCAAGGGGGTTGCGTGCGACAGTCTGGGTGAACGCCCCCGCCATGGCCAGACAGGCTCCCGCGACAACGGCCCCGACGGTACGCGGCGCGCGGAACTCCGTCACCGCGAGATGCACACGGGCATCGGAATCATCACCGAACAGGGCACGCACGACGGCGTCGAGCGGTAGCGCCGAGCCGCCGTTGGCCAGGTGGACCGCGGCGGCTGCCAGGACCAACAGGACTAGCAACAGCCCGACCGACAGCGCGCGAGGCGCGAGGCGCGCGGAGATCGGCCCGCACCGCACAACCCGAGCGGGGGCGAGCAGATTCGGCTCCGGGCCGTTCATATGGTCACCAACCGGCGGCGGCGGGCGAGGAGCACGAAGAACGGCGCGCCGATGACTGCGAGCACCACCCCGACCGACAACTCGCCGGGCCGGGCGACGACCCGTCCCGCGGTATCGGCGACGAGCACCAGGCAGATACCGAACGCGGCGGATGCCGGTACCGTGCGGCGATAGTCGGCACCGACCAGGGCCCGGGCGATATGGGGAACAAGGAGCCCGGCGAAAGCGATCGGACCGGCCATGGTGACGGCCGACCCGGCGAGCAGGGTGATCGCGGCGATACCCACACACCGCGCGACCGGTATCGAGGTGCCCAGCGATCGAGCTGTGTCCTCACCCAGCGCCAGCGTATTGAGCGCGCCGATATTGAGCAGGGCGAGCAGCAGGCCGACGGCTACGAAGGGCCATACCGTCTCGACAGTGTAGGGCCGCGCCGCCAAGGAGCCGACCTGCCAGAATCGCAGGGTGTCCAAGGACGCGTTGTCGAGCAGCACCAGTCCGGTGACCAGGCCGCCGCAGAGCGCGGTGACAGCCGCGCCGGACAGCACGAGAGTCACCGGCGTCGCTCCGTTGCGTGCGGCGGTCCCGACCGCGAACACCAGCACGCCGGCCGCGAGTGCACCGGCGAATGCCAGACCGGCCTGGGTGTGCACCGACAGGCCGCCGAAGAGGAACGTCGCGGTGACGATCGCGAGTGCGGCACCTTGGTTGATGCCGAGCAGACCCGGTTCGGCGACAGCGTTGCGGGTATGTCCCTGGGCGAGAATTCCGGCCACACCCAGACACGCTCCGGCGGCGATACCGACGAGGGTGCGGGGCCAGCGGAGTTCGCGGATCGTCACATCCATATCGGTCCCGGAAGGGGTGACGAGCGCATGCCACACCTCGTCCAGGGTCGAGGGACTGCTGCCGACGCAGATACTCACCAGGACCGCCGCCAGCATAGCGGCGACCGGCACGGCGGCCATGACCAGTGGTGAGCGTCCCGCGCGAATCGTGGCCTTTCGGGGCGTGGCCGGAGCGTCGATCGAGGAGGCCTGGGGATCGGGGGTGGTACCGCTGATCACCGAATAGCTCGTGCTCGTGTCGCCATCTCGGTTCTCCTTGCTAAGGTCGGCCCCATGTTGGGCAGCCTATCCTTATCGTCCGGATGGTTCACGGCGGCCCGACCCGGAGGAAAGGCCACTTGATGAGGGGAACGTCCACCCGATCGATCGCGCGCCGATCACTGATTCCGCTCATGGCGTGCGGGCTGGCGTTCGTCAGCGCCTGCGGTGGTTCCGGCGAGGTGAGCCCGGACGCCGCCGCGGGCAGCGGTGGCTCCCCGATCACGATCGAGCACGCCATGGGCTCCACCACGATCGAGGCCCCACCGGAGAGTGTTGTCGCACTGGATCCCAGCTTCACCGACGCGGCACTGCTGCTCGACGCCCGCCTCGCCGGCTATATCCAGTACCGCGCGGACGCCGATCACCCGTTCCCGGGCTACCTCGGCGATATCGACAACGCGGTCGCCGATTCCGTCAACGTCGGCACCACGGCCGAGCCCGACCTGGAGAAGATCCTGGAACTCGAGCCCGACCTCATCATTTCCGCCAAGGTTCGGCACGAACCGCTCTACGATCAGCTGTCCAAGATCGCGCCGACCGTGTTCTCGGAGACCACGGGACCGACCTGGAAGCAGAACATCGTTCTTCTCGGCGAAGCACTGGGCAAGCAGAGCAGAGCCCAAGAGCTGATCACCTCCTACGAGGAACGTGCCGCCGCGGTGGGTGAGCAGATAAAGATCAAGAATCCCGGCCTGACGTACTCGCTGGTGCGCTTCGCCGGCGAGGACACCGCCCGGCTGTACTCCAGCAACTCCTTCATCGGCGACATCATGACGGATATGGGCATCCCCCGCCCCGCCGGCGCACCCGACAACAACGACAACATCTTCACCCCGCTGTCCGTGGAACAGATCCTGCGAGCCGATGCGGGCCTCATCATGGTCTCGGCCTACACCCCGCCGGGAGCCGAGGGGGATTCCAGCCGCGATCAGAAGAAGTCCTTCGAAGCCAATCCACTGTGGCAGCGCCTGTCCGGTGACGTGATCCAGGTCGACGACGAGCCCTTCGTCCTGTCGGTGAGTATTCAGGGCGCACATGCCTCGATCACCACCCTGGCCGAGCACTTCGGAGTCGACCCGAGGAACGATCTGATTCCGGCATGAACCGGCAGATGTCCATTCATCACACCCCGCCGGTAGATAGTTAGGTTTTGCTACCCTAAATTCCATGGCGACGCGCACCAAGCACCGCAAGCCGCAGGCGCGACGAGTCTGCACCGCCGAAACTCTCGCCACCGAGCGGATCGGCCCCAGCTTCATCCGGGTGACAATCGGCGGACCCGACCTGCACGATTTCACCCCGATGGGCTACGACCAGTGGTTCCGCCTCTTCCTGCCCAGAGAGCGGCAGCCCGGCCTGTGCCTGCCGACCGCAGCTCAGGACAATCTCTGGTACGCCCAGTATCTGGAGATGAGCAGTGACACCCGGCCGTTCATCCGCAACTACACCGTGCGCGCTTTCCGGCCGGCAGGTGCCGGGAGATTCGGCGCGCACGCCGAAATCGATATCGATTTCGTCGCGCACGGAGATACCGGCCCCGCCTCCACCTGGGCAGACCGGGCGCTCCCCGGCACACAGATCGGGTTACTCGACGAAGGAACCATGTATCAGGCTCCGCCGCACACGAATTGGTCCCTGCTGGCCGGCGACGAAAGCGCACTCCCGGCGATTGCGGGCATTCTCCGCTGCGCACCGAGAGATCTGCAGGGCGCGGCGTATATCGAAGTGCCCCACCGCGAAGATATCCGGGAGCTGGGCGAACCGGCCGGGGTCCGGGTGCACTGGTTACCCCGCGACAGCCCCACCCGCCGAATCGGCGCCCTGGCCACCGAGGCGGTACGTGGCGCCCGGCTCCCCGGCGAGAACGTCTACGCCTTCGTCGCGGGCGAGCAGCAACTCGCCTCCGGAATACGCCGGCATCTGGTGCGCGACCGGGGATTCGACAAGTCCGATATCACGTTCACCGGCTACTGGCGCGTCGGCCGAGCCGCCTCGAGTTGAGGGTCGCCGCTGGTCGGTGCCGTGGCCGAATCGCAGCGGCATCGGACGGAATCGGTCGATATCAGCGAAGCCGGTCGGCGATGACGGTGGCCACGTCGATGGTTTTCGCGCACACGTCCCAGGTGACCCCATGGTGGATACCGCCCGCCGCGATACCGAGGTAGTACGAGCCGCCCGAGGGCACCGCCACGTAGACCGCGCAGAGGCCGTTGTTCCCGTCGGGTTGCGCGGTAGGCGATATGACGGCGCGGCGGCCCGCAATGGTGATCTGGCGCTCCAGCGGACCGGGATCGATTCGCCGCCCGAGATCGCTGCTGTCGTGCGACTGCGGCGCGAACCGGATATTGAACGAAGCCACGGCCGAGGTCTGGATGGAGAACCAGGTACAACTGGGCAGGCTCTCCGGTGGGGTCCGCGACAAACCGACCGGATCGAGGACGAAACGGGCAATATCTTCGGGCCCCAACACACTGCACGGACGGTCGGTCAGGTCGTCCAACGCCCACGGCGCCGGTGGCACCGCAGGGCCGGGCGCCGTGGTCGACGGCGAGACCGAAACCTGATCGGGCACCCCGGCGTTGCCGGCATCGCAACCACCGATCACGACCGCAATCAGGAAAAGACCGGCCACCACGAGGCGGGACCTGCGATGGAGCGGTACTGATTTCGCCACCGCTCGACCCTACCCGGGGTTTCGACGAATTTTGGTGTCGCGGTATCGACGGCGTTACGGGAAGGCTTAGAGGGCGTCTTACGGTTACCGTCATCACCGGCCGGATTCGCTGACGGACGTGGGATCAACGAGTGACCGGGATGCTGGTCGACCGAGCCCGTGCCGGCCGCCTGCAGCTCTGTGGCGAGGGTGGGCCGCTTCAGCAGCTGACAGTTATCGGTAGCCGAGATCAGCCGTGGAGAAATGGGCGGCCGCGCATGAGACCGCGCTGATCAAGTCGAGGCCATGATCGAACCTCTCGGCATGACAGAGACCTTGCACTCGGCATTATGGAAGCTGTAGTCGACATCGGCGGCAAGCGGCTCGGCTCGCTACTCGATCGAGCGGGCCGCCGCACCGGTTCCCGCAAGCCGGACCGAGGTCGCCGTCCACGCGACGGACTCGGGCACCGGACCAGCAGTACACAGCCTGACCGCGCATCGAATTGAGGCGTCAGAACTTCCATCTCGCCTCCGGAAGAGGTGATGTACCCGATTCGGGCGGAGGTTTGCGGATGAATCGGATCAGCAGGTAGATGAGCACGCCGAGTGGCGCGAAGATGATCGTGAACACCAGCAGCCCACTGATCACCATTGGATTGATGCGCCGGTCGCGGCTGTCGAAGAAGATCCAGCGACCGAGGAAGAGATCGAACGCTATGAAGTGGGCCCAGGTCGCGGCCGTGCCGGGCGCGCTGCTCAGGAGTTCCTGCAGGGCAGGAAGAGTCGGATTCGCCAGTGCGGCGGAAAAGTCCGCAAAAGCGGGCAGGACCAGCGCCGCATAGATCAGTAGTGGCGGTAGGCAGATCAGCGGTGACGCGACGATGGCGCGGGTCCTGCGCCACCGTGGCGCGAGAATCATCAGCGCCCAGAACGGAGCGGCGACGAGGAAGGTCGTATCGAAAAGGCGCTGGGTCATCGCGTAACCTTCAGAGTTTCGCGTGCAGACGGTGTGGTTGTGCGGCCATCCTGTGGATGGCGGACAACGACCGCGACGACCGCCGCCGTCGCGGCAACGAGAATGATCCCCGCCGCCGACAGCGTGAGCCCATCAGGGTGGATCACCGATTGTCCGCGCAGCGCCTGCCAGGTCAGTACCGCAAGAACCGCGGTGTAGACCGCGGCGGCGGTCTTGACCAGTGCAGTCCGCACGTCCGCCGACCGGGTGGCCGATATCCGCCGTGCCGACAACTCGAGAACGATCACCAGCAGCGGGAGCAGTTGCGCCGCGTGCATTCCTATGAAATGGGGGGTTCGCAGGTCACCGCCTGCGGTACTCCAGCCGAGGAAGGGCAGACCCGGGCCGCCGTCGGCGAGACCGACAGTATGCGCACCACGAATGTCACTCCCGCTATCGAGCTGAGCTCTTGTCGGAGGCACCATCAGAAAGCCCAGCGCCGCGCCGACGAGAGACAGCCCGACCCCGAGCCTGATCGCGGCGTTTCGGGCCCGATCGGGCGTCGGGTTGAACATCAGCGCCACGGAGGCGACCACAGTGGCCGCCCATACCACGACAATCGACAACCCCATGGTGTCCCACAGCACGGAGTTCAACGGGGTGGTGAAGTTGAAATGGCTGGTCGTACCCCGGATGACCTGGATCACGATGATCGTCAACTCGACGCCGAGGCCGAGGGCGGCTACGGTGCCGGCCCACCAGGCGATCCGACGCCAACGGGTGAACTGAGCGATCAACCACGCCCATGTCACCGAATAGATGACTACAGAGAGTGCGAACTTCACGACCTTGGCCCAGATCGGCAGTCCCGTCAGGGTCCGGCCGTCGACGATCGTTGCGCCGAGAGCGAAAACAGCGAGAAACGCCATAGCGGCTGCGAGCAGCATCAGTGGGCGATGCCAGTTCACGGTGGGCACAGGTTCTCCGATCATCGGGGAGCGCAAACGATGTGGCGCCGACGGATATCCGCCCGAAAAATAGGGCAGCTACGCGGATCGCCGCGCTCGGCCGCGCACTGCTCAACCAGCCAGGACAGGGCCACCAGGCACCTGATACGCAGCTCACCTCGCGGGGGAATTACAGCTGCTCCTGCGAGCGGCGCACAGCTTCGGAGTCGATTTCCTGGATTTGGATGACCACGCCGTCCGGGTCGGTGACACGAATACTGCGGCCGAAATCCTCGTCTACGACAGTGTGTCCGTAGCCATCGGCCGTCAACTTGGCCGAAACATCTTCGAGTCGCTGATCGGTGGAGAACCCGAGTTCAACGGTGCCGGGTGGGCGACCTTTCGATACTGCGGCGTCGTGGATTCCGACCGCCCCGGCGGGTGCATCCAACTGCGCCCACACCTCGACGCTGCCCTCGGCGCGGTAAGTGAGCCCGAGACCTTCGTAGAAGCGACGGGATGCCGCCATATCGGCGACGTAGCGGATAGGCAGAACTGTCAGCACGGGAGTTCCTCCTGGTCTGTTCTTCATGGTTTTCCGGCTCGGCCGGCGCTCCCCTGTGTCGGGCCGCACCCCGACTGTGGACCATCGAAGGAAATTTGTTGAGCACGGTGGCATCAGATGGTGGATATCGATACTACGATCGGCGATCGTGGTGAAAACCATCAATATCGATGCAGACGACCGGCGGATCCTGCACGCACTACAACTCGACGGCCGCGCCTCGTTCGCCCGTATCGCGATGGTGCTGGATATGTCGGAACGCATGGTCTCGCGCCGATACCATCGACTTCGTTCCCAGCTGGTGCTGCGGGTGGTGGGTGTGACGCGGCTCGACCAGCAGGCGCATGCCGACTGGTTCCTGAACATCACCGCCCCACCGGAATCGGTCGACGCCGTCGGTCGAGTGCTCGCCGCCCGTGGGGATACCTCGTGGATCGCGTCCATGGCGGGCAACGGCGGGCTCACCTGTGTTCTGCGCACCACCGCTGACGCCGGTGAAGCCGGCCACGCTTTGGCGCAGTTCCGCCGCCGGGCCAACGTCGGCACAGTCACCGCACAGCGACTACTCGCCCCGGTCGCGGGTGTGGGCGGTTGGCCCGGTCGGCTGCAGGCTCTCACTACGAGTGAACGAGAAGCCCTCGCACCGGATGTCCACCTGCCCCCACTCCCGAATACCACACGGGCGAACGCTCCCTCATCGGCTGAGGACCAACGGCTGCTGGCGTTGCTGGCCACCGACGGCCGGATGAGTGTCGCGCGTATCGCCTCCGCCTCCGGCATCCCCGAGTCGACCGTGCGCCGTCGGATAACCGACTTGACCGAACGCGGTGTGCTGATGTTCGAAGTCGAGGTCGATCCGAAGCACTACGGACGCTACATCGATGTCATCTGTTTGCTGGACGTGCAGCCCGCCGCGCTTCGCCTCGTGACCGAAGACCTCGGAAGCCATACCGAAGTAGCGTTCGCCGCAACGACCACCGGGTCGACCAATGTCCTCGCCATCGGGGAATTCACTGCCGCGGACGCACTCCACCGTTACCTCGCGGACCGCCTCGGTGCGCTCTCCGGTGTGCGGCATGTACACACCGAGATCGTCTCGAGCTGGATCAAGCGAGCAGGACCGTTACTTCTGCCGCGCAACTGACCCGCCGACAGCCGTCCCCGGGGTCTCACAGTCGTCGGTCACCGAGATCGACGCTGCCATCCCCGAGCACCCGTACCGGCCACTCTACGGGCGCGATCACAGGAGACCGATCAATTCGGCGGCGCCGTCGCGGAGGAATGCGACCAGGTCGGTGTTGTCGGCGGATACGCGGCCGACGGTTCCCTGGAGGCAGAGTCCGCCGACCACCTCGGCGCCGGGGTCGCGCACCGGGACCGCCAGGGCGGCGCGGCCGATGCGGGATTCCTGGTTCTCGGAGGCGATTTCGGTGGCCAGGATGTGGGCGAGCTGGGATCGAAGGGTAACCGGGTCGATAACGGTGTGCGCAGTGACCGGGCGTAGGTCCGCGGGGGCCAGTGGGCGGGGGCGGTAGGCGAGGAGCAGTTTTCCGGCGGCGTGGGCGTGGGGATTGCGGCTGATCGTTGCCGCGGAGACGATTTCGTGGTCGGGGTCGGTGTCGACCATTCGCAACGTGCCGCCGCGGAACGATGTCACGTACAGGCCGTAGCGGGTTTCGGTGCGCAGGTCCGCCAGGATTTCGGCGACCGTGCGGGCGGGCTGGGTGGTCGCCGCGGCGTAGGCGAGTTCCGAGGTGCGGCGGCCGAGGGCGAACCCGGTGAGGTCTGGGGTGCGGACCAGGAAACCCTCGGCGACAAGAAGGTTGAGCAGGCGGTATGCCGTGGCCGGGGGGACCCGGGTGTAGGCGGAGATCTGTTTGGCCGAGACACCGGCGCCCAGATGCGCCACGGCTTCGAGCATCGCCAATGCGCGCTGGACTGCTTTGGGTTGCTGTCCCCCGAATCCGGTGCCCGCCGCGTCCATGCGGTCGGGGTGTCGCTCGGCCACCATGGTTACCGTCCGGGTGGGCTCAGCACGGGACGGCCGTGTTCGTCGATCCGTAGTGAAGCGGCGCCGGGGAGCAGGTCCGCGGTTTCCACACTGTCGAAAACGCCGATCGCGTCGATACTGCCGGGCCGGTACCGGCGCAGCACGGCGTACCAGAGCGGTCCGGATATGCCCAGCGCGGCGCACCATGCCAGGTAGACCCATCCGCCCGAGCGGCCGGCATCGACGGCCGCGAATGCCAGCAGACCGCTCCCCGCGGCCGCCGCGGCCAGGCCCGCCACACGAGTCCCCGGAGTGTGCTCGCCGATGCGGTGCAGGAAACGCAACGCCGCGAAGGCGACCAGGGTGTAGCCGAGGAGCAGGGTGATCTCGGTGACCGCGTCGAATGCGGTGGAACCACCGTGCCCGGGGGTGTGCCAGAGCGTGCCGAGGAAGGAGATGCCGACGAACAGCGCGACGCAGGCGTAGGGGGTGCGGAACCGGGGCTGCACCTTCTCGAAGACCGCGGGGATGATGCGTTCCAGGCTCATCGAATACAGCAACCGCGACCCCGCCTGCGCGAAACCGAGCGTCGAGGCGATCCACGACGAGCAGACGCCGATGTTCACCACGAGCACGAGCAGCGGGCTCGCACCCGAGGCGGTGCCGCCGAAGTACGCGTTGAGCAGGGTGCCCGCATGCCCGCTCATCCCGGCCCAGCCCGCGACGATGTAGAGCACGCCCACCAGCAGTGGCGTGCCCAGGACGGTCCGCGTCACCGTGCGCAACGGGCGTTGCGCTTCGGGACCGAAGAACGCCGCGCTCTCGAAGCCCGCGAGGTTCAATACGGTCTGCATCGCCAGGAACACGAAGAGGCCGAAGGGTACGGGGGTCACCGTCAGGTCGAAGGCCGGCGGCTCCGGGGTCTGCAGCAGAAGGGCGAGAATCAACCCGATGGTGCATACCTCGATCAGCAGGATCAACCGGGTGGCGAACCGCACCCCGCGGATCGCGATCAGTGCGACGGCCACCGCGATTCCCGCGCAGACGAGGGCGGCGGGGATCCGGGGTAACCCGAACGATTCGCCCACCTGCGTGAGATCGGCGCCGGCGTTGGACAGCACCGAAATCGACACGCCCAGGTAGCCTGCCAGCAACGCCGCTCCCGCGGTCAGCGTCGCGCGTTTGCCGAGACCGTGGGCGACGAAGCTGTACAGCGAACCGGATGCCGCGAGCCGTACCGTGAACTGGCGGATGCACAGCGCGACCAGCGCCATCACCAGCACCGCGCCGATAACGGCGGACAGCCCGCGCACGCCGTGCGATCCGGCCGCCGACATCCACAGCGCGGTGAACACCATGCAGGTGGCCGGCGCCATGGTCGACATCGATTGCCCGGCCAGATCCAAAGGTGTGAGCTGACTGCGGCCGAGGGCGCGCAGCGGCGAGTACACCGGTTCCACGGGTGGGTCGGCCACTGCGGCATGCCGGAGTGCGGCGTGCAGAGCGCTGGTGTTCATGGGCCACCTGGGGTGAGAAATCTACTTCGGGAACAGCAATCTACGAGGGCCGGATTGCATCGATGTTTCCCATGTGACAGGTAGGCGATCGCCGAGTGGGAATCGGTCGCGAGAATCGGCGCGCCGTCGGCCCGGGAATGTGACCGGCGCCACTGCAGCCGCGCGGTGGTTACGGCTGAACAGGGCAAACCGTGGCGGCACCGATTCCATTCCGTACTGCGCGGCCGGTAATCCGCAGGAAGCGGTTCCGTCGCATCGGCTTCCCATACTTTGCTCACCGCCCGGGATGCCGGCGGTTCGACAGAGGGAAGTGAGGGTGCCGATGTTGTGGGCAGCTCTGGCGGGTGCGGTCGGCACCGTTCTGGTGATCGCGGGGGTGCCGAAGGTGGCCGACCGCGCCCGGATGGAACGCAGTGTGCGCGGGTACCGGCTGCTGCCGGATCCGCTGGTGCCGGTCGTCGCCGCGGCATTGCCGTGGGCCGAGATCGTGCTCGGTGCCGCGCTGGTACTCGGCGTCGTACCGCGTGTCAGCGGTTTCGCCGCGGCGGGGTTGTTCCTGGCCTTCTTCCTCGCACTCACGGTGAACCTGCTGCGTGGCCGGCGCGATTTGGATTGCGGATGTTTCGCGTTCGCGGCGGACCGAGGGGAGGTCGCGCATATCGGATGGTGGCACGCGCTCCGGGCGGCCGGGCTGACCGTCGCCGCGGTACTGGTCGCCGTGGCACCCGTGCCCACGGTTGCCGAACGCGCCGCCGGGGCCGGTACCGGAGTCTTCGCCGTCGCCGTGGTCGCCGTCGGACTGTATGCGCGATCGGTGATGTCGTTCGGCCGCCGGCCGGTCGACGACTACCTGACCCCGGCCGCCGTCCGGCTGCGCGCCGTCCCGGCGCCCAGCCGCTACTGATCACTCGAAAAGGACTGATCCATGACCGTTTTCCTTGTCACCATGGTCCTGCTTCTCACCGCGGCGGTCGGCGCCGAGCTGCTGATGATCCTCGGGCTCGCCCGCGAGATCGGCCGGGTGCAGGTGCGTCTCGGGCCGCTCGGCGCCCGGATGATGGACACCGGCCCGAAGGTGCAGCAGATCGGGCCCACCTTCCACGGCCTCACCGATCAGCTCGGCCGCGGCGTCAGCGTCGGCGGGCATCGCGACCGTCCGCAGCTGCTGCTGTTCACCGCGCCGAACTGTTCCACCTGTAAATCGCTGCTGCCCGGGATGAAAGCCATGGCCAAGGGTGAGGGCGATATCGATATCGTCCTGATCTCCGACGGCACCGAGCGCGAGCACGCCGAATTCCTGGCCGGCGCGGGGATCGGCGCCGAACTCAGCTACGTCGACGGGCGCGATGTCGGCATCGCCTACCAGGTCGGCACCACACCGTTCGGGGTGATGCTCGACGAGCACGGCAAGGTCCGGGCCAAGGGGCTGTGCAATCACATGGCGCAGGTGGAGAGCCTGCTCAACGCCTTGGAAACCGATACGCCGTCACTCCAGCACCTGCACGCCCGGACCGCCGCACGCGGCGCCGCCTGATGGCCGCCGGTCGCGACTCTGCCGCGGACCACATACGGCCGGGGGCAGCCCCTTCTTCGATTCCCGGAACGGAGCGCAGATGAACCAGAACAATCCTCACGACCACGGAGGTACCGAACAGCGGTATCCGGTCGACGAGAACACGGTGGCCGAACAGGCCGAATGGATGGCCGGTCGCGGCGGCGGTCTCGTCGGCCGCGCGGGACGCCGCCTGTCCGAACGTACCTCGCGGCGTTCGATGCTTTCCCGGATCGGCCGCTGGACGGTCGGGGCGTCCGGGGTCGCGGTGATCGGCGCGCTGCCCGTGTCGCGTGCGTCCGCCGCCCCCGAACCGGCGCCGGAACCGCAGGTCCCCGAGTACGACGGCAGCAATCCCGCCGAATGCGACTACTGGCGCTGGTGCAATATGGACGGAACATCCTGCGCCGCCTGTGAAGGCGGCGGCCTCACCACCTGCGCTCCGGGCTCGAAACCGGGCGCCGAATTCTGGGTCGGCTGTTGCACCAACCCGGCCGACGGCAAGACCTACCTCATCGCCTACTACGACTGCTGCGGCGCCCCGAGCTGCTCCAATGCCTTCTGCGGTGAGCCGGATATGCAGGCCACCATGTACAACCCGGTCAGCGGCAGCACCGATCAGGAGATCATCTGGTGCGTCTCCGATCAGTCGCAGGCCTATACCTGCACCATGGCGCCGATCATCGGCGCCGACTGCCAGGCCCGTCCCGCGGACCGGCCGAAGGTGGGGGCCGGATCATGACATCGAACCGCCGCAGGGTCGCGCTCGCCGCCGTACCGCTGGCCGCCCTGCTCACCGTCACCTCGTGCGGGTCGAACGACCCGGAATCGTCGACCGAGGTCACCTATCCCAGTGTCGAATTCGGCGACCCGGGGCCGGGGATCGGTTTGGGCGAGCAGGACCAGGAGATCACCGGGCAATTCCCGGAACCGTTACACGTCGGGAAGATCAAGCCGATCGGCGCGGACCAGATCCTCGGCGTCGAAGGAGATTTCGGCAGTCTGGAGATGAAGGTCGACGCCATCGACCCGGCGACCGGGAAGATCACGACCCGCGTCATCGTGGGCCCGGGGATCTGGGACCCGGTCATCCACGGTTTCGTCGGGAAGACTTCGGACGATCCCGCGGTGCTGGCAGCCGAGGTCTGGCGGCCCCGTGGTTCCCGTGGTGACGCGGATTTCACGGTCAGCACCTATTCGGGCAACCTGCTCGAACCCGCCGAGGTCACACTTCCCGAGGTGGCACGGGTGCATTCGCGGCCGGGTTCCAATGCCGTCACCTCCGATGGCAGATACTTCGTCACCTGGGACGACGGGCTCTACGGCATCAGGGTCGTCGACCTCGAATCCGGCCGGGAAAGCGGCGCCGTCCGCATTGTCGGCTGCGGGCCGTTCACCTGGATGGTCGGGCACGACCTCTACAGCGTCTGCGAGGAGACCCGCGAACTACTGCATGTCGCGATCAACGACGAGGGCGCCCCGGAGGAAGCCGGCCGGGCGAAGGTGCTGCCCGAGGATTTCGTGAGTACCCGCAAGACCACATTCGCCACCGAGGCGAACGAGGCCCTGCTGGTCAGCGAGAACGGTGATGTCTTCGTCTTCGATTTCGCCGCCGGGCTGCCCACCGAACCGGTGAAACCGATCGGCAATGCCGGCGACCCGTCGGGCCGTTTCGCCGAGAACGTCATCAACGCCGGCGGGACCCGGATCGCGATCGCCTACACCGACAGCATCGTGCACCCCGATTCCGCTCGCGGCGGCTCGGTTGCCAAGGTGGTGGTGTACGACGCGGCGAATCTGAAGCCGCTGCGCACCCACACCCTCACCGACGCCGGGATCACCGCGTTCACGTCGATGGCCTACAGCGTGGACGGCACGAAGTTCTACATCCTCGGGGACGCGCCGGAAGTCGACGGCGAGGCGCCGCAGCGGCTGGTCGGGTTCGATGTGGCCACCGGTAACCAGGTGAGCGCGGTGACGCTGGACGGCACTGTCGAACCGGTCGCCGATCTGCTCACACCGGAGGTGCTGGAATGACCTCCACACTGCTGGGACGACGCCGGTTCCTGTCCCTCGCGGCGGCCGGCGCCGGACTGGCGGGAATCGGCGCGCTCGGCGCCACGGGGTGCGGATCGTCGGCGGGTACGACCTCCGGAGCTGCCGGGCTCGACTACATACGACCCGGCGATCCCGAGGTAGCGGCCGCCGAGGCCGCCCGCCGCTCGACCGGGAAAACCGCCGCCTACGCCCTCGCCGCAGGGGCGACGACCGTGGATCTCGGTGGGCGGCCGGTGCATACGTGGACCTACGGGGCCGGAGCGGTCGCTCCGGAGTTGCGGCTCTCGGCCGGGGATACGCTCGCGGTGCGGGTCACCAACACGGTTCCGGCGGAGACCAGTATCCACTGGCACGGGATCCGGATCCGCAACGATATGGACGGGGTGCCACCGGTCACCCAGAAACCCATCGCCGCGGGCGGCACCTTCGAGTACCGGTTCGTCGCGCCCGACCCGGGAACCTACTGGTACCACTCGCATTCCGGATTGCAGGCCGATCGCGGTCTCTTCGGCGCGCTGATCGTCGAGGACCCGGGCGATACGACGGGTGCCGATGCCGATGCCGTACTGGTTCTCGACGACTGGGTCGACGGGCTGGGCACCACCCCGGATGCGGTGATGGCCGCTCTCAACCCCGCTCTGCACGGCGGACACGCCGGTCACGGTGCCGCTGCCCCGGTGCAGGTGGGTGTCGGGGAGGCGGCGGCGGCGGCCTCGCTCACCGCCGCCGGGCACGGTGCATCGCCGGTGCTCGGCGGGATGACCCAGCACATCGCCTACCCGCTGCATCTGATCAACGGCCGCCCCCCGAACGACCCCGCGGTCATCACGGCGGCCCCGGGGTCGCGGCTGCGGTTACGCATCATCAATGCCGGCGCGGAGACGCCCTACCGCTTCGCCGTCGCCGGACACCGGCTGACCGTGGTGGCCGTCGACGGATACGACGTAGTCCCGGCCGAGGCCGACACGATCCTTATCGGCATGGCCCAGCGCTACGACGTCCTGGTGACGGTCGCATCCGGGGCGTGGCCGGTCGTGGCCGCGGTCGAAGGCCGACCCGGCTACGCCTCGACCGTATTGCGCAGTTCGGACTCGGCTCCGCTCGCCGATCCCGATATCGGCGGCGTGATCCCGGAACTCCGCGGGCACCTGGTACCGGAAAGCGAACTGCGCCCCGCACAGCACGTCCGCCTGCCGAACCGGCCACCCGACCGCGACTACGCGGTGGACCTGCTCCAGGCCGGCGACCGCTACGTCTGGGCGATGGCCGGCGCCGACGCGGGCGATCTGGTGCTGAAACAGGGCGAGCGCGTCCGCATCACCATGCACAACCGGTCGACCATGTGGCACCCCATGCACACCCACGGGCATACGTTCGCGATCCCCGATTACGGCGGTCTGCGCCGCGACACCGTCAACGTCCTGCCCGGCACCTCGCTGGCGATCGAATTCGACGCCGACAACCCGGGCGAATGGATGTTCCACTGCCACAACGCCTATCACTTCGAAGCCGGTATGACGGCCAACCTGATGTACGTCCGATGAGAGGTATCGATGAACAAGCTCCTGGTCCTGACCGCCGCCGTATGCGCACTCTTCTCGCTGACGGCGTGCGGCGATTCGGGAGGCGAGACCGTGACGGTCAGCGTGGCGAATATGAGCTATGGCCCCGCCTCGGTGACCATCGAGAAAGGCCAGACAGTCGAATGGACCTTCGACGACAACGGCCTCCCGCACGATGTGGTGGCCGACGACGGAGCATTCGAGAGCGAACTACTCACCGAAGGCAGTTTCACCCACACCTTCACCGAAGCGGGCACCTTCACCTACCACTGCACCCCGCACCCCATGATGATCGGCACCGTCGTGGTCGAGGGCTGAGTTTCCCGGCCGCCGTCCTGCTTCTGCTTTTCGCCGGCGCGTGTTCGAGCCCACCACGAGCCGACACCGTCGTGCACATCAGCCAGATCCGATTCGAGCCGCGGGAAGTCCGGATCCCCGTGGGCGGCACCGTCGAATGGCGCTTCGACGACGGCCTCCTCCTGCACGACCTGCGCGCCGAGGGTGTCTTCGACAGCGGCATCCGCAGCGAGGAAACCTTCCGGTTCACCTTCACCACCCCCGGCGACGTGACGTATCGCTGCTCCATCCACCCGACCATGTCCGGAACCGTGCACGTCGGCTGACGTGCGGCAACCCTCCAGGAGGCACACCATGACAACCCTGCTCGATCACGAAGCACTGCCCGTCGATATGCCACAGATCCGGCCCGAACTCCAGCGATCGGTCGGACTCGGGTCCCGCGTCGTCCTGCCCGCGGCCGCCGCGACGGCCGGAATCGCGACGGCATTCGTGGCGGCTCCGGGGCAGGCCACCGGCCTCACCGTCGCGGTCGTGGGCGCCGGCCTGATCACCGCCCTGGCCGCGAACTGGTCGACCTGCGGGATGTCCGTCGCGGGCGTCGTGGCCGCACCCAAACAACCGGGCCGCCGCGGTGCCTCCACACCATTACGGCGCCTCGGCTGGCACGCACTCGGCTCCGTGGCCACAGCGTCGATCACCGGCGCGCTGATCGGCGCGCTCGGCGGCATCGCCCTCGACCTGGTACCGGTCACGCTGATGATCGGCGCCTGGGCCGTCCTCGCCGCGGCCTACGGCCTGCACGAACTCGGACTCCTCGCCCTGCCGACCCCGATGCGCCGCCGCCAACTCCCCCGGCACCTGCGGCGCAGTATGGCGCCGTGGAAAGTATCGCTGCTGTTCGGCGCGATCATCGGGCCCGGTTTCCTCATCTACATCCGTTCCAGCGCGTACTACCTGCTGGTGCTGGGAGTCGCGGCCGTGGGGTCACCGGCCCTCGGCGCGGCCCTGTTCGTGACGGTCACCCTCGGCCGCTGCCTGCCCAGCGCCGCCGCCATCGCCTACACCCGCCGCGGCGGCTCGATGCCCGGCTTCTTGTCACTGATGTGCCTGGTCGACCGCCGCGTGCAGGTGCTCACCGGAGCGGTGCTGGTGGGGCTCGCAGGCTTCGCCGCCGGAATGCTCGGCTGACGTCCGCTCCGCCGCGGACCAGGGCGGCCGCGCAGCCATATCGTTCACTGGCGGTCGGCGCTCTGGGCGAGTTGGGCCGGATTCTGTGCGGACGATGTGCTGGATCGGTGTGGTGGAAGACCAGGAGCCGGCGGCCGGTGCCCAGCCGGCTCGAGGACAGGAAGAACTCGACGTGCAGCGTCGAACCGGTCGGGCATCACGGCCGAGACGAGTTGCCGGCTCCACGGTCCCGAACCCCCAGTAGACCGAGAGCGAAGTGCGCGTATTCGGTGGCGATGTCTTCGGGCGTCTCGGCCCCGCCGAGGCGAAACCACTGCGGTAGTGAGGTGCACATGGTGGCGATGGCCCGGCCTGCGATGCGCGCGTGGCGGGTGGGCAGATTCTCCTCGGACACGGCGGCATCTATGTCATCGTCGAGCAGATACTGAAGCATGTTGCGGGAGGCAGTAATTCGTAGCCGGTTGTCGGGATTCAGGCTGCGCATCTCACTGGCTCCGATGAAGGCGAGTTCACGGCGGTGGGTGTGGAACAGGGCCAGCGCCTCGACGACCCGGGCGACGCGGCCGGGCCCGGTATCGGCTTCGCGCCGGGCCGCGCGGACCCGCCAGTGCAATTCGTCCATGGTCAGGTCGAGTGCTCGCACCAGCAGTTCCTGTTTATCGCGATAGTGGTGGTACACGCCGGGCACGCTCATACCGGCGCGGCGAGCGATCGAACGCATGGTGGCGCCGTGGTATCCGGTCTCGACGAAGGAGTCGATGGCGGCGCCGAGTACGGGGTCGATATCGAGTGGCGGAAATTTTCGCCAGGCGTGCGGTGTGTCGATATCCGGTCCCGGGCCGGCGCCGCGACGGGCCGGCGACCGCGTAGCGCCGACGTCCGGTTCCTGCTCGCCGATCAGCCAGGACACGGTGGTCCCGAGAGTGGAGGCCAACGCGCGCAGCCGCGGGATCGATACACCGGTCTTGCCGTTCTCCACGGCGCTGAGCGTCGCGGGACTGACGGCGATCCGCTGTGCGGTCTCGCGCAGCGAGAGGCCGGCCGCCATCCGGGCCTGCCGCACCCGTGCTCCGACTCCGCTCTCGGCATGTTCCGATCCATCCATACGTTCAGCATACCTGAACACATACACATCGAAAGCCGATCAGGAATTGACACCCGCGTCTCTGAAATGCCAATATCCCTGGAGCCCGAGTGCCGAACGATCGTTCGGTGTAGGAGATACAGGAGTGGCCCGTGACGATCGATCTGTCCCTGTCATCCGAGGTGCAAGCACTGGTCGACCGCACCCGTAGCTTCATCCGCGACCATGTGGTGCCGCTCGAAGACGCGCACGACGGTGACATCACCGCGGCGGGCGGTGACAGGTTCCGCGTGGAACTGCAGCAGGCAGCCCGGGATGCGGGCGTGTTCGCGCCGCACGCGCCGATCGAATACGGCGGGCACGGCCTGAACATGTCCGACCGTGCCCCGGTCTTCGAGGAAGCCGGGTACTCGCTGTTCGGGCCCACGGCCCTGAATATCGCCGCACCCGACGAGGGCAACGTGCACATGCTCGCGCATATCGCGGATCCGGAGCAGAAACAGCAGTACCTCGCGCCGCTGGCGCACGGTGAGGTGCGTTCGGCGTTCGCGATGACCGAGCCCGCTCCCGGCGCCGGGTCCGATCCTTCCGCGCTGGCCACCCGCGCGGTCCGGGCCGAGGGCGGATGGCGGATCAACGGCACCAAATGGTTCATCACCGGCGCCGAGGGGGCGGGCTTCTTCATCATCATGGCGCGCACCTCCGGCGAGCCGGGCGCGCGCGGCGGCGCGACGATGTTCCTGGCCCCGGCCGACACCCCCGGTATCCGGGTCGGACGCCACCTCGACACCTTGGACCGTTCGATGGTCGGCGGGCATTGCGAGGTCTTCTTCGAGGACCTCCTGGTTCCGGAGTCGGCGGTGCTGGGCGAGGTCGACCGCGGTTTCGAATACGCGCAGGTGCGGCTCGGGCCGGCCCGGATGACGCATGTGATGCGGTGGCTCGGCGCCGCCCGCCGGGGACACGATGTGGCAGTGGCTCAGGTGGCTCAGCGCGAAGGTTTCGGTTCGAAACTGGGCGATCTCGGCATGGTTCAGAAGATGGTCGCCGACAACGAGATCGATATCGCCGCCACTCGCGCCCTGTTGACCCGCGCCTGCTGGGAGCTCGATCGCGGCGAGCCCGCCGGTAACGCCACGTCGATCGCGAAGACGTTTGCCGCCGAGGCCATCTTCCGGATCGTCGACCGCAGTATGCAGATGTGCGGTGGGCTCGGAGTTTCCGGCGACCTGCCGTTGGCCCGGCTCTCGCGCGAGGTGCGCCCGTTCCGGATCTACGACGGCCCGTCGGAGGTCCATCGGTGGGCGATCGCCAAGCGCACGGTCGGTGCCGCCAAACGCGCACTGCGGGACAGCGAATGAACCTGCCGGGTATGGACGTCGCCGCGTTGGAGCGATTCCTGCGGGAGCGGGATATCGAGGTGCGCGGCGAACTACGAGTCGAACTGATCAGCGGTGGCCGGTCGAATCTGACCTTCACCGCCGCCGACGACGTGAACCGGTGGGTGGTACGCCGCCCACCGGTGGCCGGGCTCACCCCCTCCGCCCACGATATGGCGCGCGAGTACACGGTGACCGACGCGCTCCGGCATTCGGCGGTACCCGTGGCGAAAACGGTGGCTTTCGACGCGGAGGGCACGGTTCTGGGTGCGCCGATGACGGTGGTCGAATTCGTCGACGGCGCCGTGATCCGCGATCAGGACGACCTCACCGCGCTCAGTGACGAGCAGGTCACCGCCGGTGTCGCGGAATTGGTGCGGGTACTCGCCGAGCTGCACGCGGTACGGCCCGAGGCGGTCGGCCTGGAGAAGTTCGGCCGGCCGGCCGGTTTCCTCACCCGTCAGGTGAATCTCTGGGCATCCCAGTGGGAGCGGGTCAAAACGCGCGAACTCCCCGATGTCGCGGCCCTGCACGCGGCGCTGGCGGAGGCGGTACCGACGGAGTCGGCGACCTCGATCGTGCACGGCGACTACCGCATCGACAACACCATCCTCGACGCCGCGGACTTCGACCGGGTGCGTGCCGTGGTCGACTGGGAACTGTCCACCCTCGGTGATCCGCTCACCGACGCGGCGCTCATGTGCGTTTACCGGACGCCGGTATTCGACCTGGTGCTCGGCACCCGTGCCGCGTGGACCAGTGACCGGATGCCCACACCCGAGGCGCTCGCACAGGCCTACGCCACCGCGTCGGGCCGCGACCTCGGGAACTGGGGTTTCTACCTCGCACTGGCCAATTTCAAGCTGGGGGTGATCGGCGAAGGTATCACCCATCGGGCGAGGCAGGGGTCCGACGCCGGTTCTGCCGCCGGGCGGGCCGCCGAAGCCACCCCGGAGTTCATGGCGGCCGGACTGCGGGCGCTGAAAGGCGGCCGACAATGACCGGCCACACAAGGAAAGCCGCGCTCATCAGCGGCGCGACCCGCGGTATCGGCCTGGGCATCGCGACACTGCTCGCCCGGCAGGGCTACGCGCTGACGCTCACCGCGCGCGACGCCGCACGCCTCGACGCGGTCGCCGCCGACCTGCGCGCGGCCGGCGCGGCCGATATCGTGACCGTCGCCGCGGATATGGCCGACGGTGCGGGTATCGAGCGGGTGCTGAGCGCACATGCGGAGCGTTTCGACGCGCTGTCCGCCCTGATCCTCAACGCGGGAGTCGGTACTGCCGGCGCTCTCGCCGACGCCTCGATGCGCCGCTTCGATAAAACTATCGCCGTGAATCTGCGCGCACCGGTGCAGCTCATCCAGGGCGCCTTGCCGATGCTGCGGGCCGGTGCGGCGGCCGAGCCCGGCCGCGGCGCGAAGGTGATCGCACTCGCGTCGATGGCCGGTGTCTACGCCGAGGCCGGATTGGCGGTATACGGCGCCGCGAAGGCGGCGCTCATCTCCCTGATCGCCACCCTCAATGCCGAAGAATCACCGAACGGTGTTACCGCCACCACGATCGCACCCGGCTACGTCGACACCGAGATGAGTGCATGGATCCACGACCGGATCCCACCCGAGCGAATGCTGGCCATCAGCGATGTGGTCGAAATGGTGGACTCCCTGCTTCGGTTGTCCTCCCGCGCGGTGGTCCCGAACATCGTCATGTCCCGCGCGGGAACAGACGGTTACCACGCCTAGAGACTGCGAGCCGCTGTTATGGTTGCCCGGGAAGGCAATCCATCAGCAAGTAGGAGTCGATGTGGCGAAGGCGTCCTCGTCGGGGCGAACCTGTCCACCAGTAGTTTCCGAACGATCCCGAACAGGCGCAGCTACCGGCTCACCAGCGTGCCGGAGCCGGGGTTTCCATGGATAGCGGACGGTGGTAGGACAGATCGGATTCATCCCGGGTACCGACGAGGTAGCCGGCTTTCTTGAAGAAGCTCGATTGCAACATGGACGCGTCCGCGCCGAACATCGTCTCGACAGTGGAACGCCGCACCGCGATGCGCCACCGGCCGTCACGGCGTTCGAGCCGGTCGAGGTAGCGGCCGGCGATCACCTGGGCGCTGCGGCCGTCGAGCCCGAGCAGCACGACGAGGACGTAACTCTCCGCGTGCGCGGTATCGCCGTCGATCTCGCAGGTATGCGTCGTGATGTGGTGAGTATGGACGAGCGATGTTTCCGCATGCGTTCGATTGGCCCATTCGGCGTAGCCGGGCCCCGGATTGACCGCCGCACCGTGTTCGTCGATTCCGTCGCGATGATAGGCGGCGGTCACGAGGTCGGGATCGTGGCGATCACAGCCCCGCGCATGACCGGCTATGCAATCGAGGATCGCCGTGCGGTCCATCAGGTATCGGACGTCTCGCCGGAGCGCTTCCAGGTCAGTACCGTCGGTCATATTTCTCCTTGGTGGCATGCGACATGCACGGGTGTCGGCGCATCGTCTCGACCTCACCACTTGCTATACGATCGTACAGCACGAGAGGTGAGAAAATATGGGTTCCCCCGGAGGTACAGGAGGCGGAGCATGGCGACATCGTCACGGCGCACCGGCGCCGAGACGTCGAAGACCAGGGGCGTTCTTCTGGACTGCGTGGAACAGCTGATGCTGGAAGAGGGATACGCGGCAGTGACGTTCCGCGCCGTGGCGGCCAAAGCCGGCGTCACCTCCAGCCTGGTCCAGTACTACTTCCGGACCCTCGACGGCATCTTCCTCGCCGCCATCCGCCGATACACCGAACGCAATATCAGGCATCTCGCCGAGGCCCTGCAAGCCCCTCGCGACCAACTGCCACGGGTGCTCTGGGAGTACAGCCGGGACGAAGCAACCAGCGCCCTGACCACCGAGTTCATGGCATTGGGCAACCATCGCGAATCGGTCCGCGCCGAAATCGCCGAGGCGACAGAACAAGTACGAAAACTTCAACTCGACGCCCTGTCCCCGGGCGTCGACGGACACAGGTTCCTCGACCAGGAGCTCACCCCGGGAGCGCTGCTGCTACTCATCGTCGGCATACCGAAGTTCCTCAACCTCGAGGAGGGAATCGGCGTCCGCACCGCCCACCGAGAGCTCGTCGATGCCTTCGAGCAATACCTCGGCCCGGTCCAGCCGCCCGTACCGAAATCCCGGTCCGGACGTTCACCCCGCTCCCGGAACTGAGTTCAGGCCAACCACGGTCAATCCACGTTGCCGGTAACGGCTTTGGCATCGGCCTGGAAGTCGGCAAAGCTGGTGCCGCTCTTCTCGTGCCGGCTCAGCGCCCGGACCGATACATCGTGCCCCTCGGCGGCCTTGCGCAGGGCACCCGCGGTGGCCGCCTCCGCAGGTACGTGACCGAACGGTTCGAAGTGGTACCAGCGCATGGCGTTCTGGTGAGTGATCTTGTTGATCTCGTCGTCGGGCACCCCGTAGGTTTCGAACACCCGGCCCAGCTCCTCGGGCGCGCCGGGCCACATGGAATCGCTGTGCGGGTAGTCCATTTCCCAGCAGATATTGTCGATGCCGATCTCGTGGCGGTTCTTCACTCCGATCGGATCGGAGATGAAGCATGTCAGGAAATGCTCGCGGAACACCTCCGACGGCCGCTTGCCGCCGAAATCCTGGTGGGTCCACGTCGCATGCATGTCGTAGGTGCGATCCACACGATCCAGGAAGTAGGGGATCCAGCCCGTGCCGCCCTCGCTCAGCGCGATCTTGAGATCGGGGTATTGCTTGATCGGCTTCGACCACAGCAGGTCCGCGGCGGCCTGCACGATGTTCATCGGCTGCAGCGTGATCATCACATCCATCGGCGCGTCCGGCGCGGTCACCGCCAACCGGCCCGACGAGCCGATGTGCACATTCATCACGGTGTCGGTGTCCACCAGGGCCTTCCACAACGGCGTCCAGTAGTCGTCGTGGAAACTGGGACAGCCCATGGCGGCAGGGTTCTCGGTGAACGTGAGGGCGTGCACGCCTTTCTCCGATACCCGACGCACCTCCTGCGCGCATAATTCGGCGTCCCAGATGACCGGCAGCGCCATGGGGATGAAACGTCCCGGGTTCGACCCACACCACTGATCGATGTGCCAGTCGTTGTAGGCACGCACCAGCGCGAGGGAGAAGTCGGAATCCTCGGTCGCGAACAAGCGGGCGGCGAAGCCGGGAAAGGAGGGGAAGTTCAGGGTGGCCAGCACGCCGCCGGCGTTCATATCCTTGACCCGTTCGTCCGGGTCGTAGCAGCCGGGCCTGATCTCGTCGAGGCCTTGCGGTTCCAGCCCGTATTCCTCCTTGGGCCGTCCCGCCACGGCGTTGAGCGCCACGTTGGGAATCACCGTGTCCCGGAACCGCCAAGTATCGGAGCCGTCGGGATTGTGCACCAGCCGCGGCGCCTCGTCGCGGTACTTCGGGGGGAGGTGGTTGCCGCCGCCGGCACAGCCCGGCCGCGCGCTACGCCCGGTACCCCTGGAACCAGGCCGACCGGGTTCCGGACGCCGCACTACGACACCGCCTCGGTCACGTTCACACCTCCGCAAAGCACACAGCCCACGATTCGGCGATGAGAAGTTCGCCGGCGCAGCCGGCGATCATCGGGGCCCGGGTACCTCACGACAGCAGGCCGCCAGGGCGGTGAGTATGACGTCGATCAGCAGCTCTTGTGGGTAGGGATCTGCGAGATCACCTGCGGCCGAAAGCGTCTGGGGTCGTGCATGCGCGAGTCCGACCAGGCAGTCCAAGGCCAGTTCGGTGTCCAGGTCGGCCGGGAGCTCACCCCGTTCGACCGCCCGCCGGAGCATGGCCACACCGGCGTCCCGGCGAGGTTGACGCAGCGCGGAGTAGAAGGCCCGGGCCAGCCGCGGGTTCCGGGTGGCTTCGGCGCCGAGATCGGCGATGATCCGGGTTGTGCGCTCGTCGCTACGGGCTTCGGTAGCAGCCGCGACATAACAGGCGATATCGCCGCGCAGCGTCCCCGTATCGGGCACTGGTACGGCGTTCCACGTCAGATCCGCCACGATCTGCTCGACCATGGACTGTTTGGACTCCCAGCGCCGGTAGATCGCCGCCTTGCCGACCCCGGCGCGACGCGCGACTGCTTCCATCGACATCCGGGCATAACCGGATTCGGCGATTTCGTCCCACGCCGCCGCCGTGATCGCGTCGGTGACATGCCCACGCAGCAGTGCTGCGCCGGCGACGGGACGGGAACGGGGCGGGTCGGTCATCGCCGTCAGTGTAGTGGACGGAACGAGACGGTTGCGTTCCGCTGGCCCGAGCATTACCCTCGAATACGGAACGGAACCGTTCCGACGTATTTGCGGCAGATCTCACGGAGTGGTCATGAATGATGCGCGGACCGACGTACTCGTCGTCGGCGCCGGACCCACCGGGCTGACACTGGCCTGCGCGTTGCGACTGCAGGGCATCGACGTGCGAGTGGTCGATGCGGCGCCGGTACCGGCCACCACCTCCCGGGCGAATATTCTCCACGCCCGGGGCGTCGAAGTACTGGAACGCATCGGCGCCCTCGGCGATCTTCCGGAGCGGTCGTTGACCGCACTGACCATCACCCAGTATCTCGACGGAAAGCCGGCCGTCACAGTGCGTTTCGGCGATCTCGGTCTGGGGACCGCCCGGCCCGCCCTCTATGCGTCACAGGCCGATGTCGAAGCACGATTGAGGCAGCGACTTCGCGATCTGGGTACCGAGATCGAATGGAACTCCGCGATATCCGGCGTGGCCCAGAACGACACCGGCGTCGGCGCGACCCTCGCGAACGGCGAGACCGCGCGATGCCGCTGGCTGGTCGGCTGCGACGGGGCGCACAGCACGGTTCGGCAACTGGCCGGGATCGCGTTCCCCGGGGCGCGGCTCACCGAACGGTTCCTGCTGGCCGATGTCTACGCCGAGTGGCCGGTCGACCGCTCGGGTGGGCACGGCTGGCCCCACCGGGACGGCCCCCTGTTCGCCGTGCCGATGCGGGAAGTCGGCCGCCCGGACAACCTGTGGCGACTGATGGCCTACGACCCCACCGGGAACGACGGCACCCAGAGCACCGAACAGATCATCGACCGCTTCCGGCAGCTGGTACCCGAGCGCACCGGCCGCACCGACATCCGCATCACGGAAGCCGCGTGGGCATCGATATTCCACGTCCACCGACGACTGGCCGACACCTACCGTGCCGGCCGGATCTTCCTCGCCGGCGCCGCCGCCCACATCCACAGCCCACTGGGCGGACAAGGAATCGTCACCGGAATAGGTGACGCGGAAAACCTGGCCTGGAAACTCGCACTCGTCATCCAGGGACGCGCCACCGCCGCCCTGCTCGACACCTACGAGGCCGAACGCCGGCCACTGGCCACCGATGTATTGCGCAACACCACGACCGCGACCCGCCTGCAAGTCGGCGACAGCCTGTTGCTCCGGTTCCTCCGGCGCCGACTGCTCGTACCGATCGCCGCCATGCCCTCGGTGCAGCGCAGAGCCAGCCGAGTCGCCTCCCAGCTCTGGGTGACCTACCGTCACGGCCCGCTCAACGGCGGCATCCGATCTCATATCGGGCCCCTCCCCCGGCCCGGTGACCGCGTCCCGAACCTGCCCTGCAGGCACCTCGACGGCCGCAGCACCGCTCTCTACGACCAACTGGGCAGACACTGGGCACTGCTACTACCCGCCGACGGCAGTACCGACGAATTCACCGATATGAGAACCCGGCTCGGCCACAACGTCATCGCGCTCCACGCCGAGCCCACTTCCGGACAACACGACGTACGGCTCATCCGCCCCGACGCTCACCTGGCCTGGCGCGGCACCGACCCTCAGCAACTCACCCGCTGGCTCAGCGGAACACTGCAGCACGGAACCGTCGGCCGGTAGGCAAACGCCGAATGGAAGTTACGTCTTGTCAATTCGTGGTGGCATGGAGGAAGTCGACGGCAGCCGGTTCCGGACGCGCTGGAGTCAGGCCAACGCGAGGAACAGTTTTTCCAGTTCGTCAACAGTCATCGGATCGGTGTCCCCGTCCTGACGATCGAGGCATTCGCGTAGACCGGTAGCGACGATTTTGAATCCGGCGCGGTCCAGCGCGCGGGATACGGCCGCGAGCTGGGTGACCACATCCTTGCAGTCGCGCCCGGCCTCGATCATCGCGATAACACCCGCGAGTTGACCGTGGGCGCGTCGTAGCCGGTTGAGTACGGGAGCGATGGTGTTCTCGTCGCCGATCATGGTGTGTTTCTCCTCTTCATGTCCCCCGACATGATACCCCCCAGGGTATCTATCCAGCGTGAGGCGGGCACAGAGCGTCCCTCAGTGGTGCGCGAAACTGATACTCGGCAGGAGTCTGCGCAGCCGGCGGGGCGACCACCACGCACCGTGGCCGGTCAGTCGCAGGAGGACCGGTAGCAGGACCAACCGCACCAGGAGTGCGTCGAGCAGGACCGCGACGCCGAGGATGATGCCCATTTCCTTGGGTGGCAGCGGCTGGGCCAGGGCGAAGGTGAAGAACACCGCGACCATGACCGCGGCCGCCGCGAAGATCACCCGCCCGGAGTGCGCCAGTCCGTCGACGTGGGCGGTTTTCGGGTCCCCGGTGCGCTCGTAGTGTTCTTTCGCGGTGGCCAGCAGGAACACGGTGTAGTCCATGGCGATCGCGAAGATCATGGCGAAGAAGAACACCGGCCCCCAGCCGTCGAGGAATCCCTGCGGGGTGAAGCCGAGCAGGCTCGCGCCGTGACCGTCCTGGAAGATCAGTTTCGCCACACCGAACGCGGCGGCGGTCGACAGCAGGCTGACCAGGGTGCCCAGCGCCGCGATGAGCGGAGCCTGCAGCGCGACCAGCAGCAGCACGAAACCGAGTACGAGGATCACGCCGACGATGATCGGTAGATAGTCGTCGAGCGCCTGCTGCAGATCCAGGTTCTCGGCGGGGGCGCCGCCGACGATCGTCTGGTCGGGGAGCCGTTCCCGCAGGTCGTCGAGGATCGCCCCCATGCGTTCGTCGGAGGGGTCGACTTCGGGCAGGGCCTGCAGCATCACCAGATCCGAGCCGTCGCCGGAGGGCTGGGCCGAGGTGACCATGGCGACACCGTCGGTGGCCGCGGCCAGACGTCCGGTTTCGGCGGCGTCTTCGGCGGGGGCGATGATCTGCAGCGCTCCCGGCGCACCGGGGCCCAGCTGGCGCTGCACGAGTTCATACCCTTGACGCACCGGCGCGTCCGCGGGCACGACCTGGATCGAGGGCATCGCGACCTTCAACCCCAGCACCGGAATCGACAGCCCGATCAGCACGGCGAGCGCGGCCACCGCGAACGGCCACGGGTGGTTGTGCAGCACCTCACCCCATCGAGCGAACCGCGGGGACCGGTGCTGTTGCCGTTTCGCATACGGGAGCGAACCAGCGTTGATCTTGTTGCCGAGTGCGCCCAGCGTCGCGGGCAGCAGCGTCAGAGTGGCGGCGAGTACGAACACCACGGCCAGCATGATGCCGACGGCCATCGTGCGCACCGCCGGCGCCGGGACGAGTAGCACCGCCGACAAACTGACCAGCACCGTGATGCCCGACAGCACAACCGCCTTGCCGGCGGTGTCCATGGTTTCGGCGACCGCCCGCCGGGTGTCGGACCCTCTGGTCAGCGCGTCCCGGAAGCGCGCGACGATGAACAGGGCGTAATCGATCCCGAGCGCGAGGGCGAACATCATCGCGAAGTTCATCGCCCACACCGAGATGGGTGTGATCTGGTTCAGCAGCACCAGTCCACCGGCGGAGGCCACCAGACCGGCCACGGTCAGCAGCAGCGGCAGCCCCGCCGCGACCAGCGACCCGAACGCCAGCACCATGATCGCGAGCGTCGCCGGCCAGGAGAACAACTCGGCCTTGATCATCGCGTCGTGATTGGCCTTGTTGAAATCACTCCATAGCGCGGACGCGCCCGTCGGATAGACCTCCACTCCCCCGCCCGACAGCGCCGTGAGGGCCGCTTTGTGGTCGTCGACTGCCCGGACCATATCGTCGGTGGATGCGTTCGCGCCCGCGATGAGGATCCCGGTGTGGCCGTCGGGACTGATCGTCGTTCCCGGCTGCGGAGCGATCACGGGCCCGAATCGGTCGTCCCCGGCGAACACCTGAGTGATCTCGCCGATCACCTGGGTCATCGCGGGACTGCCGACGGTCTCGGAGCCGGAGTGCACGACCACCTGCACCGCGGCCGAGGAGTTCCCGCCGAAGTGCTGTTCGGCGACTGCACGCACGCGCACCGACTCCGACCCGTCGGCCTGCCAGCCCGCGCCCGCGAGCGCGGTGAACACACTGGGCGCGGCCGCGCCCAGTGCGACCACCACTACCAGCCACACCCCGAAAACCAGGCGCGCGCGCCCGGCCATGGCCGCACCCAGTCGCGCGAGCGGCCCACCCAGCGGCGTGGACGAGGGTTCCGGGGCGACCGCGGTCGCCGCGCGTGTCGACCCGCCGCCTCCCGGATTCTGGATGTCTTCGCTCATCGGTACTCCTGTGTCCATATACCCCCCGGGGTATTGATCCGCGGCCGACTATACCCCAGGGGGTATATTGGTGCCGGCGTAGGCCTCGACCCCGCGTTGAGCGGGGCACTCGACGACTCCGCATACGATCCCGCGGTTGCCCGCTTTCACCGAGCGAGCCAGGACACCCTCGGCGGACCGGGCGGCAGCCCGATCATTTCGATCGGCGGGCGCGGGTTCGCCGGGCCGGTCCTCACCGCGCCGCCGCGCCCCGATCAGGGCCGCGCATTGCGCGAGGCCCTCGTCACCACAGCCACCGTCCCGGAATTCGCCGCTCCGCAACGCCCCTACCAGGGACCGCCGTCCTTCTCCTCCACCGAGGAACGGTGAGACACCTACCCGTTCTCCCCGTCCTTCGCGGGCCCACCGGAAGAATCGCGACCACAGGCGGCGCGGGCGGCGAGTTCACCTACGGCGCTTCGAATCCCTTCCGCCAGCACGTCGATATCGGGGGTCGTATCGTAATCACCGGTGATACCGAACACCAGGTGATCGTGGTAGCTGAGGATCGCGATCGCGGTCCGCAGGCGCATAGCGATCGGCATCGCGGGCAGCAATTCCAGCACTTCATGGCCGTGGAGAGTGAGCTCGTGCCGCGGTCCTGGCACATTGGTCGCCACCGCGGCGACACCGCGCTGGGGAAACCGCGTCGCGAGTCGCAGAGTCCACGCCACTGCCGCGAACGGAAGCCACCCCGCCAGACCCAGAACCGTATGCTCCGCCCCCGCCGCACCACCGGATTTCTGGGTCTGCATGGACGCATGGACGGCGCGCAGGCGGTCGACCGCGTCGGTTCGGTCGATCGGCAGGTACGGCAGAACCGCCGAGACCCGATTGTCGAGCACATATTTCGCGTGCTCGGCCCGCATGGACACCGGCACGAGTATGCGCAGTCCGTGTGCGGTCGGCGTCTCGCCGCGCTCCAGTAACAGCTCCCGGTAGCCCGCGGTGATCGCGGCGAGAACCACGTCGTTGACGGTGACCCGGTACTTCGCGCCGATATCGGCGACCACCGGCAGCGACACCCGTACTGCGGTATATCGACGCCGGTGCCCGATGGGCCCGTTGAGCGAGGACACCGGTCCCGGTTCGACCACGGCCGCGCCGATGGGAACGAGGCGGCGCACCGTATCGAAGGCGATCCCGGGTAGCGACACCGGGAACTTCAGCAAGGTCGAGAGTTCGGGTGGCCGGTGTGCACGACGCGGAGGTGCCCGCTTGCCCTCGGCCGACGGCGGCGGATCGCAGAGGTTGGCGAATACTGCGACTCCGGAGATTCCGTCCACCAGGCTGTGGTGTGCTTTCAAGACCAATGCCCAGCGGTCCCCGGTCAGGCCCTCCACCACGACGCATTGCCACAGCGGGTGGTCGCGATCGAGACGCTCTTCGATTTCGGTGGCCACCAACTCCCACAGTGTCTTCTCGTCGCCGGGCCGTGGCAGGGCTGTCCAGCGAATATGGTGAGCGAGGTCGAAGGCGGGATCGTCCTCCCATTGCGGGGCCGTCACATCGAATGGGGCGCGATGTACTCGTTGCTTCAACCGGTGCATCCCGCCGAGCCGCTGCCCCAGGGTCGCGGTGAAAGCATCGCGCAGGGGCGGCGGCCCGTCGAGGATCGCGACAACCGCGATACCGAGGCTGATCCGCCGATCCGCGTCCTCCAATTCGATGAAGCCGGTGTCGAGTGCCCGGAGCTCGGTCATCATGCACTCCTGTCGCGGGGGTCTGGACGCACAGTCGGCGTGCTCGTGACTGTGGCGCGGACGTCGGACCGGCCGGTCATGGCCCTCATCTCGCAGCGGTAGCCGTGCCG
Organism: Nocardia sp. NPDC024068; assembly: GCF_040638875.1. Taxonomy (NCBI): domain Bacteria; kingdom Bacillati; phylum Actinomycetota; class Actinomycetes; order Mycobacteriales; family Nocardiaceae; genus Nocardia; species Nocardia sp. NPDC024068. Next base: position 205,813 of record NZ_JBEZYU010000003.1, on the reverse strand, counting down.
GAACCGAGCGCCGACACTGCGCGGAACCCGGAATCGAGGCAGGCGGTGAATTCCGGCAGATCCGGCACTGCCGCCGTATCAGCATTGATTCCCACACAACATGTTCCGAGATAGGAGACCAGTGTGGCGTTGAACGCGGTGCCGATGGTCGGGCCGAACGCATGGATGCTCTCGACCTCGGCGCCCGCCAGGTAGAGCGGGATCGGTGAGCCCGGCACGTCGGAGGCGACGAAGTCGATGTGCTTCAGCATCTGCGCCAGCGCGCCGCTGGGCAGGCGGTCGAACACGGCCGCCACCGCATTGGACAGTGGGAGGGCGGGTTCACGGCGCCAGCGGTCGACGAGATCGTGCACCACCCATATCAGGTCCAAGACGTCGTCGTTGTGGACCGGAATGCCGAATCTGGCCAGGGTGATCCGGTTTCCGCCGATCGGGTCGTCTTCGGCTCGGATGCTGATCGGGACCGTCACCCGCAGCTGCTCTATCGGCGCGTCGTATCGAGCGTGGTAGGAACGCAATCCCAGGAGCAAGGCGGTGAGGAAGGCATCGTTGACGGTGCATCCGGCCGTGAGTGCGGATTGGGTCAACTGTTCGAGCGGCACCTCGAGTACCGTCAACCGCCGTCCGAGACTGCGTTCGGTCATCACCGGCGACATCGTGGTGACCACGGGACGGGCCAGGCGCGCCAGCGAGGACGTGAGGGCCGCGCCACCGCGCGCCGCGGCCACCGGATTCCAGGCCGCTCGTCCGAGCGCCGCCACCGCAGACACTCCGCCGCGGAGTAGTCCATACCCCGTCGACCAGTTCCACGCCAGCGTATCGGCGACCTGTCCCGCCACGGACCCGCTCCGTCCGCGGACCGGTCCGCGTTCTGTCCCTTCTCGGGTGATATCCAGTATCTGTCCGGCGATCTCCATACCGCCGACGCCGTCGGTCAAGCTGTGATGGACCTTGAGGACTGCCACCGTGCGCCCTTCGGGCAAACCGGTCAACAGGGTCAATGTCCACAATGGGCGGGCGGGGTCGAAGGCTGTCATCACCTCGTTCCGGGCGAACTCGAGCACATCTGACCGGTCCGCCGCACCCGGCAACGCGGCGCGGCGAAGATGCCAGGACAGATCGAAGTTCGGGTCCGGTTCCCAGCGAGGCGGGGCGAGACCCAGCGGCACCGTGCGCAGGATGTGCCGAAACCGCGGGACCACCCGGGTCCCCCGGTCCACTACCCGCACCACCGTGTCCCATTGCGGTTCCGCGTCGAGAACGAGCACCGAGACGATGGTCGAACGGAGCACGGGATCCTGTTCCATGCTCCAGGTGAACAGGTCCGACTGGGTCATATGGGAGGCACCGGAACCCATTCTCGGCTGCTTTCGTCGTGGGCGATCGGTAAGAGCGTCGTCCTCTTCACTGTTCCCCCACCGCCGGATCACCGGCAGAGGCGAAGGTCACCGATCCCCGGTGTCGGAACCGCCACGCCGTCCACCGGATGGACCGGACTATCGCCTTTCGGCCCCCGGGTTCATGACAAACGACAGGCGTGCCGGGCGGAAACGGGCTTCTACTCTACGAATACTGTGCTCGTCGAGCCGAAGGGACCCACGATATGGCCGCCCACCGCACGGACCGACCACACAATCTGGCCTCCGCTGCCGTCGTGGTGGGCACCGACGGTTCCGCCGCCTCCCACCGGGCAGTGCGCTGGGCCGCGGAAACCGCGGCCCAGCGTGGCCGGGCCCTGCATATCGTGCACGGGCTGGATCTCACGGCCGCCGCAGCCGCACTGGGCTCCTATGACGTACTGGCTCCCGGCGTCATCGACAACATCCGGCGGTGCGGAGCGGAGTACATCACCTCGGCGACGCGCCTGGCCCGGACGATCGCTCCCGGCGTCCGGATCCGTACCGAGGTCTGCGAGGCAGGATCCGCGCGACTGCTCATCGCGCGATCGGCCGACGCGCATATGGTCGTCCTCGGCGCGGCCGGCGACAGCGGGACGTTCGCCCACCTCGGCTCCACGCTGCTCGCTGTCGTCGCACACGGGCGAGGGACCGTGGCGGTGGTCCGGCATCGTGGCGCCGAACTCCGGTCCGGCGGCGGATACCCTGTGGTGGCGGGCATAGACGGCAGCGGCCGCAGCCAAGCTGCCCTCGCCACCGCCTTCCACGAGGCCGCCGAGCGCAGGACGCGACTCGTGGCACTACACGTCTGGTGCGATCAGCGCTTCGATCGCTTTGCCGGATACCCGAATACGATCACGGACCCGGTAGTCGCGGCCTCTGCACAGGCCCTCCTGTCCGAACATCTCGCCGGTTGGCAGGAGAAGTATCCCGATGTCCCGGTCATCCGCAAGGTCTACCCCGCCGGGCCGATTCATCAGTTGACCGAGTGGTCGAGGTTGGCGCAACTGGTGGTCGTCGGCAACCGCGGCCGGGGTGGGTTCCGCGGCCTGTTCCTGGGATCCACCGGGAATGCGCTCGTCCAGCATGCGCACTGCCCGGTCATGGTCGCCCATACCGAACAACGCCGCTGACTCCTGCTTCCGGCCCCACGAATTGCCCCACGCTCACAGCTCATCGGGCGTCCGGCACGCGGACGATGATCATCGGAGTATCCACGGAATGCAGCAGCGCGTTGCTCGTCGATCCGAGCAGCATGCTCGTGAAACCGCCGCGCCCGTGGCTACCCACGACGACCAGTTGCGCGTCGTCCGAAGCGTCGAGTAGCGAGCGGACCGGCCGGTCCGCGGTCACGATCCGCTGGACGGGGACGTCCGGATACCGCTCGCAATACCCGGCGAGGTTCTCGGCCAGCTCCGCTTCCGCCGATGCCCGGGCGCTGTCCCAGTTGCGGACCGGGATATCGAGTCCGCTGGTATCGCTCCAGGCGTGCAGCGCGGTCAGTCCGACTTCGCGGCGCGCGGCCTCGTCGAAGGCGAGTTCCACCGCCGCGACGCTGTTGCCGGTGCCATCGACGCCCACCAGTACCGGCCGGCCGGCCGAAACCACGTCCAGTGGTGTGTCGGCGTGGATCACCGCGACCGGGCAGTGCGCGTGGCGGGTGACCGCCGTACTCACCGATCCGAGCAGGCCGCGCTGGAAGGCGCCCAGACCACGGCTGCCGACCACCAGCATTCGCGCCGTGGACGACTGCGCGATCAGCGCGGGCACGATGAGCAGATCGGTCGCCTCGGTGGTGACGGCGAGTTCGTCGCCCGGGGTCGCTGTCCGGGCCACGCGCGCCGCCTCGGTGAGGATTCGCTCGCCCTCTTCACGCATCCACCGCAGATCGTTCTCGGTCGCGATCGTTTCGGGTCCGAAGCCGGACGGAATCGTCCACGAATTGACGAGGTGCAGTCCGCATTGATGCAAACCTGCTTCGACGGCGGCCCAGGCCACCGCTCGATAGGAGCTCGGTGAGCCGTCCGCGCCCGCGACTATCAGCGGCTCGGAGTGTGCCTGCGGGCCGGATCCATGGTCTGCCATCGGCTTTCTCCTTCCCTGCTAATTCCGCACGGGCCGACCGTGCACGACCACGAGCGGGCATTCCGCCGCGTACAGCAGCGCGATCGTGGTCGCTCCCAAGACGGTGCCCGGAGCTCCGCCACGGCCGCGGCGACCCACAACCAGCAGCTGAGCCCACGCCGATTCGGCGGTCAGCGTCCGCGCGGGCGCATCGGTCCGGACGACCCTTTCGACCTTCACCTGGGGATAGCGCCGGACGGGACCTGCCATCCACCGGCCCAGCAGAGCTTCGTCGGTGGGACGCCTATCGGCGGGAAGTGCGATTCCGCTGGTATCGCTCCAGGCGTGCACCGCCACCAGCCCCACCTCGCGGCGCGACGCCTCGGCGAAAGCGGTTTCCAGCGCGACCAGGCTGTGCGGGCTGCCGTCGACCCCGACCACTACCGGTTTGTTCCGGGAGACGGCGTCGGTGCCGGACTGCCCGGAAATGACTGCGACGGGGCACTGCGCATACGCTGTCACCGCGGAGCTGAGCGAGCCGATGACTGTCGGGGCGACCCCACCGCGGCCGCGTCTGCCGACGACCAGCATCGCCGCCCGCGCCGAGCGGTCCAGCAGGGTAGGGGTGATCTGTTCGAAGGTCAGCTCTGTCGTGATCGGCACCGAGCCGCCGGCCGTCGCGTGTGCTGCTCGCACCGCTTCGTCGAGCACCCATTCCCCATCCGCCCGCAGCCACTCGAGCTCCGAATCGTCCAGCACCGATGTCCCCGAACGAGGCGGCAGTGCGCACGAAGTGAGCAGATGCAGGCTTTGCCCCCACAGCTGGGCTGCCGGCCCGGCCCATGCCGCGGCACGGAGCGACGGTAGCGAGCCGTCGACGCCCACCACGATGGGTGCGCCGTCTTTCTCGGCCCGAGCCTTTGCCATCGGCTGCTCCGTCCTGGTCCGGGGGCGCGTAGCCGGTCTCCACCCCGGCCATCGCGGCTACCTCTGGTCGCCGGATCGTCCGTCCTCAGCCTCCCGTTTTCCCAGGCCCGCCGAGACAGTCGAAAGTCCCCTGTCCTGGTGTCCTCCGGCAGCAGATGGCGCCGGACCGCCGATGCGGCCGAGTAGGCGCGCCCCGGAGATCGCGCGGCACACGACAAGGGAAGAGCGGCACGAGAAGGTGCAGCGCGGCGCGGAACAATCCATTTCGCTTCGACGACAGAAGACCTGCCGCAGAGTACTTAGTCCCCTGACGCCACCCGGTTCCGGCGGCGAGGATGGGCACATCACCGGACATGTGACATCAGGGAGGCAACCATGACGACCGCGCAGGCTGTGATGCACGAAGAAGTGACCCATATAGGGGTGCGTGACACGCTGGACGTCGCGGCACAGCAGATGCGTCAACGCGGCATCGGCGCCCTGCCGATCTGCGACGGCGAAGGCAACCCGGTAGGTATCGTCACCGATCGCGATATCGTCGTGAACTGTGTCGCGCTGGGACACAACCCCGCAACCGCCACCGCCGGTGAGTACGCCCAAGGGGACGAGCTGCGCACAGTGGAGACCGGTACCGATATCGGCGAGGCTCTGGCACTGATGGAGCGCTACCAGATCCGCCGGCTCCCGGTCACCGACCACGGCCGGCTGGTGGGCATCATCACCGAAGCCGACCTGGCCCGGGAACTGCCGGAGCAGGAAGTCGGCGAGTTCGTCGAGGCGGTATGTGAACCGCAGCTGCCCGCGCAGGCCGAAGCACCCATGACCTAGCTGTCGACGCCGCCCACAGGTCGGGTGGCAGGAGACCGCAGCGGCCCGCGCCGCAGCCCCGTCCATCGGCTCTGCTGTCCGCCCTCGTCGGCGAGACCATCCCAAGCCCGGCACCCACCGGTGTACTCGGACGAGCAGCGAGAAAGGCGACCGTATGGCGCACCGTAATGATCCTCTTGCCGCCGACATTCACACCGCTCGCACCTGGCTGAATGCTGTCGCCGGCGAACTGGGCACGGACGACCGCCAGTTCGCTTTCCGTGCGCTACGCGCGTGGATGCACGCCGTCCGCGACCGGATCGGGGTGTCCAACTCCGCCCACGTGAGCGCGCAGCTGCCCGAGCTGCTCCGTGGGGTGTGGTACGAAGGCTGGGTTCCCGCCAGAGTGCCGGTCCGGCACGGTGTCGCCGCGTTCATCGATCAGTTCGCCGAAGAAGCACGGATCGAGCGCCACGAGGTCGTGCCGACCGCCGGGGAGATCACCCGATCACTGGATCAACTGTTCGCGCCCGGACAGTTGACCCGGGTATTCGCGGTACTGCCCGAACCGCTCGGGGTTGCGCTCTGGGGTGATTTCATCGACGCGAACCACGAGTCCGCGCGCAGGTCCCGAGCAGCGACCGGGCACGGCGGCGGCGCCCCCGTTCAGGACCACGATCTCGCCCAGCAGCTCCGGGTGCTGAGCGAGGCGGTGGCCGTGTTGGCCCGGGGGCTCGAACAATTGCCGGCGCTACTTCCAGACGAGCAACGGGTCGCCGCCGCTGCTCAGTCCGCCCACCGCATTCTGCTGGCCGAGGGGCTGGTGGAGCAGCCCCCGACGCAAGCGGGCAGTACCGATCGCGCCCGTTGATCGGTGGGCCCCGGCGTGGCGCTCCGGATCGAAACGGGCCGACGACGCGCACCTGACCTCAGCGAGGTGTTCCGGCCGGAATTGTTCGCCACGCATCCGTCGCCGGCGCGGGATGATCTTCCAGGTGAACGGTGTCCCCTGGCGACAGGCGTACCGCCTGGTCCCGGCAGACGATATCGATCGGCGGTGCGTCCCCGGGTTCCGAACCTATCTCGACTTCCCTGCCGCCGACTCGCACCATCAGCCGGTGACCCCGGTACAGCATGGGGAACGACAGCGTACCCAGCGTTTTCGGCCAGTAGGGGCAGAAGATCAGCCGGTCACCGCGCACCTCCAGCCCGGTGAAGCAACGCTGGAGCAGGTCGACGCTGCCCGCCATCGCGGCCAGGTGGATTCCTTCGCTGGTGGTCCCACCCTGGATATCGCCCACATCCGATTCGACCACCCGCGCGAAGAATTCCAGGGCGCGTTCCCGGTTGGCACGGGCGAGCACCCAGGAATGCACCAGGGCACTCAAGGTCGAACCGTGCGATGTCCGGGTGAGGTAGTAGTCGATCGTCCGGGGGATCATCTCCCCCGGTAACGCATAGCCGAGGCGCGCGAACAGTTCGCGCAGTTCGTCCGCCGAGAACAGATAGAACAGCATCAGCACATCGGCTTGTTTTCCCGCGCGGTATCGGCCGATATCGTCGCCCTCGGCTTCCAGTATCCGGTCCAGCCGCTGGATATCGCCGTAACGGCGCCGGTAGTGGTCCCAGTCCAGTTCCTGTAGCCGGTCGTAGCCCTCGAACTGGCTGATGACACCGTCGTGGAAGGGCACATACATCCGGTGGGCGACCTCGCGCCAATGCGGTAGTTCCCCGGAAGCCACGCCGAGGCGCTCGAGTAGTTCGGCGCGAGCACGGGGTGCGATCGCCTCGAGCGCTTTGAGTGCGCAGTGGATCGTCCAGGCGGCCATGACATTGGTGTAGGCGTTGTTGTCGACGCCCACTCCCGGTGCGTCCGGGTAACCGGCGTGGAATTCGTCCGGGCCGATCACACCGGTGAGTACGTAGCGATCGAGCCGTGCATCGAAATCGGCCAGTGCCGCCCAGAACCGGGCTGTTTCCACCAGCAACTCGGCGCCGCGCTCGGTGAGGTACTCCAGGTCGCCGGTCGTCTGGTAGTACTGCCAGACGGTATAGGCGACGGCGGCACCCACGTGAAGCGCGCGCCGGCTCGGGTCCGGATTCCACCGGCCCGACAGCGGATTGAGGTGGAGCTGCTGGCTCTCCTCACGCCCGTCGCTTCCGGACTGCCATGGAAACATCGCTCCGACCAGCCCGGCCGCGGCGGCCGCCCGGCGGGCTTCGGGTAGGCGCCGGTAGCGGTAGCGCAGCAGCGACCGGGTCAGCCCCGGAAATCGTGGCGTCAGGACGGGTAGCACGAACAGCTCGTCCCAGAAGACATGGCCGCGATAGGCCTCGCCGTGCAGGCCGCGCGCGGGAACTCCGGCATCCAGGTCGGCAGTGTTCGGCGACAGTGTCTGGAGTAGATGGAGAAGATGCAGGCGCAGCGTTCGCACCGAGCCGTGGTCGTCGAGGTCGATGCGCATACGTCCCCAGATCCGATCCCAGGCAGCGGCGTGTCCGGCGAACAAGGTTTCGTAGTCCTGCGCAGTCTCGAGCCGCCGGGCCGCCTCGTCATCGGGGCCGGCCGAGGCGTGATCACGACCTGTGCACACCACCACCGTTTTCTCCAGGACGACCGGATCACCCTCGCGGACTTCGACGCTGAAGTCGTGGCCGATAGATCTTTCCCCGCATACGGTCTCCGGCGGTGCGGCCCTGCCGGATCGCAGGATATTGCGGATCACAATGGTTATCGGTACCAGCGAATTGCTGGTCTGTGTCGCCAGCAGCGCCGAATCGCCGGACAGCCGGGTGGTGCGCACCGCTCCCAGATGGGTACCGGACAGGTCGCGGTAACGCTCGACGAGGCTGTTGGTCACCGATCCGTCCACCGTCGAGCGGAGGTACAGCGCCCCGGTCCAGTTCTCGGCGGTGATCGTGGTGGCGAGTGCGGCCAGGTGGGGCCGGTGGACGGCGACGAAACGCCGCTGCTCCACTCTGGTGATGCGCCCGGTGTCGTCGCGGAACCGGAACCGCCGGGTCAGCTCGGCGCGGCGGATATCCAATCGCTGGTGATAGTCCAGCAGGTCCGCGGAGTCGAGTTCGAACCAGCCGCCGTCGGATATCCGGAAGGTGACCGGCAGCCAGTTCGGCACATTCACCAGGCTCTCGTTATCGATCTCCTGCCCCGCCACACAGTCACGGAGCCGGTTGTAGAGGCCGGCGACGTAGGTTCCGGGGTAGTGCGATTCACCTGCTCGGCATTCCGGCGCCGCCCCGCGGGTGGCGAAGTAGCCGTTGCCCAGGGTGCACAACGCCTCCCGGAGCTTCTCCCGCCCCGGCTCGTAGCCCTCGTGGACCAGTGACCAGGTCTCCGCCTCGGTGCCGGCCGGCGCGGCGCGCACGAGATGCACCAGTCGCTTCAGGAAACTACCGACCCGGCGTGGCCCGGCCAGCGAGTAGCGGGCGGCGGTATACCTGTCGGTGTTCTCCACATCGTGCACGACCAGGGCGACCCCGTCCGGCTCGATCGCGTCGAAGGCATCCTCGTCGGTCACATCGTCGCCGAGGTATACCGGAAGTGCGGCGCCATCGAGATGCTGCAGAATCCAGCGCACCGCGTCGCCTTTGTCCCAGTCGACGTCCGGCCGCAACTCGACGACTTTGCGACCGGTGCTCACCCGCAGGCCGGCGGCACGCCCGGTGTCGCGCACCGTGGCCATCACCTGTTCGGCCGCCTCGGCGCCGGCGGTGCGGAAGTGCACGGCGACCGCGAACCGCTTGTGCTCGACCGCTACACCCGGGATATCCCGCAATCGCGACCTCAGGTGTTCGGCGGCATCGGCCAGGGCTGTTTCGACGCCGGGCACCACATCGTGCACATGCCGGGTACCGTCGGGGGCCATCAATTCGAACCCGTGGCTGCCGGCCAGCCAGACCCCGGGTACCGGCATTCGTTCGCGGAGGTCGTCCAGACCGCGGCCGCTGACCACAGCGACCGGGCAGTGATCGGCCAGCTCCGTGAGGGCGGTCGCCGCGCCCTCCACCATCTCGGCGGCGGCCGGGTCGGTGACGATCTCGGCCAGGGTTCCGTCGAAATCCAATAGCACAGCGGGCTTCTCGATACTCAGCAGGTCGGTGATCCGGGGCCAGAACTCGAACGCGTCCGGCACCTCCCCGATACCGCGGAAACCTCCCCGTACCCCTATCCGCACCGCGTCGTCGACGGCCGCGTCGGCGCCCGCGGCCACCAGCCGACCGCCGCGACCGGTCCGCTCGATTCCGATGACCAGCGCGAAACCTCCGGCTCGTCCGGCTGCTACGCCCGCCTCGGCATCCTCGACGACCACCGCCCGGGCCGGAGCGACCTCCAGGCGCGACACCGCCTCACACAGCATCGCGGGATCGGGCTTTCCCGGCAGTCCCAGCTCCGCGGCAACCATCCCGTCGACCCGGACCTCGAAGAGATGAGCGATACCGGCGGCCGCGAGTACCTGCGCGCAGTGCCGGCTGGCCGAGAAGACCCCGGTACGAATTCCCTGGAAGCGGAGCCGGCGCACCAGGGCGACGGTCGAGTCGAATGCCGTCACCCCGTCGCGGGCGAGAATCTCCCGGAAGAGCTTGTCCTTCCGGTTCCCCAAACCGCATATGGTCGCGGCCGAATCCGGATCGGCCGGTTCACCGCGAGGCAGCTGGATATGACGGGCCGCCAGGAAATCCTCGACACCGGAGTAGCGAGGTTTGCCGTCCACGTGTTCCAGGTAATCCGTCTCGGTGAACGGGGACCGGTCCTGGCCCGGACCGGCCGGTCTCGCCGTCAGGAACGCGTCGAATGTCTCGGTCCAGGCGGCCTCGTGTATCGACGCGCTGTCGGTGACCACACCGTCCATATCGAAGATCACCGCGTCGTATCGGCGGGTGTCGATCCGCGGCGCCGGATCGTGGGCCGCCGGCACCGGGTCCACCTCCGGACCGTGCTGGAGCATTCGACCTCCTCCGCAGTCCGACGTCCCCGCCCTGAACGCCGCGGGCTCGCCGCAGGCCGTGGGCGGTCATCCGCGGACCTGTTCGCACGTATCGTCGCGCACCCGCCCCCGCCGGCGGGAGTGCCGAAAGTCCTTGCCGACGGCATTTCGGACTCCAGCCCGGTCCGGCCCGGCGGGAATACGACCTTGGACTCCTGGACCCGGGACCAAGGTCCGCATCGACGATCCCGCCGGCCTTCTAACGTCGCACTATCGGCACCAGCCGGAACGGTTCCGAAGCCGCGAGCGGACGCGTCGCGGCTTCTCGAGCCGGTGAGCGGGAGGATTCGCCCCAGTGAGCACACACACCGAACCAGCCGTCGTCGTAGGTATCGACGGTTCGTCCGTTTCTCTCGGAGCCCTGCGCTGGGCCGCTCGTGCCGCCGCCCGGTACGGCGTCCCGTTGAACCTGGTCTACGCCGTCGGCGCACCGATCGATTTCGGGCCCGGGCTCGGTGTCGTGGCTTTCGACAATCAAGCGATGCGGGCCGACGGCGAGGCCGTCTGCGCCGCCGCCGAGAAGCTCGCCCGTGAAATCGCCGGCGAACTGGAGATCAGCACAGTCGTCGTCGATCCGGAGCCCGCGCCCACGCTGATCGAGCGATCCCGCGACGCCCGGATGGTCGTCGTCGGCACGCACGGGTACGGCGCCCTGGGGCGGGGGCTCCTCGGCTCGGTGAGCACGGCCCTGGCCCGGCATGCGCACTGCCCGGTCGCGGTCATCCCGGAGAGTTACGCTGAGCACGAGGACGAACGCGCCGGCTTGCCCGTGGTCGTCGGAGTGGACGGCTCCGCGCGCGGTGCGGAGGCTGTCGAGATCGCTTTCGAGGAGGCCTGCCTCCACGGGGTCGCTCTCGTGGCGGTCACCACGTGGTCGGAATTCTTCCGATACGTCTCCCGCGCCGAGATGCAGGAGCAAGCCCGCGCGGTCCAGGCCGAAAGCCTGGCCGGTTACGCGGAGCGGTATCCCGATGTGCCCGTCAGCCATGTCGTCGTCGAGGAACGGCCCGCGCGGCGCCTGCTGCGTGAGGCCGACGGCGCGCAACTCGTGGTCGTCGGTAGTCACGGCCGTGGTGGTTTCGCCGGGATGACGCTCGGCTCGACCGGTCAGGCCATGCTCCACGATCTCTCCGTCCCGCTGATCGTCGCCCGGCAGCGAATCTAGCGGGCAATTCGTCAGTGCGGCAGGCCGTTGCGGCTCCACGACGGTCTGCCCGGCCCGGATCGGTGCCGAGCGGCGCCCGGCACCGTTCAGGGCACCAGGACCGCGGCCCCGTCGAAACGTCCGTGCGACAGATCCGACAGAGCTCGATCGGCGCGATCCAACGAGTACGGATGTGTCGTGACCCGCAACCGGTGCTCTTGTGCGAAGGCCAGGAATTCACGCGCATCGACCCGGGTATTGGACGTGACACTGCGGAGCTGCCGTTCCCGGAACAGGTGGCGCTGGTAGTTGAGCGGGGGAATATCGGTGAGGTGAATCCCCGCGAGCGCCAGTGTGCCTCCCGCGCCCAGCGCCTCCAGCGCGTGGGGCACCAACTCTCCCACCGGCGCGAAGAGGATCGCCGAATCCAGCTGTTCCGGCGGCGGGTCGGTTGCCCGCTGGACAGAGGAGACTCCGAGCGCCGCGGCCAGCTCACGGGCAGCGGTGCCTCTGGTCATGACGTGGACACGGGCTCCCCGCGCGAGGGCGACCTGGGCCGTGAGATGGGCGCTGCCGCCGAAGCCGTAGATGCCGAGCACGCCCCCGTCCGGCAGTGCCGCCCGGCCGAGGGCTCGGTAGCCGATGATGCCGGCGCACAGCAGCGGTGCCAGCTCGCGGTCGTCGTAGCCGGTCGGCAAGGGCAGCGCGAATTCTGCTGGGACGGTCGTGTATTCGGCGTACCCGCCGTCGGCATCCCAGCCCGTGTAGCGCGAGCCGGGGCACAGGTTCTCCGCGCCGCGCCGGCAGAACTCGCATATTCCGCAGGTATGGCGCAGCCACGGGATCCCGATGCGGTCCCCCACCGCGAACCCGGTGTGATCCGTGTGGTCGGTATCGAGGACTTCCGCGACGATCTCGTGGCCGGGTACGACATGCCGGCGATGGACCGGTAGATCGCCCTCCACCACGTGGAGGTCGGTCCGGCACACACCGCACGCCAAGACCCGGGCCAGCAGCTCGCCGGGCCCCGGCTCCGGAACCGGCTCGTGGCACGCGCCGAGCGGACTCCGGTCGATACTGCCCGCAGAGCCCACCCGCCAAGCTCGCATGACCGCGGGCACTGCCCGCGCACGGTTCACACCGCGACCTCCTCGATCATTCTCGTACCGGAGACCAGGGTGGGTTCCATGCCGAGCACCGCCCCGGCCGGATCGCCCCAGGTGCCGAGCCTGCGTGCGTACTCTGCCGCCAGTTCACCGGCGGCGATGGCATGGGCCGGACCGATGACCAGCACCGACCATCCGGTCCTTCGCGCCGGGTCGATATCGTCGGCTTGGTAGGCGACGATCACCGACCGCCCCGATGCCGGAACCAGCCCGGCGGACAGGCGAGTACAAAAGATGATCGACCCGTCCGCACCGATCAAATGGTTCACCGGGCGCACCGCGGGTAGCGCGTCGTGGGTGAACACGATCCGCCCGAACGGGGCGGCCGCGAGCAATCGCAAAGCCTCCGCCCGCTCGATTCCCACGGTCAGCCGCGTACCGGCGCCGTGGGCAGGGGTCCTCTCCGAACCTGGCACCTGTGTCACCGCTTCCTCGCTCGGCCCATATCTCGATAGCACCATCGAGCCGTGACTCAGGACAGGGTCGAATTCCCTTTCCGTAGCGCAGGAGGTCCTGATCTGAGCGGCCGCCACGCAAAGACACGAGAGGGGCGAGAATGCAGTTCGGTCGCGGCGAGGCGTCACCGCAACAAGCCGAAGGTCCTCTTCGCGATGGTCGCGTGGCACTGTGCATTCGGCGTGGCGGTTCGTAGCGTCGAGATCATCGGGTGATCCGGCACCTGATCCCCTGTCGGATGCGTCGTTCCGCCGAAGGAGGCAGGTCCTTCGCTTTTCGCACATCGGTCGGGGCACTCACCGGGGATATGTACTGCCGCACCTCGGCCCGGCGTCACGGAGGCGAAGTATGCGCTACCAGGTCAGCGTGGACGAATCCGGCCCGCACACTGTGTCTCGTACCGATCGGCCCACCACGCACGACCTACCACGGTGACTTCCGCCGAGGCGGTACGACCGGTGTCGAATTCGAGCTGCCGGTCGCCGGGCCGGCCGGGGACACCGACCTCGACTTCACCATCCGCCGCACCGAACAGCAGTCCTTCGCACACACCTGCCACCACGGTGATTACGCCGGCATCGCCGCGGCCTACCAGGCGATCGACCGCTGGATCCAGGACTCCGGCCGCCGCGCCACCGGTCCGCCCACCGAGATCTACCACGTGGCACCGGATGAGACTGTTGCTCCCGCCGAGCTGCTCACCGAGATCCGCGTTCCGGTCACCTCGGTCGTCCTGGCTGTCCGGGTCCACGGCCCGGTCGCGACCATTGTCGACACAACCCGCGAGATCTTGCGTGATCAGGGCTTCGAAGTCGTCGGCGAGTTGGACGTCGCGGAGGCGATGACCGCGCGATCGGGGAACGAGTTCGCGAGCTGTTCGATCATCGTCGCCTACCACCCCGGCCTCGCCCTCCGAATGATGGAGGCTGTCGGTGCGATCGCACCACTGCTGCCCTGCTCCATAAGCCTGCGAGCAGACGGCGCGCTCACCGTCGTCGAAACGACGGACCCGGGCCTGGTCCTTGAACGAGGCGACCTCGGCGCATCGGAACCGACGGGGCGCGAGATGAGGCAACGACTGGAAGCCCTGCTGCGAACCCTCGCGGACCGGTGCGCGGCCGACGACGAAGTACCGGGCGCTGCCTCACGGGCTACAGCACAAGCCCCGGGTCGAGCACAAGTTCGAGGTGACAGGTGATCAGCGAACAGTTCGCCTCCTGACCGACCGGATCGAGCGACCCTGGACCGCTCAGCCACAGCGGCACCCCATCGGATTCCGACGCCACCGAACGGCACACCGGAGCTCCGGACCGGACAAGGGGTCTTTGGTCCCGGAAAGCGAGGCCCTCTATCACCGCACGACCGCCTTCTCACTCCGTACTCTGTAACGACCTGTACCTGAGAGAAGGTGGGTCCATGATCAAGGTGTTCTTGGTCGACGACCACGAGATCGTGCGCCGCGGAGTGGCGGATCTGATCGAGTCCGAACCGGATATGGAAGTCATCGGCGAGGCCGCCAACGCGTCCCAGGCGCTGGCCCGTATTCCGGCCCTGCGACCCGATGTCGCCGTCCTCGATGTGCGGCTGCCCGACGGCAACGGTATCGAACTGTGCCGGGAACTACTCTCGGCCGGCCGAGACCTGCGCTGCCTCATGCTGACCTCGTTCACCGACGAGCAGGCCATGCTGGACGCCATCCTGGCCGGAGCGAGCGGCTACGTCGTCAAGGACATCACCAGCCTCGACCTGACCAACGCGATCCGGCAGGTCGGCGCCGGCAAATCGCTGCTGGACAATCGCGCCGCGGCCACACTCATGGCGAAGTTCCGGGCCGAGGCCGAAGCCGCCACCGGACCGCTGGCCGGCCTGACCGACCAGGAACGCACCCTGCTCGCGCTGCTCGGTGAGGGTCTCACCAACCGGCAGATCGCCGGCCGGATGTTCCTGGCGGAGAAAACGGTGAAGAACTACGTATCGCGATTGCTGACCAAACTCGGGGTCGAACGCCGGACGCAGGCCGCCGTGATCGCGTCGAAGATGACCCAGCCCGACAAGAAGGTGTAGCTCCGGTCACGCCCGCCGGCCTGGTTGATGCTGCTCACGCATTGGCCGGGGCCGGAGACGGTGGAAGAATGCACTTCATGAGGCGGCGGGTTTCCCCGACCAGCGATCGGCCAGCGGTCACCGAAACGCTGTCCCAGCTGCGGCTGCGTGAACTACTCGACGAGGTCCAGGACCGTATCGCCCAGATCGTCGATGTACGCGACCGGATGGACCGCCTCATGGAGGCGATGCTGTCCATCACCGCCGGCCTCGACCTGGACGACACCCTGCGGTCCATCGTGCACACGGCCATCGAACTGGTGGACGCCGGCTACGGCGCACTCGGCGTCTACGGAACCGACCGGGCGAAAGATCAGTTGGCCCAGTTCATCTACGAAGGCATCGACGACCACACCCGCGCCCTGATCGGCGACCTCCCCCGCGGGCACGGTGTGCTGGGACTGCTGATCCAGGCCCCCGAGCCCATTCGCCTCCCCAATATTTCGGGCCACCCCGCTTCCGTCGGCTTCCCGGCGCACCATCCCCCCATGCACAGCTTCCTCGGAGTACCGGTGAAGGTCCGCGACGAAGTATTCGGCAACCTCTACCTCACCGAGAAGATCGGCGCCCAGGAATTCACCGTGGACGACGAGGTAGTGGTGCAAGCACTCGCCGCGGCCGCCGGTATCGCCATCGAGAACGCCCGGCTCTACGAACGTTCACAGGTGCGCCACCGCTGGCTGGAAGCGACCCGGGACGTCGCCACCGACCTACTCGCGGGAGGCACACCACGGGAGATACTGGAGCTCGTCACCGAACGAGCTCTGACACTCACCGGAGCTGCCTGCACCTTCGTGGCACTCCCGGAAGATCCCGACCTGCCCTGCCGAGATGTCGGTCAACTGTCCATCGCCGCTGCCGCGGGCGAGCGAGCCGATGACCTACGCGAACAATGCCTCCCCCTGCACAGATCTCGAGCCGATCAGGTGTTCCGGCACGGTCGGACGGTCACCCTCGACCGCCTTCCCGACGACTTCCTACCGGATACGAACACCGATTGGGGGCCCGCACTCGTCCTTCCGCTCGTGGTCGGTGATGAGGTCATCGGGCTCCTCACCGCCGTACAGCCCGCCGACGGCCACCCCCTCGACCCCGCGGTCCAGGCGATGATGTCGGTTATCGCCAACCAGGCCGCGCTGGCGCTGCAACTCGCGGAGACCCAGCAGCGGATGCGGGAGCTCGATGTGGTGGCCGACCGCGACCGGATTGCCCGCGATCTGCACGACCACGTTATTCAGAGATTGTTCGCCGTCGGCCTCGGCCTCCAGGGCACCCTCCAGCGCGCACGCAGTCCGGAAGTGAAGGCACGGCTCGGCGACACGATCGAAGACCTGCAATCCATCGTGCAGGAGATCCGCCACTCGATCTTCGATCTGCACAGTACCGCGGCCGTGACATCGACCGACCAACGCAAGCACCTGCACAACGTCGTCACCGAACTGACCGCCGAAACGGATCTGCGCACCACCATCCGACTCGCCGGACCCCTCACTGTGCTGATGCCGCCCCTGTCCGACGATGTGGAAGCCGCACTACGCGAGGCGGTCAGCAACGTGGTCCGGCATGCGCACGCCACCACCCTTTCGGTCGAGTTGCGCGTGAACGACACGGTCACACTCGAGGTCACCGACGATGGAATCGGCCTGGCGCCCGAAATCGACCGGCGCAGCGGGCTGGCCAATCTGACCGCCCGCGCGCAACGAGCGGGCGGCAGCTGCCGGATCACCGGCAACCCGACCGGAGGAACCGTCCTGCACTGGAGTGCCCCTCTTCCCTGATACCTCCGGAATCGGCGGACCACGCGGGTCGACAGCGCCGAGGCACCCGCTCTCGCCGGGCCTTCGGCCCTGTCCGGTCGCCTCCGTGTGGACTGGGGCGTCGACGACGCCGTGCGATACCGGCGCCGACGTAGGAAAGCGCGGAACGCGCAGACGATCCGAGCTGGTCGTCAGGTGGTTGTCATGGCGAGGATATCGCGAAGAGGCAACCGAGGAGTCCGCTCTGCGGGGCGGTCCTGCGGCGGCGGGGCACCGACCCGGACCAGGACTTGCGGTGACCGGTGCTCGCCTCCGATCAGTTCCCGGACCACCTCGCGGCTGCGTGGTACCTCCGTCAGATGAGTGAGCGGACAGGTCGCGTATCCGGCGAGCGTCGATTCCAGCAGCACCGTCGACAACACCTCACCACAGCGCACCACCTCGTCGTGGCTGTCGGAGGTGGTGGACAGGGCCAGTATGGCGGCGCGGTCGATCTCGGGACCCTCCTCCGGTTCGGATTCGGCTCCGCGGGTCGGGAATCGCCGGCCGACACCGACCCGTCCCTGTTCGCCGGAGGACGCCAGCGCGCTTCGGGGAACTCCCGCTGCACTGATCACATGTCCTGTCCACCAATGCAATTCGGCGTGATAGCCCGAGTCGTAGCGGCGCAGCGCCGCTGTCATCCGCGCGGCGTGCGCCAACGCGGCCCGACTCTCCTCGGGCAGCACGTCCACAGCAGCGTCATAAGGATCGACAGTGGATCTCAGCACTGTTTCGAAATCGGACCAGCCTTCGGGCGCGCCGAACGACCTCCGGTCGGTGTAGCGCCGGTTGATCACCTCACCGCGGGCGAGCTCCGCCTCGGTGACGATCGGCGAGCGATGGAACGTGATGTCCACCAGGTGGTTCCGTGCATTCGGATCGGGGAAGCGGGCGACCGACAGCTGCCACCCCGCCGCCGCCATCGCCGCCCGAAGATGCGCCAGTGCGGCGCCGCAGCTGATCAGCATCTGCCGGCCGCTGGGATCTGTCGCCGGCAGCATCCGTTCGGGCACCGCGTACAGGCGCAATACCCGTCCGTCATATCGCCACAGCCAAGGCTGGCTGTTGTGCAGCGAGGGGGCTCTCCCAGCGAGCAGGACAGCCCGTTCGACCGTCGTATCACTGGGCCCGTCTGTCATAGTCACGACGCTATACACACATTCAGGGCCCGCCAGGAGTCTTTGGTCCCCGATCCACATGCCGGGTGGCCACGCATCGGCGTTTCGGTCAGGAGCGCAGATCTCGCTGATCGAATCGCAGGAATCCGCACGCGACCATGGCTGCCGAAGCCACAGCGAGGATGGTCGCGTCGTCCCATTGCATCCCGTGCCGCAGGGGTTCGCCGCCGATGTAGTAGTGGAACGGCGACAGGTACTTCAGCCAATCGGCGCCGATCACCCCGGCGAGGTTGCCCGCGATGTAGGTGAGTACCCCGATACCCACCGAGATACCCAGCACCTGGCCGCGTTTGCCGAGCGCGGCCCCCAACCCGATGGCCAGTGCGCCGAAGGTGATGCCCAGCAGCGCCAGGTGCGCACACTGGGCCGCGAATTCGCCGATTCCGATCGACTCGAGATCGGCCGTGGAGCGCACCGCGAGCATGCCGAGAAATACCAGCACCGCGATCGCGGTAGCACCGGTGACCAGGCCGGCGAAACGTTGTACGGCGAGCCGGATGCGGCCGACCGGGTGGGCGAGCAGCAGGTCCAGGTAGCCGGTTTCCTCGTCTCCGGCGACGGCCCGGGCGCCGAAGGTCACGCCGAAGGCCATCACCAGCAGCGGAAGTAGCAAACCGAAGACGGTGGAGCCCAGATATCCTGCGGCCGAGCCCATATCGTCCATGCGCAGGGCCTCGCGCATCGCTTCGGGGTAATTCTGCACGGTGTCGGCCATACCGCCTTCGGAGACCTGCGGGTAGAAGGCGGCGTACATCAATCCGACCACTGCCGTGCCGATCGACCAGGCGAGCAGACCGCGCCGGTTGTCGATAAGGGTCCGGATGTAGATATCAGGCAGCATCGGCTTCTCCGGTGTAGTAGCTGTGGAACAGGTCTTCGAGCGCGGGCTCGGTGACCAGCAGTCCCGCGACGTGGTGCCCCGCGAGGGCGCGTAGCAGAGCGTCCGGACTGCCGGTCACCTGGCAGCGCAGGGTCGCGCCTTCGGTCCGGACCTCGGCGACACCGGCCAGCGAGGCGAATTCGGCCGGGTCGACCGGCCGGCCGAAGGTGACTTCGACGGCACGGACGGCGTCGGCGCGCAGGCCCGCGACGGTGTCGAGGGCGACGAGGCGGCCTTCGCGGATGATGGCGACCCGGTCGGCGACGGCTTCGACCTCGCTCATGATGTGGCTGGACATGAACACCGTCTGCCCGGCTGCCGCGGCTTCGGCGACCATGTCCAGGAAGGTCTGCTGAGCCAGAGGGTCCAGCCCCGAAGTGGGTTCGTCCAGGATGAGCAGCTCGGGTTCGTGCATGAACGCCTGCACCAGCCCGACCTTCTGCCGGTTGCCCTTCGACAGGGCCGCGATCTGTTTGTGCTGATCCAACTCCAGCCGCTCGCACAGCGCATCGATGTGGTCCGCGCCCGCTCCGCTCCGCAGGGCGGCAAGAAACCGCAGCGCCGCGCCGACGCGCTGCCGGCCGGGAGCGACGAAATCACCGGCGAGATAACCGATCCGCGCATGTAGCGCGACGGCGTCGGCGCGCGGGTCCAGTCCGAGAACCCGTGCCGTGCCGCTGGTGGGCCGGATCAGGTCCAGCAGCAATCGGATCGTGGTGGATTTCCCGGCGCCGTTGGGACCCAGATAGCCGAACACTTCCCCTCGCTCCACGGACAGTGACAGTTCGGCCAGACCTCGCGCCGAGCCGTAGGTCTTCGTGAGCCCGTTCAGCTCGATTGCTTTCACCATGGGACAGAAAGTATCGACTTTTCAGAGATTTGTAAATATTCAGAATACTCGCAGTTCTGGTACCTTACGCGGTGTGGGAACCAACGAGAGATTGCGAGAAGCAGCGGAGAAACTGGCCCTGACCCTGTCGGCGGGCGGCGGGATGCAACGGTCGACCGCGCGCGTACTGACAGCACTGCTCTACACCGAACAGGACACCATGACCGCCGCCGACCTGTGCGCGGACCTGTCGATCAGTTCCGGTGCAGTTTCGACCGCGATAAAGCATCTGATACCGGTCGGGCTGATCGAACGCGTACCCGCGCCCGGAAGTCGCCGCGACCACTACCGGTTCCGCAGCGGCGCGTGGGCGGCATTGATGTCGCAGCAGAACATGCTGCTGGCCACCATGCGCGATTCGGCCCAGGAAGGCATAGACGCCACCGGCGCGGACACCGCCACCGCCCGGCGCCTGCACGAAATGCAGGACTTCTACACCTTCATGCTCAACGAACTGGTCCCCTTGATCGACCGATGGCGCGAGCAATACGCCGCTGACCATCCTTCCCCGAATACCTCGCCGTAGCCCGCACGCCTCGGGAATCACAGCGCTCGAGCCGCAGGAAGGAGTGGTTCGGTCCACTGGAGTCACGGGCCTGCGTTTGCCGGCTACCCCGTGGAGAAGATCAAACAATGATTTCCGGCCGCCCGGTCGATGTCCGCCACCATCCCGGAAACCGGGGAAGCCCGTCAGCGACCCGAAGCCCTTCGATCGCCGAAAACTCGGAGACCGTCAGCGGACCGCTGTGGGCAAGGTTTGCCAGGACCGACGCCGCCGGACGCGTCAACGGCCTGCCGGTACCGGGTTGCTCGGCGCGAAGCCGGGAAGGGTTGTTTACCGGGTGTTCGTTTGCGTCCTGAATAGATAGTTGTCAATATCAATGCATGTCTAAGTCGCAGCTGCCGTTGACGCCGGTCGAAGCATGTAACCCGTCTCCGCGGGTGCGGGAGCCGTTGTCCGCGGAGACCGCGGTGGAGTTGGCGGTGGTGTTCAAGGCGTTGTCGGATCCGGTGCGGCTGCGGCTGTTGAGCTCGATCGCCTCGCGGTCCGGGCAGGAGGCCTGTGTGTGCGATCTGTCCGAGGGCATCGATCTGACCCAGCCGACGATCTCTCATCACCTGAAGGTGTTGCGGGGTGCGGGCCTGTTGACCAGTGAGCGCCGGGCATCGTGGGTGTACTACCGGGTCGTCCCGGGAGCCCTGCGACAGCTGTCGGATGCGTTGCTGCTGGAGAGCGGCGCGGCCGCCGAGATGAGCGCGTGAGCACCGGGACCACCACGTCGGGCGACCATCCGGGTGTCGTCGCGAAACTGTCGACGCTGGACCGGTTCCTGCCGGTGTGGATCGGTGTGGCGATGGCCGCCGGACTGCTGCTGGGCCGGCTGATCCCCGGGGTCGGGGACGCGCTGGCGGCAGTGGAGATCGACGGGATCTCGCTGCCGATCGCGGTCGGCCTGCTGGTCATGATGTACCCGGTGCTGGCCAAGGTGCGCTACGACCGCCTCGACACCGTAACCGGTGACCGCCGGCTTCTCATCGGGTCGTTGGCGCTGAACTGGCTGCTCGGGCCGGCGCTGATGTTCGCCCTCGCCTGGCTGCTGTTGCCGGACCTGCCGGAATACCGCACCGGGTTGATCATCGTGGGTTTGGCGCGGTGTATCGCGATGGTCATCATCTGGAATGACCTGGCCTGCGGTGACCGGGAAGCCGCCGCGGTGCTGGTGGCATTGAACTCGATCTTCCAGGTCATCATGTTCGCCGTTCTCGGCTGGTTCTACCTGTCGGTGCTGCCCGGATGGCTGGGCCTGGAGCAGGCCACGATCGACACCTCTCCGTGGGAGATCGCGAAGTCGGTGCTGATCTTCCTCGGTATCCCACTGCTCGCCGGATTTCTGACCCGCCGGTTCGGTGAACGGGCCAAGGGCCGGGACTGGTACGAATCGGTGCTGATCCCGCGAATCGGGCCGTGGGCGCTCTACGGGCTGCTGTTCACCATCGTCGTACTGTTCGCTCTGCAGGGTGACCGCATCACCTCCCAGCCCCTCGATGTCGTGCGGATCGCGGTGCCGCTGCTGGCCTATTTCGCGATCATGTGGGGCGGCGGTTACCTGCTGGGCGCAGTCCTGGGCCTCGGGTACGAGCGCACCACCACACTGGCGTTCACCGCGGCGGGCAACAACTTCGAGCTCGCCATCGCCGTCGCGATCGCCACCTACGGGGCCACTTCCGGCCAGGCCCTCGCCGGTGTGGTGGGCCCATTGATCGAGGTCCCGGTGCTGGTGGCGCTGGTGTATGTGTCGCTGGCACTGCGAAACCGGTTCCGGGTCGGCGGCTCCACCGAAACGGTGACCCGGTGAGCGAAACCCCGACGGTGCTGTTCGTCTGCGTCCACAATGCCGGTCGGTCCCAGATGGCCGCCGGCTTCCTCACCCATCTCGCGAACGGGGCGATCGAAGTCCGCTCCGCGGGTAGCGCACCCGCCGACACTCTGAATCCCGCCGCGGTCGAGGCCATGTCCGAGGCCGGGATCGACATCACCACCCAGGCCCCGAAGATCCTCACCTCCGATGCGGTGCAGGCCTCGGATGTGGTGATCACCATGGGCTGCGGTGACACCTGCCCGGTGTTCCCCGGGGTCAGTTACCGTGACTGGGATCTGCCCGACCCGGCCGGGAAGGATGTGGAAGCGGTGCGCCCGATCCGCGATGAGATCCGGGCCCGGGTCGAAGCGTTGATCTCCGAGTTGGTGCCCAACCGCGCTCGACCGTAGGCAACCGGCTCACGCTGGAGAGTTCGAGCGGGGCCGACGGGATCGGCCGCCGTCGGTACCGCAGCACGCCTGTACTGCCTCACCATCGCTCATCTCGGCGAACACCGGAGCCGCACCGAAATTCTCGGTATCGGCGAGGACCGTGTAGACCTCCCACCGCTCCTGACTCGGGCCGGTCACCCACACCTTGTCCTGGGTGGCGAAGCAGCATGTGGTCGCGATCTGCTCCTCGGTGAACAACCCCGCCTCGGACAGGCGCGCGATCTCGGCATGCACCTTCTCCGAGGATTCGACCTCCACCCCGAGGTGGTTGACGCTGCCGCCCTGACCCGGATTCTCGATCAGCACCAGCTTCAACGGCGGTTCGTCGATCGCGAAATTCGCATACCCCGGCTTGCGCTTCGCGGGCTGCGCGCCGAACAGGGTCGAATAGAACCCGACCGCGGCGTCCAGATCATCGACATTCAGAGCGAGCTGCACACGAGACATGACGACCTCCAGTTATGTTACATATATCGAAGAGCTGATATGGACGAGTGTGCCACCTTTTCGACATATGTCAATTCATTGGATAGGATCGGGACCATGCCCAAAGCGTTGCCGGTCATCGATATGACCGCCCCCGTCTGCTGCGCCCCCGTGGCCGCCGGCCCGGTCGACGACGAAGCAGCCCTGCACGTGGCCCTCCGGCTCAAAGCCCTCGCCGACCCGGTGCGTGTGAAGCTCATGTCGCTACTACTGGCCAGCCCGGTCACCGGCGCGAACGGCAGCGACCTCGCCGCCGCGGTCGGCCTCACCGAATCCACCGTCAGCCACCACCTCGGCCAGCTCCGCAAAGCCGGGCTGGTGCAATCCGAGCGCCACGGCATGAACGTCGTTCATCGCGCCCACCGGGATGCCCTCTCCGCTTTGTGCGTCGTCCTCGACCCGAACTGCTGCCGCTGAAGGCGGCCGGCACCGGGTGATCCCGGATGAGCGATGCCACCACCGGACCGATCCCGTCGTCGCAGCGCAATCCGGTGCCCATGCCGATGACGACCACTCGCGATCTCGTCATCGCCCCACCACGTCGAGTGTCAGGAAGTGCGCCGAACAGGAGATACACGGATCGTGGTTGCGAATCGTTCGCTCACAGAGGGCGGTCAGGGTCGCGTCGGAGAGGTCGAGATCGGCGGCCACCACTCGCCGCAGATCCTCCTCCATCGCCGCCTGATTCTGCGAGGTCGGCGGAATGATCTCGGCGGCGCTCACGAGCCCGTCCACACCGATGTCGTAGCGGTGACAGAGCAGACCGCGTGGCGCCTCGCTCACCCCGTGATCCGTCCCGGCGCGCGGCCGCGCGGGTACCGCCGCGCGAACGGGTCGCCGGTAGCCGGCGATGAGCGTCAACGCCTCTCCCATCGCGTAGACGACCTCCACCGCGCGCACCAGAATGCTCCGGAAAGGATTGCGGCAGGCGCTGCCCAACCCCTCGATGGGATAGCGCTCGGGATGGTAGGCGGCCAGCACTTCACAGTCGAGTTCGGTGTCGGGGAAGTCGAAGCGGGCGATCTGCCGGGCGGTGCGCACCGGAGCGTGAAGGCCGGCGCGTACTAGGTCGTGCCTGCGCCCACCGGCTGCCGAACCCGGTAGTCCCGGCCATCGGTGCCCCGACTGTCGCTCTGGTAGAGGCCGCTATTATCGTTATCGATCTTGCACTGGTTGACGACACAGCCTTGCAGTGTGCCGCGATCGAGCTCTGATGCCTCGGTCCGCGGTGATGTCCGGCGGACGATGCGCGCTGTCGCGTGCATCGCGAGTTCGCGGATCCTGCCTTGTGGGGTTCGGGTACGCGTCGTACCTTGCAGGAAAGGCTGTCACTGTGTCCTGTCAGCGGCAACGCGGTCTCATCGTCAGTACTACGTCGATGTGCGAACCGGCCATCGTCACCGCCACCGGCGAGGTCGACATCCATACAGCCCACCACTGAAGGATTTCCCCCGAGCACTGCGGCTGATCACAGGCGCCCTCGATGTACTCGAAAACCCGTCGCCGCCCGCAGGGCAGAGGAGTCTCCATGACCGGCATCCATGATCTGCCCACGCCCACATCATCGAAAACAGAGCCCGCGGCGCCCGCTGAACACGCTGTCCGGATGCGCAGGCGGCTGGAGCGTCTCGTCGGCGTAGCGGCCACAGAAGGCAATGAGCTGATCGCCCTGCGCAATGGCGACGAGATCTTTCCTGCGATGCTGAACGCCATCGGCGCGGCCCGGCACACCGTCGATATGATGACATTCGTCTATTGGCAGGGCGATATCGCGCGCCGGTTCGCCGAAGCCCTGGCCGCACGCGCCGAAGCCGGTGTTCGGGTGCGTCTGCTCCTGGATGGTTTCGGCAGCCGGACAATCGAAAAGGACCTGCTGGATGGGATGGAACGAGCCGGGGTCCAGATCGCGTGGTTCCGTAAACCGCTGTTTCTGTCTCCGCTCAAACAGAACCACCGGTGCCACCGAAAAGCGTTGATCATCGATGAGGGCCTGGCGTTCACCGGTGGCGTGGGTATCGCCGCGGAGTGGACCGGGAATGCCCGCAACGAGCACGAATGGCGCGACACCCATGTGCGCCTGAGGGGGCCCGCGGTGGATGGGATCGCCGCGGCATTCGCCCAGAACTGGGCGGAATGCCACGTCGAACTCTTCGACCGACACGACCGGTTCACCCCGCAGCAATCCTACGGAGATGCGACCGTCCAGGTTGTGCGCGGATCGGCCAGCTTCGGCTGGCAGGATATGCAGACACTGCTGCGGGTCGTCATCGAATCCGCCGAGACACGACTGCGCCTGACCACGGCCTACTTCGCCCCGGACGCGTACTTCATCGACCTGCTCTGCGCGGCGGCGCGACGTGGGGTGGAAATCGAAATCCTGCTACCCGGCCGGTACACCGACAAACGCGTCTGCCAGCTGGCCGGCCAGCACTTCTACGACGAACTGCTCGCCTGCGGGGTTCGTATCTTCCAGTACCAGCCGACGATGATGCACGCCAAGATCATGACGGTGGACGGCATCGCGGCACTGGTCGGCTCGACGAACTTCAACCGGCGATCGATGGAACACGACGAAGAAATCATGCTCGTCGTCCTCGACAGCGAGTTCACCGCCACGCTGGACTTACATTTCGACGACGACAAGAGCGCCGGCGAGTCCATCCAGCCGAAGCGGTGGCAGCAGCGCTCGGCCTTGCAGCGCATCCGGGAACTGATCGTTCAGCCGATCCGGCGCTACCTCTGATCCGCAACGGATGCGGGTCCATCCACTCGCGCCGCCGGGGTCGGCACCGCGCCGGGCACGATCGAACAGCCACGGCGCCTCGTCCGTGATCCCGGCCGGGCAGTCCGGTGGTCCCGCAGTTGGGCGGTGGCCACGCGCTGCAGATCCGGACCCCGGCTTCCAGCGTCTCCCGGTGCGGACCGGCGCTCGGGGTGGCTCCCGGTGTGGCCACTGGGAAAGGGTCCTGCCACTCGCCCCTCAGCTGGAACCGAACACTCCGGGCGCCGTGAAGGCCAGGTGGGCGAAGCGTGCACCGATCAGTTCATGCGTCGCTGCGTCGGGGTGCAGGTTGTCGGGAAGGGGATGTTCGGCGTTGTCGCCGGCTCCGTAGAGATCGCGACCGTCGAGGTAATGCAGGTGGGGGTCGTAGGTTTTCCGATCCTTGATGATGTCGGCAAGCCGGTCACGGACCACCGACAGGGTAAGGCTGCCGTGCGCGACGTCCGCAGGGTCGCCTGTCGCGACGAACCGGACTTCACCCGCACGCAAGGCGTCCGTGTCGAACGACCCCGGCCCCGGGGTGTTTTCGTGGATCGGACAATGAATCGGGCCGATGACGAGTAGCGGCGTGTCGGGGTGCCCGTCACGGATGGTGTCCAGGAACCCGTGGACCGCGGGGCCGAACGCGCGTAATCGCATGACATCGGCGTTGACCAGATTGATGCCGATCCCGACGCTGAGGAGGTCGGCCGCCGTATCGCGCATCGCGCGTGCGGTGAACGGGTCGAGCATCGCGCTGCCGGACAGCCCGAGGTTCACCAGTTCGACACCTCCGAGCGCTGCGGCCAGTGCGGCCCAGGTGGTACTCGGGCTCGCGGCATTGGATCCCTGGCTGATCGAGCTGCCGTGGTGCAACCACACGCGGCGTTCTCCCGCGGGAACGGGCAGAACCGTGTCGTCGGTCCGCAACGCGACGAGCTCGATGCGCTCGTAGTGCGGCAACCAGATCTCGACGACCTTTTCCCGCGAGGGCAATCCGGCGAACCGCACAGTGCCGACGCGACCACGCTGCCATTCGGTCATCCCCGAGACCATATCGGTGCGCACCACGTCGCCTCCGCTGGTAGTCGCGCGACCGGCCAGCTTCCCAGCAATCCGCAGATCCACCGTGCCATCCGGCCGATCCGGTACGCCGACGAGGGAGCTGCGGGTCCGCAGCAGGTCGACCTCGACCACCGTCGAGCAGGTCCGGAACACCAGGCGCACTCCCGACGGTTGCGCCTCCGCAGCCGCCAGCCGAGGGTCGTCGCACTGCGCGCGGGCCGCCGCGGGGAGCCGATGCGAAAGCCACCCGCGCTCGGTCCGCTCCAACTCGGCAGCACCGCGTACGAGTTCGGCACCGATGGGGTGATTCCGCAGCACACGCGCGGAACTGGGCGTTGTCATTGTCGGCCTCCTCGTCGAACCCATGAAAGCAGGCGCCGCCCGGGAACAGACCAACGGGTGCCGAGGGCTACTTCGAGCATCGGCCTTCTGCCGCCGCTCGGCGGCACGTGCCCGCCCGGATATTTCGCTGACCCGGCCCTGAAATGCCCGCTGACGTCAAGCGGAACGAAGCGTTATCACCGTGATCTCACTGGGCGCGAAGATACGGAACGGCGGACCCCAGAAACCCGAGCCCCTGCTGGTGTACAGCTGGGTCCGTGCACCATGTCGGCTCAGCCCGTGCACCGCGGGTTGATCGAGGCGGACCAGGAAGTTGAACGGCCAGATCTGCCCACCGTGGGTATGGCCGGCGATCTGCAGGTCGACACCGGCCGCCGCGGACTCGAAAACCTGCTTCGGCTGATGCGCGAGCATGAGCACCGGAAGCCCGGGATCGACTCCCGCCAGGGCAGCGGCGAAGTCCGCGCCGTGACCACTCGGTTCCGCCGACTTCGCAGTAGCGTCGTCGACGCCGGCAACTACGAGGCGGTCGCCGCCGCGCTCGACGACAATATGCGCGTTGTGCAGGGTTTTCCAGCCGATCGAATCCATGTGGTCGAGCCAGCCCTGCGCGTCTCCGAGGTACTCGTGATTGCCGGTGACATAGACCTTGGCGAGCTCGGCGTCCATGGTGGCGAGCGGGGCCGCCTGCCCACGTCGTTGCGCCACGGGGCCATCGGCGATATCACCGACATGGGCCACGATATCGGGACGTAGTTCGTTCACCGCCGCAGCGACTCCGAGCGACCACTTCGTCCGATCGACAGGACCGAAATGTGTATCGGTGACGGCGACGATCCGGATACCGTCCAGGCCCCGGCCGAGTCGGGGCAGGGTGACGTCCACGTGCGCGATCCGGGGAATACGCATGGCCTCCCGATTGCCCCAGATCAGGAGAACTACGGTCACCACAACGACGGCGGTGGCCACCCAACGTGAGCGAACGGGGTCCTCCACGCCCACGAAGCCGAGCACCAGCCGAGCTGCCGTGCCGATCACCGACCACGCGAAGAGTACCCAGACGATTCCCAGGATGGAATCACCGATCACTCCCGCCCAGTCGAGATGGCGGCGGCCGTGGCTCAATACCAGTGTCACGGGTAGAGCCACGAGAGTGACCACGAAGACCGCTGTCCCCAGCGCGACCACGGATGCCGGCCACTGAGTTCCGGACATCACCAGCGTCCACCACGGGACGGCGAAGAGGACCAGCAGCACGGAGACGATCGTCATAGTGATCGCAAGTGCGCGCAGAGGTCTGGGTCGAGTACGCGAATCCGATCGGACCGCGGTGTCTGGCAACGGAGTGCTCACCACCGCGATCCTAATTCAGTTCTCGAGGCGATCCGACGATCACGGCGGCGCACCGGCCCCGTGCACCTGTAGCGATGGCTCGCACCGGTCAGTCCGGGAAGTAGCTGGAGGCGGGTTGACAGGTGACATCGGCTGCGGGGAGGACGCCGCCGCTCAAGTAGGTATTGACGATATCGTTCAGACAGGGGCTCAGACCGTTGCGGAAGGTGCCGTGGATACGGGTATCGGCCAAGGTGACCATTCGTGATCCGGTCAGCGCCCGGTGCATCGCAACGCCTTCCGGATAGGCGGCGCGGGTGTCACCGGTTGCCTGCAGGATCAGCGCCGGCGTGGAGTTGCGCACTTCGGTGGGAGGCTCTACCGGGTCCGGCCAGAAGGCGCAGGCGGTGATGTTGTTGGCGAATGCGCCGAACACCGGCTGGGTGGCCCGGACACGTTCGATGTTGCGGTAGTACCAGGCGGGATCCCGAGGCGCCGCCTTGTCACCGCACAGGACAGCGGCCATACCCGGGGTTTCCAAGGGGACGGCACCGGTGACCTTCGCCTTCAATCCTTGCGTATCGATCGGCAGGCCGGACAGGCCGTCGGCAATGATGCGTACAACGTCGGCGAGGTCGGCGTTCAGCTTCGGGTTCGACAGGAACGCCAGCAGCATCAGTGGCACGACGTGTTCATCCAAGAGATCACCGTCCGCGAAGATCGGGCGAGCGGCGGCGCGGCGGATCAGATCCTCGACGAACGCACGGACCTGCGGCCCGGTGCTGCCGAAGTGGTAGTCGGCATCGTGGCGGGCGGCCCAGTTCGCCCAATCGTCCAGTCCGGCCTCGTTGGCGGCGCCCATGTCCTGGTAGATCCCGATCCAGTAGCGGTCCGGATCGATCGCGCTGTCGAGCACGATCCGGTCACTGTGCCGGGGGAACATCTGCGTATACACCGTTCCCAGGTAGGTACCGTAGGAGCTGCCGTAATAGCTGAGCGCGCGTTCACCGAAGATGCCCCGGACGACATCCATATCCCGGGCTGTGTTGCGGGTGGTGATGTAGCGGGCCTTCTCTGGATCGGATGCCAGACATGAGGCCGCCAAGGCGGCGGCCAGGGTGGTATCCCGCGCGTAGCCGAAAACATCGAAGCCCGCCGAGAACACCATGGTGGGTAGCGGCAGCCCACAGTGCACCCGATCCGACCGGCCTATCCCCCGCGGATCCATCCCGATCAGGTCGTAGCGGGCCCGCACTTCCGGTGTGAAGGGCTGCCGTGCACCGGCCAGCAGACCCAGGCCCGGGCCGCCGGGACCGCCGGGGTTGGACATCATGATTCCGCGCCGACGGGCCGGATCCGTAGCCGGGATACGTGAAATCATGACCGTCAGCGTCCGGTGGTCCGGACGGCTGTAGTCGAGCGGCACGACGACACCCGCGCACTGTGCCCCTGAAGTATCCAGAACCGGATCATCGCACGGCTTCCAGACCAACTGCTGGTGATAGAACCGTGCCAACCCATCACCGATGTCGTCGCCCGGATCGGCGCTCACCGGCCCCGCGGGAAGTGCGACTGCCAGTGCGATCACCAGCGCAGACCACCTGGCCCACCATGTCGGCATCAAATCTCGCGGCCCTCTCTGTCGAATGTCCCACTCCGACGGCACTGAATTCTCGAGGGCTCCGGTCCATACGCCGACAACGGTCCGTATCTCGCGCACATTCGAACAGACCTATCGTGTTCGATGGGATACGGCGGCTGCGACCCCGGAAGAGCAGCCCCTCATGGGAAGAGCTTCCGATTCACCTCTGCACCCTATCGTTCTGGGTCGCATCCGTGTGCTCTCCGGGGGACGCCGCGCCGTGCATGGGTCCTCCGATTCGCCACGGCTACAAGTCGGCGATCGGGCAGCATCTCGACACTGCGACCGAGGTGGGATTCCCCTATCGGCCGGGGGAGCCGAGGACCGCGTCGACGGCGGTGTAGAGGGTTTCGGTTTCGGTGTGGAGGATGGAGTCTTCGGCGGGCAGCGCTCTTTCGATGGCGAGTCCGTTCAGGACGGTATTCAGAAACCGCGTATGCCGCGCGATGTGGTCCGCGGTCAGGGCACCCTCTCCGGCGAGGGTCGTCAGCCAATGTTCGACGCGGCGCCTGCCTTCGTTTTCCATGGCGAGGTAGGCGGCGCGGGCCTCGGGGCCGGGCTCGGCGGCGATGAAGGCATCGAAGACCCGGCGCCAGGCTTCGCGCGCTTGCGTGCCGACTTCGGGCGCGAGCACTTGCCGCAGGCACCGGACCAGTCGATCGCGGGCGGGCACCGACCGGTCGTGGATGACCTGATCGTCGGAGGCAACCACGTCGTAGATGGTCTCGAGTACCGCGTCGCGAAGCGCGCGCTGAGTCGGGAAGTGATAGCGCAGTGACCCGGTGCTCACACCCGCACGTGCGGCGACCGTCCGAACACTCAGAGTTGCTGCCGCGTCCTCGGCGATCATGTCGCACGCCGCCCGGAGAACCCTGGCCCTGGAGCCGCCTTCCTGGTCGTCTTCCACCGCCTCGACCCTCCTCTCTCGTTGGTAACACACCGTACTAGCACGGTGTGTTACCGTGGTTCATCCCGCAATAGTACAGCGTGTTGGACGCGGGTCGGACTCGACAGTGGAGGGGTATTCGTGTTGGACGAGTGGCGGCGCCGCCGGGCGGCGAAACGCGTCATGAGCGGCGATGGACGCCCATTGGCGCGGTTCCGGTGGTGGCAGCTACCCGGGCGGGCCCTGTTCTATCTGCCGCTGCGGCAGGGTGATGGCCCCGAGGTGGTGTATGCCGTGGATGTCCGGCACTGGCAGAACCAGGGCTCGGGCACTGTGACCGCGGATCTGTATCGCGACAACAGGCAGCACGCCCGATCGAAGCTGCCCGCCGCCTTTCCTGTCGAAGGCGGCACGATCCAAGTAGCGATGAGCAGCTTCGGAATCAAGCGCTGTCACTACGTCGCCGCCGACGGAATCGAATCACAGCTCACGCCGGACCCTCGATCGGGAGAAGGACGCCGCGCTCGCCTCGACCGGAACCACCCGGCACTGAGCAGGACCATCGGCTTCATCTCGCTGAGCATGCTCCTCATCGGTGCCCTGCTTCTCTTGATGCAGATCATCGAAGCCGTATCCGCGATTCCCCCGATCGCGGAGTCCATCGGCAGTATCAGCTCGCCGATCGGCCTGCCGTGGTGGCTCAACGCCGCGCTCGCCCTCGCGGCCGTCGTCGCCGGCACGGAGCGAGCCCTTCGGCTGCAGCACAACCGGCTACTGGACGGCGCGATGAACTGACCATCCGCCGCCCCCGCACATCGACAACGCCTGATGTCACCAGCGCACCGACGGGCGTGACCGAACCAAGCCACCAGGAGGATCGCGTGGAATCCCGATCGCAGCGATCGATCACCCTCACGGCAGCACTCTGCCTGTCACTTGTCGCAGCCGGATGCTCCCACGGGCCGGCCCCGGCCGGTCAGGAACCTCTGACGCCTGCTCCCGCCCGCCCGGCCGTGGAATGGGGGCCATGTCCGCCCGATGTTTCGGGCGACTCGCCGCAGTTGCAGTGTGCGACGGTGCCGGTTCCGCTGGACTATCGCGACTCCGACGGCGCCCAGATCGACCTCATGATCTCGCGGCTGCCCAGTTCCGAACCACAGCAGCGACGCGGCGTACTGCTACTCAACCCCGGTGGGCCGGGCGGGTCCGGGCTGGGATTCTCGACGATGCTCGCCGCTCGCGGGCTGCCCCGCGGCGTACTGGACCGATACGACCTGATCGGTATGGACACCAGGGGAATCGGACACTCGGCGCCGATCAGCTGCGGGTTCACCGAAGGCGACGGCTACGAAGGAAACATTCCGCCTTACGCTGTCGACGATGCGGCGGTCGCCACCCAGGCCGAAGCCGCCGGTCAGGTGGCGCAGCGGTGCGCGGCCCACGACAACACGGGGCGCCTACCTCATGTGACGACCGCGAACATGGCGCGCGATCTGGATCGCATCCGAGCCGCGGTCGGCGAGGAGAAAGCCAGTTACCTGGGCTACTCCTACGGTGCGTCGCTGGGCGCCGCATACGCCTCGATGTTTCCCGAGACCACCGACCGGATCGTGCTCGACAGCAACTACGGCGATACGCATCTCGATCGCGACGGGTTACGCAGGTACGCCTTGGGCATGGAACAAACCTTCCCGGATTTCGCCGCGTGGGCCGCGGCCCGGCACGATCACTACGGTCTCGGCCGCACGCCGCAGGAAGTACGCCGGACCTACCTGGATCTGGCGCGGCGGCTCGACCACACCCCGGCCGACGGGATGAACGGCGGCCGGTTCCGGCTGAACACCTTCGTATCGCTCTACAACGAGGCTTCCTACGAACCGACAGCGCAAGCATGGAAATCGCTGCTCGACTCCGAGAACGCCGGGTCCGCGACCGATACGCCGGCACCCGCTCCGGCCCCGTCGCCGCACGACAATATGTGGTCGGTCTTCCTCGCGGTCACCTGCAACGACGTCCAATGGCCGGAGGATATAGGCACTTACCAGCGGGCCGTCACCGAGGATCGCGCGAAATACCCGCTCTTCGGCGCCGCGGCCGCCAACATCACGCCCTGCTCCTACTGGCCCCATGAACCCGCCGAGCCGCCCGTCGCCGTCAACCCCGACGGGCCCGCCAACGTCCTGATCGTGCAAAACCAGCGCGACCCGGTCACGCCGATGCGTGGTGGCGAGCTGCTCAACGACAAGTTCGGCGACCGATCTCGACTACTCGGCATCGACGGGAGCGGACACGGGGGCTACATCCTCGGAAACAATGCCTGTGCACGAGAAATCACCACGAGCTACCTGGTCGACGGCATACTGCCCGAGCACGATACGACGTGCGAGGCCCAGTGAAACGACAGATGTCCGGTGGCGCAAGCCTGGTCGTCCCGGCCCATCCATGCCGCGATCGGCGTCACCCTCGCCGACCGCGCCGGCCCGACGCTCGAACCTACTGAGAGAAACCGCCGGAAACACCTTCGGCGAGATAGACCCGCTGTAACGCGCGACCTGTACACGACGGAAATGTCACTCAGATGAATTCAGGGCATCCGGGTGCGCGGCGACGGCTATTCCGGGAAGCTGTGCGAGATTTCCGGAGCCGATGCGCCGAGGCCGTGGCAGTTGTATGGTAACTGCGTATCGGTAAGGCGGTAATGGATTTCAGTTGTCGAGCGGCCGAAGCTTTCTCGGTGCGGTCCGCTCGGGCCCGGATCGAGTGAATCATCCGCGCATGTCGAAAATCTTTACCGCTGCTCGGAAGTGGGTTGGATTGTGTCGAAGAATGCTGCAGGTACGGGTAAGTTCGGAAATATCCGGCGCAGTCGGGGGCTACTACTGTTCGCAATGCTGACCGCGATCGTGCTGGTCGCCTGGCTGATGGTGTCACCGCTGTCGAGCGAGCCCGACTCGCCGGTGGATACCGAAGCCGCGGATCTCGTCACAGTCTGCGAGGTGACCGGGGGAACTCCGGGTCAGGAGATCAGCCGCCGGGTCGCCGAATCCGAGATCTCCGGCTTGCTCACCGCAACCCGGTCCTATCTCGGCCCCTGCGCCGAATACGGTACGAGCATGCCCCTCGGCGGAGGTCGGATCACCGCCTTCTCACAGAGCGACGAGTCGGGTAAACCACTGGCGATAGGGCTGGCAGCCGAGGACAGCGTCTACGACGCCCTGCCCTATGAACCGCCGTCGGGCCGCCTCTGGTGTCACGACAAGGACGAAGACGGGGAGGTGGCAGACCACGGCGAATGCGCCGGTGGGCACGAGACGGTGTTGCCGCTGAACGACTCGTTCGCCGCGCGTGCGGACATTCCGTACACCTACGTGCTGGCCAACTGGAATCCGCACGGGCACGTCCCGGCCGGTATCTGGGACACACCGCATTTCGATGTCCACTTCTACCTGAACGACAATGCCGAGCGGCTGGCGATCCGGCCCGGGTCGTGCCTGCAGCTCACCCACTGCGACGACTACCGGCTCGGCAAGGCGCTGCCCGACCCGAAGTACCGGCACCCGGACTACGTCGACCTCGACGCGATCGAGCCGGGTATGGGTCAGCACCTGATCGACTCGGCCACTCCGGAACTGAACGGTGCCCCTTTCACCAGCACGTTCATCTACGGAAGCTGGAACGGCGAGGTCACCTTCCTCGAGCCGATGGTGGACCTGTCTCAGTACGAGGCCCTGCGCACCAACCGTATGGCGGATACCTGCGTCGATATCAAGCAGCCGCAGGCCTGGCAGAAACCGGGCTGGTATCCCACCAGATATTGCCTGCGGCACCGGGACAACCGCGCGGAGACGCTGACCACCCTCGAGGGCTTCGTTCTCCATACGGCGGGCTGAGGTTCCGTTCCCGCGGCGGGGATGCGGGGGCGGTCGACCGCCCCCGCGGCCGGCGCAGGCACACAGATACCGGGAGTCGGGCAATACCAGGCCGTCACCGAAGCACTCGAATTTGTTCGCGATCCGGGTGTTATCGGTGGTGGCGTAGTTTGCGGGCCGAGACCCGGGGCGGCGGATGGACATCAATACGCGCAAAGCGGCATTCCGTTCGACTGATACGTGGCGCCTTTGATCACGTATCAGGGGCGAGCTGTCGGCGAAATGTCTTGTCGGATGCGCCTCGAGGCGAGTATTCCTACTGGCGCGACTTGTTCTCGACGACGAATTCACCGGACATTTTCCGAAGTTGGTGCGCACGCCACATTTCGGAATGGCTTATTTGTCCCCACTGCACAACAACATCGCCGATCATGCGACCTGACCGTTGCGACCTGTTCCAGCGCGGAACAAGGGGCCGATCGCCCGAGCGGGCCGGCCGTACTACCCGGTCAGCAGCGTTCCCGTGGCCGCAGTCCTTGCTGCGTGGCGAAGCGGTTGCGGTACGTGTTCTCCGCGAACCGCAGAAAGTACTGCAGATCCGCGAAGTTGGAGACAGGACCGAAGGAGACCCGGATCGCACCGCCGCTGGGCAGACCCAGTGCCGCGATGTATTCCTCCATCGTGGCCATGCGCGTCCGGAAGAGGCGGCTCAGGACCGGCAGGCTGATCCCGAAGGCGGCCTCACCCGCCCCGGGGTTACAGAAACAGCCGGTACGCAAGGAGATACCGGCTGCCGCCGATTCGGCGGCGATCAGGCGCTCATCGACGACGACGCCTTCCGGGTCGAGGAAGTTGAACGTGACGGTGCCCCCGCGGCGCGCGGTGTCCACCGGACCGTAGATGCGGATCATCGGCGCCCCGTTGTCGTGTTGCAGCGAGCTCAGTCGGTCCAGCAGCCGGCCTGTGAGGCAGGTGACGCGGCGGCGCACCGTATCGATGCCGATGTCGCGCAGCCAGCCGAGACCGAATGTCACGTCCGGGATGGACAGGAAGTTCAGCGTCCCGTCCTCGAACGCCGACTCGTCGTCGGCCCCGACGTGCCAGTTGCCCTGCAGGCTCGCCGCGGCTATCGTGCCGCCCGCGAACCACGGCCGGCGCAGCCCGGCCAGCGCGGACCGGCGCGCGACGAGGCAGCCGACGCCGGTGGGGTAGCCGAACAGCTTGTACCAGCTGATCGGGACGAAATCCGGCTTCACCACGCTCAGGTCGAGTGCGTTGGCCGGGAGGTAGGCGGCGGCGTCCAGTAGTACGTCGTAGCCGCGTCGGTGCGCGAGTTCCACCCAGTCCAGGGGGTGCTGCACGCCGGTGAAATTGCTCTGTGCCGGATACGCGAACAATCCGCGACGTCCGGTGGCGGTGAAGCGGCGAGGGCGCAGCGCAGCGTCGACCGCTTCGTCGGTTGTACGCAAGTCGGGTGTGTCGATTGGCACGTACACCACCCGCCCACCGCGTGCACGGGCGAATTCGCGGACGCCGACCACGGAGTTGTGATTATCGGCGGTCACGATGTATCGCGAACCGCGGGCGAACGGATACGCCTCGCCCACCAGGCGGCAGGCCGCGGAGGCGTTGGCGGTGAAGATCGCACAGTATTCCCCGGGGTCGGCATTGAGATGCGCCAGCACCGCGCGGCGGGCCTGCTCGACCGAATCGGTGGCCGCCCGGGAGGTCGGATTCTCCGAATGCGGGTTGCCGAAGCACTGTTCGGCCAGCCTGGCTTCGTGGGCCCGGTGCTGGGCGGTCGCGGCGAGCCCGGCGCCGGCGAAGTCGAGATACACCACGCCACCGTCGTCCAGGTACCGGTACTCGGTGCTGCGCAGCAGATCCAAGGTGCCGGTGGTCTCGTAGTCGGGGTGAGCAGCCAGGAATTCCGCCGAGTCGGCGACCGTCTGCTCTCGGCTCGTATTCACGTGCGACTCCTGTCTTCGGCACTGCCGGCCGGGAACTGTTCATATCCGGCGACTGCCGCATCAGACTCGCGTAAAACTGCCCCCGCTGCCACGGCTCACGTTGCCGAGTGTGGGAAGTCCGGCCGCGCGGAAACCATTACCGAGACCTCGGTGGAGCGCTACCGGCGCGCCATCGAGGTCAACCAGACCGGGGTTCCTCGGCATGCATACTCCCGCCCCGGCGGTGTGGCGACCGAAATGGGCGCATCACCGGGCGTCGTCGCGTCGAAAGGTCCCCGCAGAAACTCCACAAAACAGCAGCTCAGAGGTTAGAACTCGAGCTAGGAGGCCGGGGCCTCCGGAAGTGGTTCCAGCTCGGGGAGCTCGGCCAGCAGATCCGGGAGCGGGGGCGGCGCGCCGGTGGCCAGGAGATCGGCGGCGGCCGCGGCCAGCACGGTGGTCGTGACGGTCCGCATCCGGTCCGCCGGAATATCGCCCGTACCGGCCAGGTCGTTCACCGGGGGCGCCGTGAAGTAGAACGGGGTGTCGCCGAAGGAATTGTGGCCCGCCCCGGCCACCCCGACCTCCCAGTCCGGGATCGAACGCCGGTGCCGTTCGACCAGCCAGTCCACCCGGGCGGCGGAGGCACCCTGGGCGTCACAGGGTACGGCGACGGCGCAGCTGTGATCCGAGGCGATGAGCAACCGCGGCGCCCGGTCTCCGGCCGGTGGTGCGGGTTGCGGACCGTCCAGATTGACGGATCCGGCGCACCGATCCATCTGTTCGCAGGCGAGGGCCGCCGCCATTCCACCCAGCGAATGGCCGCCCAGGACCACGCGGCCGGGGTCGATGTGCCCGCCGATCGGGCCGACTCGTTCGGCCGTCAGCGCGGCAACCATCGCGGTCATATCGGCGGCCTGATCCACCGACAGCCGATCGATCTCCTCGGGTTCGGGCTGCCCGCCGGGCGGAGTCGTCCGCTGTTCACCGTCGACCACGCGCGACGGCGTCGTCGTGGGCACCAGCAGCGCGACGATATACCCGCGACTCGCCAGGTCTTCGCCGAGTGTCGTGTACATCCAGGGCGCGGTGCCGTATCCGGGAGCCAGCGCGATCAGCGGCCGGATTCCGGGCGCCGGCGCGGACTCGTCACGAGCCCACGAGCGGACCCGATCCATATCCTGCACGAACCATCCACGTCCGAGGGCCGGCGGGAGAGCGCCCGCACGCCAGCCCGCGGGGGCGTACGCCACGGCGGGGCCCTGATGCCCGGCGGGATCGGCCGGATACCAGAGCCATACCGCCCGGCGCGGCTCGTCCGGGTCCGGTGTGCCCGCGGGCACATCGGTCAAAGCCCGCCCGACGGGATGACCGCCATCCGGCCGCGGGAGCTCCAGGACCCGGTAACGCAGTACCCCGACGACGGCCAGGTATCCGGCGCACAGCACCACCACCAGCAGCAGGAGCACCGCGGCCGGCCGGACTCCCCGGCGCCGCGACCACCCGCTCACCGGCGGCCATCCGGTACCCGCGACGGCCGGGCGCGGTCCACAGGCGTCGCCGCGTCGGGCGGATCACCGGGCCCGCGCCCGGCAACACATCCAGGGGTCACCTCACTCCTCACCATGCCCGTCGGTTCGTCGCCTTCGTCGACAGCGTATTCCGACGACAGCCGGTCGATGCCCCGGACGGCGGACCGGTGCCACCCGATACGTCGCGACCCGAACGACGCCACCGGACCGAGCCCATAGACCCCGGACCGGCGCGTCTAGGCTCGTGCCCATGCCCGCCGACCCTCCCACCGTCGCCCGATTGCGGCCGTTCGCCTCCACCGTATTCGCCGAGATGACCGAATTGGCCGTCCGGCACGAGGCGGTCAACCTCGGCCAGGGATTCCCGGACAGCGACGGACCCGCCGGAATGCTCGAGGTGGCACGGAAGGCGATCGCGGACGGACTCAATCAGTACCCGCCGGGTCGCGGGATGCCGGTACTGCGGCGGGCGATCGCCGCGGACCGCGCACGCCGATACGGCACCGCCTACGACCCCGAGACCGAGGTGCTGGTCACCGTGGGGGCCACCGAGGCGGTCAGCGCCGCGGTGCTCGGGCTGGTGGAGCCGGGCGCGGAGGTGGTCCTGATCGAGCCGTTCTACGATTCCTACCCCGCCGCGATCGCGCTCGCCGGCGCCCACCGCCGGACGGCGCGACTGGTCGCCGAGGGCGACCGTTTCGTCCTCGACCACGACAGCCTGCGCGACGCGGTGACCCCGGCGACGCGGATGATCGTGCTCAACTCACCGCACAACCCCACCGGCACGGTCCTGGACCGCGCGGATCTGACGGCGATCGCCGATATCGCCCGGGAACACGATCTGCTGGTGCTGACCGACGAGGTGTACGAGCATCTGGTGTACGACGATGCCGAGCACATCAGTATCGCGACCCTGCCCGGGATGGCCGAGCGGACCCTCGTGGTGTCCAGCGCCGCCAAGACGTTCAGCGTCACCGGCTGGAAGATCGGCTGGATATGCGGGCCCGCCGAGCTGATCGCCGGCGCACTCGCCGCCAAACAGTTCCTCACCTTCGTCGGTGGCGGACCGTTCCAGCCCGCTGTCGCACACGCCCTGACGCACGAGATGGAGTGGGTCACGGGGCTGCGCGACCGCTTGTCCGCCGAACGGCTACGTCTGTCCGCCGCGCTGGCCGAGACGGGTTTCGGGGTCCACCCCAGTGCCGGCAGTTATTTCTTCTGCGCCGATATCCGGCCGTTCGGCGCGACGGACGGAATGCGGTTCTGCCGCGAACTGCCGGGGCGGGTGGGGGTGGCGGCGGTACCGATGAGCGTGTTCACCGACGATCCCGCACCGTGGCGGCATCTGGTCCGGTTCACCTTCTGCAAACGACCCGAGACGCTCGACGAGGCGGTGCGCCGGCTGCGATCGACCGCAGCCGGCTGACAGCGCCGGGGTCGTTCACAGGAGTTCCACTTCGCCGGCGAGCCAGCGCCCATCGACCTCGTACATGGTCATGATGATGCGGTTGCGGTCGATCCGGGGCACCGCGGTGGTGGTGTTGCCGACCTCGGCGTCGACGAACAGCATGATCACCACCCGGTCCCGGGACGCGGACCGGATACTGGCGGCAGTGACCCGTCCTTTGCTGACCGACCGCGCCTCCACCAGCAGTGGGCGCAGATTCTGCGCCGACTCGGCGTACATCTTCTTGAACTCGCCGGTGGCACCGGCGTCGATGGCCGCGAAATCCGCGTCGATACGCGCGGCGTCGATGCTGGTCAGTGTGACGGCGTACTGCTGAGCCGCCGCGAGCGCGGCCTGCGCCGCACCGTCGATCGCGCGCCGGTCGAGCCATTGCCAGCCGAGGATCGCGGAAAGACCAGAGGTGAGCACCAGCGCGACCACGACAGCGCCGGACAGCAGGCGGTTGCGCAGCCTTCGGCCAGATCGCCCCGGACCGGCCGAATCCACTTCCGCAGCAGTCATTTCCGTATCCGCATCGGGAAGCGCGGCGTCCGCGGCGGGTTCGCCGGTGGCCGGGTCGGTATCGACGGTCCGCTCGGTCGGCGGGGCCTGGGTGGTCGATCGGGTCATCACGGTCTCCTCATCCGGCCGGCACGTACGCCGGTGCGCCGCCGTACGGAGTGGGAATGGACTGGGGACCCACCGGAGTCGGATCCGCGGTCTGCAGCGGGTCGGCCTCGGGCGGGGGGTACAGGGTTTCGGATCCGGGTGGGCGGGGGGCGTTGCGCGCTCCGCGTGGCAGCAGCGACGGGTTGGGGTCGGTGCAGTCCGCGTGCAGATAGGGCTCGGGGAAATCGGGGACCGTCCCGGGTCGGCGCGGCACGGTGTAGTCACACTGGCGGCGCGGATAGATGCTGACCAGCGCCCAGACATATCCGTCGTGGAATGCCGAGGTGATCGCGTCGAGCGCCGAACCCCCGCGCTGCTGCGGGAAGAAGAACTCGTTGAAGGCGGGTACCCGTAGCTGCGTCATCTGTGCCACGGTGGTCAGATTTCCCAGTAGCTGCACCATCGTCGGTGAGTTCCGTTCGATGATGGCATCCATGGCGGTCAGCGATTCCGGGGTGCGGCCGACAAGCCGGGTGAACCCGCCGCTCCTCTCGGCGACCCCGCCCATGGTCGTCGACAGATCGGCGGCCGTATCACGCAGGCCCGCTTCGGAATCGGCGAGGGTGGTGAGCACCACCTTGCTGTTACGCAGCAGCGAGACCGTTTCGGGCAGCATTCCGTCGAGGGTGGAGATCATGAACAGGCCGCCGTCGATGATGGCGGCGAGTTTTTCGGGTCCCTCCCGGCCGACGCCGAGTTCCC
Source organism: Nocardia sp. NPDC024068 (assembly GCF_040638875.1). Taxonomy (NCBI): domain Bacteria; kingdom Bacillati; phylum Actinomycetota; class Actinomycetes; order Mycobacteriales; family Nocardiaceae; genus Nocardia; species Nocardia sp. NPDC024068. Next base: position 164,503 of record NZ_JBEZYU010000003.1, on the reverse strand, counting down.
GGCTGATCGCGGCGAGCCGATCGGGATCCACCTGTGCCAGGGTTCCGCTGAGACTTTCCAGCATCCGCGACAGAGGGATCGGGCTGGAGGTGCGATCGGCGGTCACCGTATCGCCGGCGGCGAGGTACGGGCCGTCGTCACCGGCCGGCAGGAAATCCAGATACTGTTCGCCGGCGGCCGAGAGTGCGGCGGTCCGCACCGTTCCCGACACCGGGATACGCACAGACCCGTCGATCGCGGCTTCCGCCACCACCTTGTCGCCCGCCACCTCCACGGAGACGACCTTCCCGATACGGGCGCCGCGCAAGGTGACATCCTGGCCGGGGAGCAGCCCACCGGATTCCACCAGCTCCACGCGTACTCGGTACGGGTCGGCGAATGGATCGATCTCCAGTGCGCCCACCAGCAGATAACCACCACCGGTCAGGAAGATCAGCAGCAGCCCGACAAACGAGACCGGCGTCCGATGCCGATGCATTCCCCGCACCGACCCCACCAGGATCCGGGCCGGGCCGTCCAGCGAGCCACGTACCGGGCCGGTCATCGCGGCGCTCCGTGGACGCGCCCACCCAGCCGTTGGAGCATATAACCCAGCGAACCCACGAACGCGTGCCAATCCGTGATATCGGGGGGCCGGGCCGCGGGGTCACCGGGAAAATTCGGATCCGGCGCCGCGCCGAGGGCGAGTTGGACGATATCGGCACGCACATTCGCCGACGAGGCGGTGGTCACCTTCAATACGATCGGCAGAACACTGTTCAGCGTGGCCAGATCGGCTTCGGGATTGAGCGCGGCGGCGTTCATCCCCGCTGCCAGCGCGTCGAGATCGGCGATCATGCTGCCGTGGTTCGTGCCCTGGATCGACGGAAACCGCGAAAGCTGCATCGAGATCGCGTGCACCCGGTCCACCAGATCCAGTAGGGCGTCGATATTGTCGCCGACCACGCCCAGCGCGGGCGCGGCGGACGCCACCGCGTCGCCGATCGCCGGTTGCTGCGCGGCCACGGTCGCGCTCAGCGCGGCAGTATCGGTGAGGACCGTGTGGATCCGGTCCGATCGCCCGGCCAGGGTGGTGAGCAGTTCGCGGGTTCGGGTGAGCAGCGCGGCGAGCCGGTCACCGCGGCCGTCGGTGTACTCGCCGAGCGCGGTGATCACCTGCGTGATGTTCTCGATGGCACCACCGCCCACCAGCAGCGAGGCTCGGCTCAGCACCTCCTCGATGGTGGCCGCGGCGGAAGTGGATTCGACGGGTATCGCCGCGCCGTCACGCAGGACCGCGCCGTCCGCAGGTGGTTCCGCCGGGGGTTTCATCGCGACGAACACATCCCCCATCGGGGTGGCCGAACGCAGTTCGGCGCCGGTCCCCACCGGCAACGCCACGCCGTCACGGATACGCAGCTGCACCACGGCGGTGTAGTCCTTCGCCGCCATCGACTCCACCTGCCCGATATCGGCCCCGTTGAGTTTGACCTTCGCCTTGGTCGGCAGATTCAGCGCGTTGCCGAAAGTGACGGTCAGCGAATAGGAGCCGTCCCCCAGACCGGGTGCGGGCAGCGGTAGCCGGTCCAGGCTGACCGCGCATCCGCCGAGCGCGACCACCACCGCGAATATCGTCGTGGCACAACCGATTCGTGAAATGGGAGTCATCGGTGGTTCGCCTCCGCCAGCGCTTGCAGGATCATGGTCAGGCCGAAATCCGGGCCCATATCCCGCATGGTTCCGGTATCGCAGCCGAGGTTGGTGAGATGCAACAGATTGCAGACTTCTTTGACCATCTGGCCGTCCAGCAGGAATCGGTTCACGTCCACGACCGCGCGCACGGCGCCCACGTTCTGGTCGATCGCGTGATAGGTGTTATCGGTGACCAGCGGGAACACATCCAGGAATTCGGCGATATTGCGCTGGTAGTCCGACAGTGCGGCGGTGATCGTCCCGGAATTGCCCGCGAGCGAGGCGAGGGCGTCCTGGTTCCGTTGCAGGAGCAGGGTGACCGCGTCGATGATGCGGTTCAGCCGGGCGCCGGTATCGCCGGTGCCCAGCCCTTCTCCGGCCAGGAGGTCGGCCAGCTGGTGGATCCCCGCCCCGAATTCGCGAAGTGTGCCGTCGTTGCGGGCGGCCATCGCGGTGAGTGCGTCGAGGTCGGTCACCACGGTGGTGACCGCCGCCCGGGTGGCCGCTCCCCCGTCGCCGCCGAGCCGTAACGCCGCGGCGAGATCGCCCAGCGCAGACCGCATGCGGTCGCCGTTGCCCGCGGTGACCGCGGTGCTCAGGCCCATCAGATCGGCAACCGGGCCGCTGCCCCTACCGTCGCCGCCGAGTGCGGTCGTCAGTTTGTCGACCATCGCCAGCAGGCTGTCGAATTCCACCGGTGTCGCGGTGCGGCCGGGACCGAGGGTGGCGCGCTCGGGCAGCTCGGGCCCGCCCCGGTAGGCCGGGGTCAGTTCGATCCGGCGGTCGGTGAGCACGGAATCGGAGACCGCGACCGCCCGGACGTCGGCGGGCAGGGATATCGACCCGTCGACGCGTAGTTCGATATCGACTCCGGATCCGCGGGGCTCGACCCGGACGATCTCGCCGACCCGCATCCCCAGCACCGACACGGCGTTCCCCTGGAACAACCCGTTGGCGTTCGCGAAACGCGCGGTGATCACCGTATCGTCGGGCCGCAGCGGACCGCCGGAGCATCCGGCCACCACCGCTGCGGCGAATACGACGATCACGAGAACGACCCGGCGCACGAAACGGTTCATCGGCAATCCTCCCGGTACGGCGCCTTTCCCACTTCGACGGCACGGGCGCTGAGCGCACACATGAACGCATCGACGAAGGCGCCGTCGGGCGCGTTCGCCGCCAGTTCCGGACCGGTACCGGTCGCGTTGGCGAACAACCGCCAGGGCACCGGCAGAATCTGCAGCAGGTTGCGGAGCAGATCGTCGTGCCGGGCGATCATTCCCGACATTTCGTTCAGATCGTCCAGCAGGGCCTGGATCTGGGCGCTGTCACCCACGACGATGGGCTCGAGCTGCCGGACCAGAGTCGTGACGGCTCCGAGCAGTCCGCGCAAGGCCGCTTGCCGGGTGGCCAGTTCCTGGAGCACGGTGCGGCCCTCACCGACCAGCGACGCGAGGTCGCCCTGCTGCGTGCGCAGTACCGTGGTCACCTGCTCCGTGCTGGTGAGCAGCGTGCCGATCTGATCTCTGCGCTGCGCGATCACCGCCGAGAGTGCCTGCACGTCGTCGAGGACCTGTGGCACCAGCGCCGGCAGGCCGTGCAGTTGCTCGGACAGCGTGGTCATCGACTCGGCGATCCGGTCGGCGTCGACCGCGGCGAAGGTCCGGGTAGCGTCCTGCAGTGCGGTCTCCAGACTGTAGGGGACTTCGGTCCGGTCCAGAGGAATCGCACGGCCCGGTAGGGAACCCGCGCCGTCGGAACGCAATTCGATATAGCGGGAACCCAGCATAGTGGTCAGTTTGATCGCGGCGCGGGTATCGGCGCCCAGGCGCAGGCCCCGGTCGATCTTCATGGTGACGACGACATGGTCTCCGGCCAGCCGGGTGCCGGAGACCGACCCGACCGGAACTCCGGCATAGGTGATCGCGTCCCCGGGTCCGATCCCCGCCGCCTGCGCGAAATCCGCTCGATACGTCGCCTTGCCCAATTGGAGCGAATTGACGAACACCGTCGTCAGCAACAACACCGTGGCAACGCAGACGGCGAGGATCCCGAGTTGCAGCGGACTGCGTATTCGCGGCGCGCGCGGTAGCCGTCGGGGCATTTTCATCACCTCACCTGCACATCGCGGAATGTTCGGTCTGCCCGCCCGGGGAGGCGAGCGCGAGTATCTGGTCCACCAGCGGATCCACGCCGGGCAGAATGCCGAACCCGATATCGCAGACGTAGGCGTTCAGGTACGCGCCGTGGTCGGTGATCCGCGCCAGCGATTTCAGCAGCAGCGGCAGGTTGAAACCCAAGTACGCGAATTGTTCTTTGTTCTCGATGAAATGCCGGGCGAACCCCGGTTGGCGATCGATGAACCGATCCAGCGACAGCGCCGCGCCCTGAACCACCTGGGCGGCCCGGTCGAGAACGACCGCGATCTGCTCGGTCTGGGCGAACAGGGTGTCGCGCCGGGCCGACAGCCCGTCGAAGATCCGGCGGGCCTGGGTGATCGTGGTCCCGAGACCGCTGCTCTGCCGCGCGAGTTCGGTGACCACGGTACCGAGGTTGTCGATCACCGAGCCGAGTACCTCGTCGGGCCCCGCGAACGCTTCCGCCAGTCGCGCGGTTTCGGCGATCAAGGCGGGAATGGCGCCGTTCTCGCCCTGTAGCGCCCGGATCAGCGCGCCGGTGAGATTGTCCACGTCCTGTGGGTCCAGCAGGCCGAACAGCGGCTGGAACCCGTTGAGCAGGCCCGACAGGTCGAACGACGGTTCCGTGTGGTCGACCGGTATCCGGGATCCCGGCTCCAGCACGCCGGGATCCCCGAAATCGGCCAGCGACAGGCCCAGATAGCGCTGCCCGATCACGTTCTGATAGGTGACCGAGACCACGGTGTTCCCGTAGATCGAATGCTCACCGGCCACGTCGAAGGTCACCACCGCGTGGGTGCCCTCGATCTCCACCGCCTCCACCCGCCCCACCTGCACACCCGCCATTCGGACGTCGTCACCGACCCGGAGGCCGGAGACATCGGTGAAGGTCGCGGAGTAGGTGTCGGTGGGCCCCGGAACCCCGCGCTGCAGGGTCGTGTGGACCATCCAGGTCAGTACCACCGAAACGACCAGGAACAGTGACAGTCCGATCAACGGCCGCCGTTTGCTCATCGTGGACCTCCGCCCCCGCCGTCCGCGCCGGCCGGTGTGATGTGGATATCGTTCCCCCGCAACAGCGGACCGAGCAGCAGCTGCGACAGGGAGTCGGGTGGCCGGCCGAGAACGGTGGCGATGCGGTCACGTTCGCCCGGACCGCCGGTCGGGCCGTCCACGGCGGCGGCCGGCACCGCCTGACCGGCGCCGGGCAACGCCGCCGGCCCCACGGGTGCGGTGGTGCAGCTCGGTCCGGCGAGGTCGCCGTATCGCGGGCAGTCGGCACGGGAGTACTGCTTGTGCGGGGTCAGTTCGAGGATGATCTTTCCGGTGGCGCTCTGCGTCTGCGGATCCCAGAACTCGGTGGCGAACCGGTGTGAGAGGCGGCGCTGCGAGGTCGTCATCTGGACGAAGTTCGGGCTGCCCCGGGCCAGGACGTCGAGGACCGGCGCCATCCGGGCGGTGATATCGGTGACGGTGCCGGTCTGGTTCTGCAGCGCCGTACCCACCCGGGTGGAGGTCACCAGCCCGCCGGACAGCAGATCGGCGAAGGCGGTGCGTTGCTGCGCCAGGGTCTGCATCGGCACGATGGCGCGGTTGACCGCGTTCAGCAGGTCGGGTGCCGAACCGCGCAGCCCGGTGAGGGCGGCGGCGAGCGCGTCCAGGGTGGACCCGGTGCCGTCCGGTGCCGCGACCTCGTTGAGCGCCGCGACGATTCGTTCGAGCTGCGCGGCCCCTCGCAGCATCTCCTCGCCCCGGCCGCTGGTGGCCGCGCGCACCGTTTCCAGAATGCCGACGGTGGGGTCGGACGGGGAACGACCGGCCGCCGCGGCGATCGTGCTCAGCGCGGTGAGCGAGGTCTGCAGCCGGACCGTGTCCAGACTCCGGTCCTGGGAGAGCTGCGCGCCGGCACGCAGCGCCGGCGCGGGCCCGTTGTCGACCAGCTGAACCGACGGCACCGCGAAGACATTGCTCGGCACGACCCGCGCCGTCACTGTCGCCGGTATTCCCGAGGCGTGCCACGGCTCGAGGTCGATTCGGACCCGGCTCGTTCCCAGATCGGTCAGGTCGATCCCGGTGACCGTGCCGACCAGCACACCCCGGTATTTGACATCCGATTTCACCGGCAGGCCGTCGCCGATATCGGTCATGATCGCGGTAACACCCACGGTGTCCTCGAAGGACCCTTGCGAGCGGGCGATCCCCGCCGCGACCGCCGCGGCCACCACCACGGCGAACGCGATACCGCGAACCAGCAGTTTCCAGGTGGCGAGGTTGCGGTCGTCTGCTTCGAATGCGGTCGTCATGGTCTACCCGCTTATCCTCGAACCCGAATCGAATCCCCAGAACACCAGCGTCAACAGCAGATTCACCGAGATCATCACGGTGAGACTCGCGCGCATGGCCCGCCCGGCCGATACCCCCACTCCCTGCGGTCCGCCGGTCGCGTAGTACCCGTAGTAGCACTGGATCGTGGTGGTGATCACCACGAAGACAAGAGCTTTCACCAGCGAATACAGCACATCGGTGCCGCTGAGCACCAGCGTGAAGTAGTGCTGGTACGTGCCCGTCGAATCGCCGCCGGACAACCGGACGAACAGGTCGACCGCCAGGTAGTCGGCCGCCAGCGCCGCGAGATAGAGCGGGACCACCGCCACCATCGAAGCCAGTAGACGAGTGGAGACGAGATAGGGAATCGGCCGGATGGCCACCGAGTGCAGTGCGTCGATCTCCTCACCGATCCGCATGGCGCCCAGTTGTGCGGTGAACCGGCAGCCGGCCTGCGACGCGAACGCGATCGAGGCCATGATCGGAGCCAGTTCGCGGGTGGCGGCGGTGGCCGCGATCATCCCCGTGGCCGGTTCCATACCGAGCAGCTTCAACGCGCTGTAGCCCTCGATACCCACGATGGCCCCTGCAGCCGCGCCGAGCACGATGATCACCCCGGCCGTGCCGCCCCCGACCACCAGGGAGCCGTTACCCCAGGTGACGTCGGACAGGATGCGCAGCGATTCCCGGCTGTAGTGGCGAACCGCCAGCGGGATCGAGACCACCGCCCGGAAGAAGAACGTGATCATATGGCCGAGACCGATGAAGATGCGCAGTGGGCCGCGGCCGGCGGCGATCATCGCCCGTGCGCCCGGGTACCGGTAGGGCGCTGCCATTACAGCGTCGTCCGCGGAAACAGGATCGTGTACATCTCGGTGAAACCGACATTCACGACCATGAGCAGGATCATCGACGCCACGACCGCGGCATTGACCGAGTTCGCCACCCCTCCCGGGCCACCCTTGGTGGCCAGCCCCTTCTCACAGGCCACCACGGTCACGATCATGCCGAACACCACCGCCTTCACCATGGCGAGGTAGAGATCGCTCGCCGTGGCGAACGACGAGAACGTGGCCATGAAACTGCCGGGTGTGCCGTCCTGGGCGTAGACGTTGAACAGATACCCGGCCAGGAATCCGATGAAGCAGCTCAGACCGGTCAGCGCCACCGCCACCACGATGCCAGCGGCCATCCGCGGCACCACCAGCCTGCGCAGCACCGAAACGCCCATCACCTCCAAGGCGGCGATTTCGTCGCGAATCGTCCGCGCCCCCAGATCCGCACAGATCGCCGAGCCCACCGCGGCGGCCAGCAGGATGGCCGTGACCATGGGCGCGGATTGCCGGATCACCGCCAGTCCGCTGGCGGCGCCGGCCAGCGAGGCAGCGCCCATCTGCCCGGCGAGCAGGCCGAATTGGATGGAGAGAGTGGCGCTCACCGGGAGCGCGACCGCGACGGTCGGAATCCAGGAGGTTTTGACCATGAAGGCCGCCTGCTGGATGAATTCGCCGACCGGGAACCGGCCGCGGACCAGGTCCTGCACCAGATACCGGATCGCCCGCGCGCCCATCAGGAGCTGGCGGCCCAGCGTTTCCAATGCGGCGACGGGGTGCCGGTCCAGGTAGCCGCGAAACCAGCCGGCGATTTCCTCGGTGGCCGAGGGGGCGCGTCGGCCGTCCTCGATCGTATGGATTCTCTTCACGAAACTCCTCGCACCATCCGACCGGTGATCGAGTACCGCCGCGGTGGACGGGTCGTTCAGCGCTCGTGGTCAACCACAAGGTGGAGTAGAACAAATATCAGGTTCCAGAACGAGGTAGCACAATCACCCGGGACCGAATGTGCGAGTGGGCCGTATCGACCGGGAGAACCGACCGGCAGGATCGTCGATGGCGGACGGCGAACTTCATCGCCACCCCCTTTATCGCGTCGGAGCATTCTTCAACACTTCCCACGAGACAACGGAAATGGATGCTGACCCGTCGAGAATCCGAGACACTCGACCGATTCACCCACTCCGCGTGCGAAGCATTCCCGGGGAGGCTAACCGATCCGCCAGCCTTTCACTAGTCGATCGGCTAGAAAAGATCCACGAACTTTCGGTTCCGGGTGGCCCACCACCCGCAGGGCACCCGGAACCGCCGGCGGTGTCACATCTTCGATTGCTGAACAAATATTAGGTTACACTCGATAGGAAGATCAGGCGTCGAATTCCGGTTCTCTCGCTACGCGTTGTCCCACAACGGATCCGGGCCTCACCGGCCCCGGATCGCCGGCACGGCCGCTCCGGTGGCGATGCGATACCCGCCCGTGGGCATCCGACCGCAGGCAGCAAGGAGATTCCATGTCCGCACCCCTACGTACCGTCGTGTGGTCCACCGGCGGGGTCGGCTCCAACGCCATCGCCGCCATCGGACGACGATCGGATCTCGAACTCGTCGGAGTCTGGGTCCATTCCGCCGAGAAGGCCGGCCGGGACGCCGGCGAACTGGCGGGCGGGAATCCGATCGGTGTCATCGCCACCGACGACGCCGACGCACTCATCGCGCTGCGGCCCGACTGTGTCGTCTACGCGGCCAGCGGGCCCGAACGTGACGGCGCGGCCGTCCCCGACTACGTACGACTGCTCGAAGCCGGTATCAATATCGTCTCGACGACGTCGACCGCACTGGTCTATCCACCCGCCTTCTACTCCCCCGAATGGCGTGCGCAGCTCGAACTCGCCGCGAAGAGCGGGAACTCGTCCTTCTACGCCTCCGGCATCTTTCCCGGGTTCGGCTCCGATGAACTCGCTCTGCTACTGACCACCCAGTCGGCTCGGATCACCCGGGTCACGGCAACCGAAATCGCGCTGAACGACCACTATCCAGTGGCCGACGTGATGATGGACGGAATGGGGTTCGCCCGGCCGTTGGACTTCACACCGATGCTGCAGACCCCCGGTTTCATCGAGATGGCCTGGAAGGCACCGATCCACCTGATCGCCGACGGACTGGGCGTCGAGATAGAACGGATCCACGGGACACTCGACCGGCGCCACACCGACCGGGATATCGAGGTGGCCTTCGGCACCATTCCGGCGGGAACGTGCGGTGCGGTCCGGACCCGGGCAGCCGGCGTGGTCGGCGGCCGCGACGTGATCGTCATCGAGCACATCATCCGGATGGCCCGCGATACCGCTCCCGACTGGCCGGCCTCGGAGTTCGACGCCACCTATCGAGTCGATATCGACGGCGATCCCGATATCCACTGCGCGATGAACCTGGGTGCAGCGGAAGGACACGGGGCGGGACGCGCCGCGATGACGGCCACCGCCATGCGGGTCGTGAACGCCATTCCGTATGTGGTCGATGCACCGGCCGGCCTGCTCAGCTCGCTGGACCTACCGGTCACGCTGCCGCGATACGCGGTCGGCTGATCGCCCGGGACGGTCCGGCGCCGCGGCCCGCGAGATCACACCGGGCGCCGGACCACCCCGCGAAGCGTCGTATCACGTACATGCAGCTGCGAAGCCCGGGTGCCGAGATCGCGCACGATGTTCTCCGGGAACCAGCCCAGACCGATCACGCAGCGCGCCAGCATCTCGTTCGACGGACTGTCACCGCGGATCTCGCCGGCCCGGATACCCTCGGAGAGCAGGGTTTTCATCTGCCGGACCCGGGTAGCGAACAGCCATCCCGGATTGGGGGTATCGGGTGGCGACTGCCGCATCCACGCCAGCTGGATCCGGAACTCGTCGCCGAACCGGTCCAGCGCGTTGGTGTTGACCCAGCTCAACGCGTCGAGTTTCTCGAGCACCGAACCCTCCGACCGCAGCACGTTCGTCCAGCCCACGGCGACCTTCTCGCCGAACGAGCGCATGATCGTGGCCAGCAGCTCCTCCTTGGAGCCGATCAGCCGGTACACGGTGCCGGTGCCCAGGCCGGCGGCCGAGGCGATATCGCGCACCGTCGTGCTCTCATACCCTCTGCGCCCGAACTCCGCCCGGGCGATCGCCCGGATATGGGCGGCCTTGTCGTCGGGTTCGGTGCCGGTATCGGCCCAGGACCGCACGACCTCGTCGGCTGCGTGGAAGGCGGCCGAACCGTCCAGCTCCGCGTCGGTGGGCGGCCGGGTGGCCAGACCTTCCAGCAGAATCCGGCACAGCAGGGTCGCCACCCGGTCGGGCGAGCCGTTGTGCCGGATCACGTCCAGACCCACCTGCAGCATCGATTGGCAGATCCGATCGGCCAGCACCGGCAGATCGACATCCGGCCGCAGGTAGCCGCCCCATTTCGCGGCGCGCAGGGTTTGCAGCATCGCCTCGAAGATGGCCGTCGGCTGCCGCCGGGTCATGGCGATGAGTTCGGGATTCGCGCTGGGACCCTCGTAGAACGACATCTGCAGGGCGGCGCGATGCGCGACGGCGCAACGCGCGATCGCCGCACCGAGATCGGCCACCCGCTCGAACGCGGAACGCGGATCGGGTCCGTTCAGTTTCTCCTGGGCACGCGTCGCGACGTGATCCATATCGTCGTGGTAGCGACGGAGCAATTCGACGAGAATCGCTTCCTTGGACGCGAAGTGGTGGTACAAACTTCCGGGAAGGATTCCGCACGCGTCGGCGATCTCCTGGAGTGAGGTGCGCAGGCCGGATTCGGCGATCAGGGTCGCCGCGGTCCGCAGGATCTCGGTGCGCCGGGTGCCGTCATCGTAGGAGTGTCCGGTTTCGGCAGCGAGAGCCGGGTTCGCCGATCCCCCATCCCCCTGCTCGAGTGTCACCTGCGCACGCCCCACAACTCCTCCACCACACTGCCCCGTCGCGACCGGGGACCGATCCGTTGTCCCGGCCGATCGGCCTCGTCCGAGGCTGCGACCACCCGATATCCGGATACCCAATATTTGTTCAAAAGTACCAGAAGGGGCCTGCCCCGACGGGGCGCGCACCGGCCGGTGGAACTGCCGGTCGCGGCCCCGCGCGGCAGTCCGCCCCGGTGCGGCGACGGCGGCCGGCACCACACCGGGTGGACTCCTACGGTGCGGAGGTGGGCAACTGCTGGGCCAGGTCGAGGACGGTCACTGTATCGGTGCCGGTCTTCTTCAGGCGTTCGGAAGAACGGAATCCCAGGTCTACGTCACCGGCCCGGGCACGCAGTGCGCCCACGGTCGCGTCTTCCTTCTTCAGATGTTTGAACATATCGAAGGAATACAGCCGCAACGCGTTCTCGTGGGTGATCTTGTTCACCTCGGAATCCGGTACACCGTCGAAGTATCCGGCCAGTGATTCCGGCGCCAGCGGCCAGGTCGAATCCGAATGTGGGTAGTCGCATTCCCACGCGACCATATCGAGATTCAGTTTGTGCCGGGTCTCGACACCGAAACCGTCATCGATGAAGCACAGCGCCACGCGCTCCAGGAAGACCTCGCTGGGCAGTTTGCCGCCGAAATCCTGATGTGTCCAGGCCCGGTGCATCTTGTACACCCGATCCACCCGCTCGAGGAAATACGGGACCCAGCCGATCCCGCCTTCGGACAACGCGAAGGTGAGATCCGGGAAACGGCGCAGCGTGGGCGACCAGATGAGGTCGGCGGCAGCCTGCACGATACTCATGGGCTGCAGGGTGATCATGGTGTCGACCGGCGCGTCGATCGAGGTGATGACCACACTCGAGGACGACCCTATATGCAGATTGACCACCGTGTTCGTCTCACTGCACGCCTGCCAGAAGGGGTCCCAGTGCGGATCGTGCAGCGACGGATAGTTCAGCTTGGTGGGGTTCTCCGAGAAGGTGACCGCATGGCAGCCCTTCGCCGCGACCCGGCGCACTTCCGCGCCCATGAGTTCCGGATCCCAGATCGGGGGTAGCGCCTGCGGGATCATCCGGCCCGGATAGGCACCGCACCATTCGTCGATATGCCAGTCGTTGTAGGCCCGCAACACCGCCAGACCCAGGTCTTTGTCCTGGGCGCGGGCGAAGTACTGACCGCAGAACTGCGGATAGGACGGGAAGTTCAGTGCCGCCGCCACCCCGTTGACGTCCATATCCCGGATCCGCTCGTGGATGTTGTAGCACCCCTCGCGGATCTCGCTGAGTTTGGTCGGCTCGGCGCCGTATTCGTCCGGCGGCCGGCCGGCGACGGCGTTGAGACCGACGTTGGTGGCCTCCTGCCCCTCGAAGACCCACGCATCGGTCCCGTCGGCACGTTGCACCAGCTTGGGCACCTCGTCCTTGTATTTCGCCGGGATGTGGTTGTCGAACATATCCGGCGGCTCGACGAGGTGGTCGTCGACCGAGACAAGTACGAAATCGTTCATATCCATACGGCGCTCCTTGTTCTTGGCCGTTGTCGTTGCGGGCCGTCGGAGTTCCCGTCCGCGGTCGTCCGCTGCGCGCACGAGCGCGGTCGGCGTGGACACATCGACGGTGTCCCGCGATCCGCCGATCGCGCCCGGCGCGCCGATCGAAGAGCCGGTAATGGGGCGACTCTTCGGGTGCTCTCCCTGAGCCATACCAGGACCGGGATCCGGGATCCGATCGGCCGGGGACTCGTCTCCCGTTGACTGCCGGGACACCTCGAACTGTAACCGGGGAACAGATATTTGGTCAACGGATCGTCGAGACCGAGCACACAAACGAAATACCGCCGACCAGCAGCGCATCCCGCTGCACCGCAGATCGTCTCACTCGCCCCGCGCCCGCACTCCTCCTCCCACGGCCCGTTGCGCAGATCCGCCATTGACGGGTCGCGGGCGCGCTGGCTACCCTCTGAACAAAAGTTAGGTTCTCGCGCTCGGCGCCGACGACGCCCGGGCGTTGTGCCCACCACGCCACCTCCGATCGGACCGCTGCCCGCAGGGCACGGCCATCCGGGCGGGTGCGCGGTTCGAGGAGGCGTTCCATGACCGAGCCCACCGCTATCGGCGAACTGTCCCAGGACGTCAAAGACGCGCAGGCCCGGTTCGATACCGGTATGGGCGCCCATGGTGCCGCCTCCCCTTATCCGATGCTGGCCGAACTCCGGGCCACCGCGCCCGTACACGCCGGATGGCCCGAGATGTCGATAGCCGAGAACCCGCCCGCCGGCCCGCAGATCTTCTCCGCGTACACCTTCGACGCGGTAAAGGCCGTATTCACCGACCACCGGACATTCAGCACGCGGTGCTACGAGGCGATCGTGCGTCCCCTGCAGGGGCCGACGATTCTCGAGATGCAGGAGCCGGAGCACCAGACCTATCGGAAACTCCACGAATTCGCGTTCGCCCGCTCGTCCATGCGGCACTGGGAGGCCGAACTGGTCCGCCCACTCGTGGAACGAACCGTGAACAGGATCCGTGATGCCGGCCGGGCCGACCTGGTGGAAGAGGTGTTCATGCCGATTCCGGTCCGCGTGATCGCCGCGCTCATCGGGCTGCCCGAATCGGATATCTCCGAATTCCACCGTCTCGCCATCGATCTGCTCGGATTCCATTCCGATATGGACCGGGCGTTGCGGGCCTCGGCCCGGCTCCGCGACTACTTCGCCGGCATCCTCGCCGACCGCCGCCGCACCCCGCGCGACGATATGGTCACCGTGCTCGCCGGGGCCGAGATCGACGGCGTCCGCATGTCCGACGAGCAGATCTACGGATTCATGCGCAATCTGCTGCCCGCGGGTGCCGAGACCACCTCCCGGTCCACCGCGAGCCTGGCTTTCGGGCTACTCACCCATCCTGGGCAGCTCGCCGCGGTTGTCGCCGACCGGAGCCTGCTTCCGCAAGCGATCGAAGAGGGCATCCGCTGGGAGACGCCCCTGCTGAACTTCATGCGGGAGACCACCCGCGATATCGAGTTCCACGGGTTGCGGATTCCGGCCGGTTCGACGGTTGCGGTGAACCTCGGCAGCGCCAACCACGACGAACGACGGTGGGAGGACCCGGGGCGGTTCGATATCTTCCGGGAACGCAGGCCGCATATCGGGTTCGGTCACGGCGCCCATGTCTGCCTGGGTATGCATCTGGCCCGGATGGAGAGCTCGATCATCTTCGAGACCCTGTTCGACCGGCTTCCCGGGCTGCGCCTGGATCCCGGCGCCCCGCCACCGCATATCGCGGGCACCTACTTCCGGTCGCCGCCGCATCTCCCGGTGGTCTGGGACCGGACGCCGGGGAGTCGAACAGGGCCGGCAGCGATGACCTCGACAACCAGGGGCGAATCGTGAGCGCGACGATGGCGCTGGATACCGAGCGGCCGTATTACCAGCCGGTGGCCAACGAAGTGACGGTGTTCCGGGCGGCCTATCGGCAACGGTTGCCGGTCCTGCTGAAAGGGCCGACCGGTTGCGGGAAGACGCGTTTCGTCGAGGCGATGGCGCACGCGTTGGACCGTCCGCTGATCACCGTGTCCTGCCACGACGATCTGACGGCCGCCGACCTGGTGGGCCGGTATCTGTTGCGCGGCGGCGATACCGAATGGGTCGACGGGCCGCTCACCCGCGCCGTACGTGAAGGCGCGCTCTGCTATCTCGACGAAGTCGTGGAGGCACGGCAGGACACCACGGTGGTTCTGCACCCGCTGGCCGACCATCGCCGCCAGTTGCCGATCGAGCGCCTGGGCATCACGCTCGACGCGGATCCGGGTTTCGGGCTGATCGTCTCGTACAACCCGGGTTACCAGAGCGTGCTCAAAGATCTCAAGGACTCCACCCGCCAGCGCATGATCGCGATCGAATTCGACTATCCGGGACCAGAACTCGAGGAATCGATCGTGGTCACGGAATCCGGAGTCGGCTCGCCGGAGGCCGCGCAACTGGTACGGCTGGCCGGGGCCGTGCGGCGCCTCGACACCGCGACCGTGCGCGAGGTCGCCTCGACCCGGGTGCTGATCTCGACCGCCCGGCTGATCACCGAAGGTCTGTCACCGCGCGAGGCGGCCCGGGCCGCGCTGGCGGGTCCACTCACCGACGATCCGGTGGCCGGTCGCGGGTTACGCGAATTGATCGACGTCTATCTCGGCGATTCGGAGGTGTAGCGGACCGCCGCTGGGTGCCGGCGATCACCCCGGGGCAATATCAGAACAAATATTAGGTTTCCTCGCGCAGGGATGCTGCGAGCGACCGGAGGAAGGCGCCATGGCCTACGAGAGCACCGCGGAGCCGATCAAAATCGGGTATCTGATGGATTTCCGGCTCCCCGAGTCATTTCCCGGGGAAATGCTCGACGATCTGTCCCTACCGTTCGAGCTTGTCTTCGACGAGGCATTGGCGGCAGGAATCATCGACCGCCCGGTCCGGATCGTCTACAAAGAAGTCGAAGGCTTGCCGAAGGGCTCGGTCAAGGCCGTGATCGACGGATTCGGTGAACTGGTCGACGAGGGCTGCCTTCTCGTCTTCGGCCCGAACATCACCGATAATTGCGTCGCGGTCAAGGAAGCCATCGAGGAACGCTTCCGGGTACCGGCGATCTCGGTCACCGGAACCGACGACTGGCTCGGCGAATGGACCTTCTCGTTCCCGCAGGGGTCGATGACCGACGAACCCCTCTTCTGGGCCGACCTGCTGGCGAAGGCCGGATATTCCACCGCCGGACTTCTCATCGAGGATTCGCTGATCGGCGAAACTTATTCGCGGAATTTCCGCCGGGCCGCCGCCGCGAAAGGAATCCGGGTCGTCGCCGAGGCACCGATAGCCCAGACCGCGCGGGATATCTCCGTCGCGGTGAAGACCCTGCACGATGCACGCCCCGACGCGATCATCCACTGCGGTTTCGGATTCGGCATCGTCTTCATCAATCCCGCGCTCGAAGCGCTCGGCTGGGATCCCCCCAGATACACCGGTACGGCTTTCCAGAACGCCTGGGTGAATCCGATCATGTGGAAGGCCTTCACCGGGTGGATCGGGGTCGACCAGTACGACGAGCACAACCCCGTCGGGCAGGCCTATCTCGATCGCTTCGAGAAACGCTACGGGCGGCGGCCGCAATATTGCGTCCCGGTGGTCAACCACGATGTCGCGCAGACGCTGTTGCGGGCGCTCACCGACGCGCGGCCGCTGAGTCCGCGCGGGGTCAAGGAAGCCCTCGAACGGGTGAAGATGTTGCCCGCCGCGGCGGGCGCGCCGGGTACCCGCGTATCGCTCGGGAAATGGACGCGACGCGGATGGATGGGCGCGGGGTATCTCGTGGCGCGACGGCTCGACCCCGACGGCGTGACGTCCCACCTGGTCGACCGCTTCGGATCGGAAACCCCGTGACGGCGCGCGAATCCGCCCCCGCGACACCGGCAGACGGTCCGGCGGCGACGACGGTCCCGGCACCCACTCGGCGCAACTATTTCGGCTGGGGCCTGCTCGCACTCGCACTGCTCATCATCGGGCTGGTCGCCGCGCACGCCCGGCGCGGCGCGGTCTCCGACCGTATCCGCAATCCCGAAGTGACCGGCGTGCCACGGCCGGTGGAGCCGCTGTTCGGATTCGACCACTGGATCGATGTCATCCATATCGGCACCGTGTGCGCGGTGCTGGTGGTGATCGTGGTGTGGGTACGCATGTTCCGGCGCAACCCACGCGACCCCGTCCTGCTCATGGGGTTCATGACGACCATGATCGTCTGGCAGGACCCGATCATGAACTGGGCGCCGTTCGCGGTGTACAACCCCGAACTGTGGCACTGGCCCGAGGACTGGCCGCTGGTATCGCTGTCGCCGACGGTCGAACCGTTCGTGGTCTTCGGCTATGTGCTGTTCTATCTGGGCCCGTACTTCCCCGCGATATGGCTGCTGCGCCGGTTCCAGGCCCGCCGCGCCCCGGACTCGTTCGTCTGGAAGCATCCGCTGATCGCCCTGGCGCTGCTCATCCTGCCGATCGGCTTCCTCTTCGACATGATCCTCGAGGTGTCGCTGGTGCGCACCGGGATGTACATCTATTCGCAGGCCATCCCGTTCGGCACGTTGTTCGCCGGGTCGACATACCAGTTCCCGCTGCTCTGGGAGTCGCTGTCGGTGACCTTCGTGATGATTCCGGCCGGGGTGCTGATCTATCGCGACGATACCGGCCGCACCGTGGCCGAGAAGCTCGCGCTGCGCGCCCGAATATTCACCGGGCGTCCGTTCGCGGGCATGGTCCTGATGATGTTCGTGGTCATGAACCTGTCCTATTTCACCTACGGCGGATGGTTCGCGGTCATCAAATGGACGCGGTCGGCCACCTCCGTCGCCTGCCCGTGGCCCTATCCCGAGGCGAAGGTGTACGACCCCCAGGGTTTCTACGAGCAGAACGGCGCGCCGGGGCCCTATTCGGTCGGTATCTGGTCGACCTGGATGAGCGCCCAGCCCGACGGGCGGCCCGATGCCACACCGCCGGCCGACGGCGGACGGTGCGGGGAGGCGAAATGACCGGGTACCGGACGGTCGTCATCACCGGGGCCGGGCGGGGGCTGGGATTGGCTTCCGCGAGTTATCTGTACGCGCGGGGCTGGCGGGTGGTCGCGGCAGTGCGCAATGTGGAGGCAGCGCTCGCGGCGTTGCGCGAAGCCACCGGCGCCGCCGACGACGACCCCCGACTGGTCGGCGTGCGGCTGGATCTCCTCGACCAGCGGTCCGTCGAGACGGCCGCCGCGACCGTACGGGACCTGACCGGCACCCCGGAGGTCCTCGTACACAATGCCGGTATCGCCGCGGCGGGCATGGTCGAGGAAACCCCGATGGACCTGTGGCAGAAGATGTTCGCCACCCATCTCTTCGGCCCCGTGGCCCTGACCCGCGCCCTGCTGCCGGGTATGCGCGCCGCCGGTGCGGGACGTATCGTGCTGATCTCGAGCGCGGGGGGTGTCCGCGGAATGCCCGCGATCGCGGCCTATTCCGCCGCCAAAGGCGCCCTGGAACGCTGGGGCGAGGCCCTGGCGGGCGAGGTCGCGCCGTTCGGGATCGGGGTCACGGTCCTGGTGACGGGCGTATTCGACACCGAGATCATCACCGACAGCGGCACCACCAGTTTCCGCGATTTCACCGGACCCTACCGGCATCTGCATACGAGTATCGACCGGCGCGGACGCGCGGCCATGAAAATCGCGAACGCGCCGGAGAAGTTCGCCGCGGCACTGGCCGCGGCACTCGACGACCGCGGCCCCTACCTCCGCCGTGCGGTGGGCGCGGACGCGGTATCGCTACTGGTGTCGAACCGGCTGCTACCGGCCCGCGCCATGCACCAGATAGCGCGCCTCGCGATGGGGCTGCCCCGATTCCGCGCGATGGCGGCGTCACGTACGCACAAGGAAGCGAGTTCGAACCATGGGTGAGACACCTCCGCCCGAATCGCGGATGCTGATCGACGGCCGGCTGGTCGACGGCGAGAACGGAACATTCGCCGCTTTCGACCCGGCCACCGAGGAGGTCATCGGCGCGGTGGCCGATGCCTCGGCCCGCGATATGCGCCGGGCCGTCGACGCCGCGCGGCGCGCGTTCGACGACACCACCTGGGCGGCCGACCGCGCGTTCCGCGCGCGATGCCTCCGGCAGTTGCACGAGGCGCTGGTCGGTGAACAGGAAGCCCTGCGCGAAGAACTCATCCGCGAGGCGGGGTGCCCGCGCGCGATCACCTACGGCCCGCAGCTGGACGCACCGCTCTCGGACGCCTTCACCTACCCGGCCGACCTGATCGGTACCTACCCGTGGGAAACGGATCTGGGCGACGCGTTCGTGGCCCTCACCGGTGTGCTGACCAGACGGAAGGTGCTGCGCGAACCGGTGGGCGTGGTGGGCGCCATCGTGCCGTGGAATTTCCCGTTCGAGGTCACCGCGCACAAGCTGGGGCAGGCCCTGGCCACCGGGAACACCGTCGTTCTCAAACCGGCCCCGGATACCCCGTTCAACGCGACCCGCATCGGCCGGCTGATCGCGGAGCAGACCGATATCCCGGCGGGCGTGGTCAATATCGTGACCACCTCCGACAACCTCGTGGCCGAGGAACTCGTCCTCGCCCCGAGGGTCGATCTGATCTCCTTCACCGGTTCGACCGCCGTCGGGCGCCGGATCATGGAAAAGGGCGCCGCCACCATGAAGCGGCTCTTCCTCGAACTCGGCGGTAAATCCGCCACCATCGTCTGCGATGACGCGGATCTGGGTTTCGCCTGCGCGATCGGCATCGCACCCTGTATGCACGCCGGGCAGGGCTGTGCGAATCCGACCCGGATGCTGCTGCCCCGCTCGCGCTACGAGGAGGGGGTGGCGCTGCTGAAAGCCATGTACGAGGGCGTGGCACCCGGCGATCCGCAGGATCCGGCGACCCTCTGCGGGCCGGTGATCTCGGCGAAACAGCGCGATCGCGTCCTCGGCTACATCCAGCAGGGCATCGACGAGGGGGCGACCCTGCTCGTGGGCGGCACCGAACAACCCGAGGGCCTGGGCACAGGGTTCTGGGTGCGGCCGACCCTGTTCACCGACGTCGGCAATTCGATGACGATCGCCCAGGAGGAAATCTTCGGGCCGGTGCTCTCGGTCATCCCCTACGACGATGACGACGACGCCGTCCGGATCGCCAACGACAGCGCCTACGGCCTGGCGGGCAATGTGATGTCCGGATCGCTCGACCGCGCGCTCGCGCTCGGCCGCCGGCTACGGGCGGGATTCGTCGGGCTCAACGGCACCACCGGCTACGGCGCGGACGTGCCGTTCGGCGGCTACAAGGCCAGCGGTATCGGCCGGCAGAACGGTAGCGCGGGTTTCGATCAGTACACCGAGATCAAATCCCTCGCCTACCCCGCTACTCAGGAGTGATTCCCATGCAATTGTTCGACGACCTCGACGATTTCGGTTCTTTCGACGATGTGGTGTCCGGCGATGTGCGCGACCCGTATACCGAACTCGCGCGGTTGCGCCGCGAACAACCGATCCAGCGCATCGAGTTGTCCACCATGCCCGGCGACAACACGCTGCCCCTGTTCATCGCCTACCGCCACGACGATATCCGCCAACTGCTGCGGGACAACGAGACCTTCTCGTCCGCGATCATCATCCAGGCATTCGGTGATGTGCTCGGCCGCCACGTCATGCTGGGTATGGACGAACCGGAACACGGCCGCCACCGGGCACTGGTATCGAAGGCGTTCACCCAGAAAGCGCTGGCGAAATGGGAGGACGGGTTGGTCCGGGAGGTGGGCAACCAGCTGATCGACCGCTTCGCGGGCGCGGGTAGCGCGGATCTGGTCAGGCAGTTCACCTTTCCCTTCCCGACCCAGATCATCGCCGGACTGCTCGGACTGCCGCGCGAGGATTTCCTGCAGTTCCAGAAATGGTCGATCTCGCTGCTGAGCTTCACGATCAACCCGGAACGCGGGCGGGCCGCGTCCGCGGCGCTCGAGGAGTATTTCGCCCCGATACTGGCGGCCCGGCGCGCCGTTCCCCGCGACGACCTGATCAGCCGGCTCGCCGGCGCCGAGATCGACGGCGAACGGCTCACCGATCCGGAGATCTTCTCCTTCCTCCGGCTGCTGCTACCCGCGGGCGTGGAAACGACCTACCGATCGCTGGGGAACCTGTTGTTCGGACTGTTCTCCCACCCGGACCAGTTCGAGGCGATCCAGGCGGATCGGTCGCTGATTCCGCAGGCGATCGAGGAGGCGGTCCGGTGGGAGCCGCCGTTGCTCACCATCACCCGGGTGGCGACCCGGGAAACCGAGCTCGGCGGTGTGGCCATCCCCGCGGGGTCGTCGGTGATGCCGATGCTGGGTGCGGCGAACCGGGAGGAGGACCGCTACGACGACCCGGACTCCTTCGATATCTTCCGCCCGCCCCAGGCGAACGTCTCCTGGGGTCACGGCGCGCATGTCTGCCTGGGTATGCATCTGGCCCGGCTGGAGATGCGGGTCGCGATCGAGCTACTGCTCGACCGGCTGCCCGATCTGCGACCGGATCCGGCCGCGGCGGATCCGCATATCAGGGGGCAGGTGTTCCGTTCCCCGACCGCGCTGCCCGTGCGGTTCACCGCCGATCCGGGAGCGGCGTGAGGACCGAGATCGCCTTCGGCCGAGCCGTTTTCCGATAGATCTCAGGAGCACACATGTCCGAATACGAGTCGGTCGACTATTTCACCGACCCCGCATTGATTCCCGATCCCTATCCCTATTTCGACCACCTGCGCGACCGCGCGCCGGTCCTGCCCGACGGGCCGGGCGGGGTCGTCACGATCACCGGCCACGCGGAAGCGCTGGCCGCCTACCGCGACACCGCGTTCTCGTCCTGTAACGCGGTGGTGGGTCCGTTCGCACCGTTGCCGTTCACCCCGGAGGGCGATGACATCACCGAACTGATCGAACTGCACCGCGACGGTATCCCGATGGCCGAGCACGTGGTCACCATGGACGCCGACCGGCATCTACGCACCAGAGGACTGCTGAGCACGCTGCTCACCCCGAAACGGTTGAGCGAGAATGAGGGTTTCATGTGGAAACTCGCCGACGAGCAGATCGACACGTTCCTCGGCGCCGGGCGGGTCGAATTCCTGTCCGGGTACGCGAAACCGTTCTCCATGCTCGTCATCGCCGACCTGCTCGGGGTACCCGCCGACGACCACCGCGAATTCCGTGCGGTGCTGGGCGATCAGCTCGTCGGCGAACTCGACGGCGAACTCGCGCACAATCCACTGGAGTGGCTGGACGACAAGTTCCGCGGCTATATCTCCGAACGTCGCGACGAGCCCCGTCCCGATGTGCTGACCGCACTTGCCCAGGCAAAGTACTCCGACGCAACGATTCCGACGGTGGAGGAAGTGGTCAAACTCGCCACCTTCCTTTTCGCGGCCGGCCAGGAGACGACCACGAAATTGCTCAGCGCGGCGGTCCGCAATCTCGCCGAGTACCCCGATACCCAGGCGCAGGTTCGCGCCGACCGGCACCTGGTTCCCACCTTCCTGGAAGAAACGCTGCGACTGGAGAGCCCGGTCAAGAGCCACTTCCGGATGGCACGAACGAGTACCGAGATCTCCGGATGCCCGATCGAGGCGGGGACGACGGTCATGCTGCTGCCGGGCGCGAGCAACCGCGATCCGCGGAAGTTTCCCGATCCCGGCCGGCTCGACGTGGACCGCCGGAATGCCCGCGAGCACATCGCATTCGGCCGGGGCGCCCACAGCTGCCCCGGCGCGCCGCTGGCCCGCGCCGAAGCCCGTATCTCGATCAACCGGCTACTCGACCGGCTGACGGGCCTGCGAATCGACGAGGCACAGCACGGGTCGCGGGACGCGCGCAACTACGACTACGAGCCCACCTTCGTCATGCGGGGGCTGTCGAAACTGTATGTGGAGTTCGACCCGGTGCGGTGATCCCGGCGCGGAGCCGTGCCCCGGCACGACTCCGGCGCGCACCGGGAGCGGCCCGGATCAGGGTGTGATCGCGGTGTAGGGAGCAACGAGCCGCTCCCCCACCTGCTCGAGATACCGGTCCGCACCGCCGAGATAGGCGCTCCAGCCGAGCAGCCGGCGCAGATACAGGTGGGCGTTGTGTTCGCTGGTATAGCCGATACCGCCGAGTACCTGGATGGCCCGGTCGCCCACCGATGCCAGGCAGCCCGAATACGCCTTGGCATGCAGGACGGCCCCGGTCCGGGACCGGTCGTCGGCGCTGTCGGCGGCCCACAGTGCGTACAGGGCGCCACCGTAGGCCAGTTCGACGATCTCGAACATATCCACGCACAGATGCTGAACGGCCTGGAACGACCCGATCGGCCGGCCGAACTGCTGCCGCGATTTCGCGTATTCCACGACGAGGCCGGTAACCGCGCGCGCGGCACCGACCGCATCGGTGGCGCGCGCCGCGAGAACATCGTCGCGCACCGATTCGAGGTCCCGCAGCGCACCGGTTGCCAGCAGCGCCCCCGGAGCGCCCGCGAGCTCTACATCGAAGCAACGGCGAGTGAGGTCGACGGTCGGGCGCCCGCGCACGGTGACGGCGGGGTCCACGGTGCGCACCGCGTACAGCCCTATGCCCTCTGTACTGATTCCTGGTGTGCCGATTCCTGCTGGGCTGATTCCTTCTGTGTTGTTTCCTTCTGTGTTGTTTCCTTCTGTGTTGTTTCCTTCTGGGCCCTCCGCGAACACCAGCAGAACGTCGGCCGCGCAGGCGTCCGGTACCGCCTCCAGCCGCCCGCGCAGCACCGGCGTGCCGGAGCTGCCGGTGTCCACCCGCGGACGTGGCTGCGCGGGGTCGAGCGGGCCCACGGTGGCGATGACCGACCCGTCGGCCATACCCCGGAACAGGGCGGCAGCGGATTCTCCGGCGCCGAACCGGATCAAGGCGCGTGGTGCGGCCACCGCCGTCGACAACCAGGGTCCGGAATACAGGGCGGCTCCCAGTTCCGCGAGCACCACGGCCGTATCGGCCAGCGGTAGCCCGGCGCCGCCGAACTCCTCCGGCACCAGCAGCCCGGTGACACCCAGCCGGGCCAGCCCCTGCCAGACCTCGTCGGTGGTTCCGCGCGGATCATCCAGTAGCGGACGCAGATGCCCGGATACGCTCACATTCTTGGCGAGAAAGGCGTGAAGGGTATCGCGTAACGCGAGCTGCTCTTCGGTGAGTTCGAGATTCATGACCGTGGCAGTCCCAACACTCGGCCGGCGGTGACGTTCTTGTTGATCTGCGTGGTACCGCCGGCGATCGTCAGCGAGCGGGTCGCGAGGCGATGCCGGCCCCACCTCGGGTCTGCGTCGTCACCGAGCAGGTCGTAGGCGGTATCCGCGAGCTCCTGGCCGACTTCACCCCACACCGTTTTCGCGAGACTGGCCGAGGCCATCGCGTCCCCGCCGTGCAGCTCGGCGGAAATGGCCCGGCGGCAGAGCATTTCGAGATAGGTGATCCGCACCGACAGACCGCCGAGCCTGCACCGGGTGACGGGATCCTCCAGTATCGGCCGCCCGTTCTTGCGCACCGGCGCCAACGCCGCGACGAGATCGTCCAGCAGGACCTGCTGTTCGGCGTACAGTCGCGCGGCACCGGCCCGTTCGTGGGACAGCGTCGTGGTCGCCACCTGCCACCCACCGTCGCGCGGGCCCAGCATCGCCGTCGCCGGAACCCGCACGGCGTCGAAGAAGATCTCGGCGAAATCCGCCGCACCGGTCAGCGTGATCAAAGGCCGCGCCTCGATACCGGGTAGCGACATATCCACCAGGAAACAGGTGATACCACGATGTTTCGGCGCCCGCGGATCGGTGCGGGTGTAGAGCTGGCACCAATCCGCACGGTGCCCCAGCGAGGTCCAGATCTTCTGCCCGTCGATGACGAAATCGTCGCCGTCGGGTACCGCTCTGGTGCGCAGCGCGGCCAGATCCGATCCGGCCTCCGGCTCCGACATACCCTGGCACCAGATATCGTCCGCGCACAGCATCCGGCGCAGGAATCGGTCCTTCTGATCGCCGGTGCCGTACCGCATGAGCGCGGGGGCGATATTGTTGATGCCGATCACATTGAGCGGCATGGGAACCCGGGCGCGCGTGGTCTCCTCGGCGTATACGAGTTGTTCGAGGACCGTCGCGCCGCGGCCGCCGTAGCGCTCGGGCCAGGCCACCGCACCCCAGCCGGCGTCGGCCATGGTCGCGTTCCATCTCCGGAGAGTTTCGAACGCCGTGTCGTCGGTACCGCGCCGGGAACTGCTGTCGACCACCTCGGCCGTCAGGTTCGCCGCCAGCCAGGACCGGAGTCCGGCCCGGAAGCGTTCGGTATCGGGTGGATACGAGAAATCCATAATTCTCCATCCGGCAACCGCGTTGACCAGTGCGGGTACGAACAATATCGTGGAACAGATATTTGGTCAACGCGAACCGGCGAGGTCCGCGGACGAACGGCGGGAGTTTTCGTGAGCGAGCACTCAGAAGACTGGGACGAATCGGCCGGGCTGGCAATGCTTGCCTCCGCACTGGCCGGGCGGGCTGTCACGATAGGACAGACCGGCCCCGGCGAGCCGAGTTGGACCGACGGCCGATGTGTCTACCTGGACCCCACCGAGAGTCGGCGGGAACAGCGGCGGTCGCTCGCCCTGCACTCCTGTCTGATCGGTGCGGGCGGGCTCGATCCGAATGTGCTGCGCGCGCTCGGCCGCCGAACCGGAACGGCGGCCCGGTATCTCACGGTCGAAGGTCACCGCGCGCTGCTCGCTCACGCGGCCGTGCTACCCCGCGACATGCTGGACCTGGTCGACCACGAGGTGGCCGCGATGGCCGTCGGCACAGCCGACTCGCTCGCCGTGGCGAGCGGCCGTACCCGGTTACCCGCTCCGCCAGGCTGTTTCGGGATCCTCCGCGCCCGGTCGGTGGTTCCGGACGATCCGCCCGGTTCTCTCGGCACCGGGAGTCACCGACCCCGGTCCCGGTCATCGCGTGAGCTGGACGAACCCGACGATACGGGCGCCGATGACAATGTCCCCGATAAGTTCTCCAGTCCGATCGGGGGCGGTGGGCTCCTGGGTGGGCTGTTGCGCAAACTGCTCGGCGCGAGCCGGGGTGGCGGCCGCAACGGGCACCCCGGAGCCGACTCGGCCGGATACCGCGGCCGTTCCGGGCCCCGGGGCGCGGGTGCGGTGACGTCGAGCGCCACCGCCCCGGCCGGCACCACCCGGCCCGGCGGCCACCGGTCCGGTGCGCCCACCTATCCCGAATGGGATATCCACCGGCGGCGCTACCGCCACCACTGGTGCACGGTCCTCGAAACGGAACCCGATCCGGCGCCGGATCCACGGCTGCCGCACTGGGACCGGCAGACCCTGCGACAGCCCCTCGCCCGTCTGGACACCACCCCCGCCCCACTCCGCAGACAGCGGCAGGGCGATGAGCTCGATATCGACGCGGTCGTGGAATCGCGGGTACAGATCCGTACCGGATCGGCACCGGAAGAAGCCGTCTATCTCGATACCCCGAGACGCCGGCGTGATCTGTCCGTGCTGATCCTGCTGGACATCTCGGGTTCGGCCGCCGAACCGGGTGGCGACGGGCGCCCGGTCCACGAACATCAACGCTGCGCCGCCGCGGCGTTGGCCGTGACACTGCACGAACTCGGTGACCGCGTCGCCCTGTACGGTTTCCGGTCCCAGGGCCGCGGCGCCGTGCACCTGCTGCCGGTCAAACGGTTCGACGACCCGTTCGCGCTGCGGGCGCGGCAGCGTCTGCACGGCCTCCAGCCCGGCGCCTACTCGCGTCTGGGCGCGGCGATCCGGCACGGCACCTCGGTGCTGCGCACCGGGGGCGGGACCTCCCGGCGGCTCCTGCTCGTCCTGTCCGACGGTCTCGCCTACGACACCGGCTACGACCGCGGCTATGGCGCCGCCGACGCGCATCGAGCGCTGGCGGAGGCACGCGGCGACGGAATCGGCTGCGTCTGCCTGACCGTCGGGGCGGCCACCGGGGACGCCGAGCTGGCCGCGGTCTTCGGGAGCGCGGCGCATGTCACGGTGCCCGATACCGGCCATCTGGCCGGAGTCGTCGGTCCGCTGTTCCGGAGCGCCCTCGCTGCCGGGTGCCGGTGACGAGAGCGTCCGGGACGGCGGGTGGCCGCGACCTACGGCCCCGAGACCCGGGCCGCGGGGCCGGGCCCCGGCCCGAATATCTCGGTCAGCGCCCGCAGGACATCGGCGGTCTGGTCGTCCGGACCGCCGCGCGTATGGGCCGCCACCGTGAAGCCCGGGCCGAAGGACGCCGAGGCCACCTCCGGCGGCGGTAGATCGGACCAGCCCCATTTGCTGCCCTGCACGCCGGGCAGGGTCGCGGTGCCCCAGTTCTGCGCGGTCCCGTCGGCGGCCATCGGCGGGGCCGTGGCCATCCACTCCAGGATGGGCGACCCGGGGTCGGTGGCCTGCTTGGCCGCGAGGAAATCGGCCAGGTCGGCGCTGCTGGTGGTGGACATCTGCCACCCGGGGCCGGGCGCGGTCCGGTCCAGTCCGTACTCGGCGGCGACCGCACCGATCGCCTGCGGATACTTCGCCCCGATCGCGTCGGCGGCCGCATCATCGGATACCCGGATCATTCGTTCGGCGGCCGCGCGGTCCGCGGCGGAACCGTCACCGTGGCGCAAGGCATAGTCCGCCAGGTACAGCTTCGACATCGACAACGCACTACGCGGTTCGTCCGCGTTCGCGGTACCCCATCGGGTGCCCCCGGGACCTCGTAGCGCCAGCGATGTCCGTTCCGGCATGCTCTCGGCCGGGACGACCACCGCGCCCGGTTCGGAGCCCGGGGCGGCCGCCACCGGCACCGCGACCGCCCCACTGCAGGCCGCGGCGACCAGAGTCGCCATGACCACGGTCCGGTAGCTCATGGTCTTCTCCTCTGCTTCCGGCACCTCGAACGGGTCGGGCCCGCACGGTGACGTCGGAAGCCGCTTCCGGTGGGAAGACCGGCCGGATCGGCTACCTCGCACAACCGTGGGCGTGCGAGCTCATCTGCAGGTCGGCGCTCCTTCCAGCCGGATCGGGTCACGGTCGGCAGACCGGATATACCCACTTTTCCGCGCATGAACAGGCCCGTGGCGACGGTTCCTCACCGCCACCACGCTCGTGCCACCGGTCAGGGCGAGGTCCGACCGGCGGTCACAACCCGCCGTTCGCCGCGAGAACCTCGAACGCGGTATCGGCGCTGCGCCACAGCGCGTCCATCTCCGCCCGCACCGCGGGTGCGGCGGCGGGGTCCTGCAACGCGAGCCCGTTGCCGAAGATGACCACATTGGCGCCCGCGTCGGCCAGCCGCAACAGCGGACCGGTGGCCACCCCAGCGCCGAGTACCGCATCCAGCCCCGCACCGAGGAAATAGAACCGCCACAGCGGCCCCAGATCGGCGCCGTACACCTGGTCGGTGATATCGACGATGAGGAATCCGTGACTCGCGATGGCGTCCACGATCCGGAAATGGTCGATCGCGTTCGCCGCGACGGCGCGGGTGGCGGCCACGGATTCGGAGAGATCGATCGTGAGGTGGGCGTTGTAACCGGCCATCGCCACCCGGGCCGGGGAGAGTTCACACTGCCGGGCGAGCCGGAAGTAGTGGTTCCAGTGCGGTGCCGCCGGAGTCCCGGTGAACTCGGCGTGCACATTGCGCAGGAATCGCAGCAGCAGGTCGAGACTGACGCGATGGGCCCATTCGGGGTCGGCGAACGCGGCCGGATCGCGCTGGAGCGGCATCACCGCCGCGTGTTCGACCGCGTCGAGTCCCACCGCGAACAGGCCGCGCCGGTCGCGGTTTTCCACCAGGATCTCGGTGATCCGCCGGTTCTGTTCGACCGCGCGTTCCAGCCGGGCCGCGGCCGGGCCGGAACCCTCGTCGGCCAGTGCCGAGGTGTCGGACAATGCGACGATCTCGGCGGCGGATTCGGCCGATATCGGGGCGCCGCAGGCGCTACCGGCTTCGCGGGCGGCCGCGGCGGCCGGCGCGAGCGTCGCGCCGACGGCACACAGCAGGCCGGCGATGAGAACGCGGAGGAATCTCGCGGGAGTGGGGCTGGGCATAGTGCGTCGCTCTCGGTCGAGGAACGAACCGGGCGGGGAACCGCACGGTGACACCGGCGCACACACGGCCGGGCGAGTCGTGATGTCAGCGGCGCGGGATCGCCGTCGACCAGAGCGCCCACAGGACCAGCAACGGCTGGAACAGCAGGCGGGCGAACCGCAACTCATCGGTGTCGAGCCGGAATGCCGGCCGCTTACCCTGCCATTGGGCGATATTGCCCGGGAACACCGCGACGAAGAACAGCGCGGTGAGCCGGCCCAGCCGCACCCGGTCCCGGGTGAGCACGGCCAGCCCCGCGCCGAGCATGATCTCCACCCCGCCCGACGCCATGACGACGCCGTCCTTGTCCAGTGGCACCCAGTCGGGCACCTGGGCCTGGAAATCCCGCCGCGCCCAGAACAGATGGCTCAGCCCCGCGAAGATCAGCGCCCCGGCGAGCAGCAGCCGGGCGGCGGTGCGGAGACGAGTGGTGGGTGGTGGTGGCGGTGATTCGGCGCATTCGGCACTGCCCATAGGCGGCAGCCTACCTGCGGAGCCGGGGCAGTTCGCTGTTGCGGCGGCCGTGTCGCCCGGTTGTCGCGGCGGCCGGTCACGTCCACCCGATCGACCATGTCTCGGCCGACCGGGTCATGCCGGCGGCGCTCCCTCCCGCACCGGGCGACCGGCCGGAGGCCGGGGCCGCGCGCGGCCGTGGATACGCGGCCACCCGGGCGAGGCGGTGGCGAAGGTCTGGGGCATTTCCGCGCACGTCCTCAGGCGCCGCGGCACACCACAGACCTCGATCGGCATCTCGGTGTCGAGGTCGGCGACGAACGCGATCTCGGCACGGCCGTCGTCGACCCCGCCCGGCACCCGGGGTCACCACTGCGCTGATATCTCCGGGAGCTGCGACCTCCGGGATCCGGAAGAACCGCAGCGGGCGGGCGGTTCGACTTGCCGAATGCGATCCCGTCGGCTGGGATCGGTGCACGTGAGCGGAGACAATACGGTGACGAGAACCGCCGGCCCCGGAATGCTGGGGCGGCGCGCACTGCTACAGGCCGGGGCCCTGGCCGCCGCGGTCCCCGCCGTCGCGGCACCGGTCGCTCGCGCGGGGGTTCCGGTGTTCGGCCACGGCATCGCCTCGGGTGATCCCTTGCCCGACGGTGTGATCATCTGGACGCGGGTCACCGTGAGCCCCGATGCGGCACCGGGTTCGGGGACCGGACCGGCGGTCACCGTGCGGTGGGAAATCGCCGCCGACGACCGGTTCGCCGTCGTGGTGGCCGGCGCAACGGTCACCACGACCAGCGAATCGGACCATACGGTGAAGATCGACGTCCGAGGGCTGGCGCCGGGACGCGAGTACTTCTACCGGTTCCTCGCCCTGGGTGAGACCTCACCGGCCGGGCGCACACGCACCGCCCCGGCCGATGACGCCTCCCCCGGCCGCCTCCGCTTCGGCGTCGTGTCCTGCTCGAATTGGGAGGCCGGATACTTCGCCGCGTACCGCCACCTCGCCGGCCACGGCGATCTGGACGCCGTCATCCATCTGGGTGACTACCTGTACGAATACGCGGCCGGACAGTTCGGCGGCCCGGGTGGCCCGGTGCGGCGGCACGAACCGGCGCACGAGATCGTCTCCCTCGCCGACTACCGGATCCGGCACGCCCAGTACAAGACCGACCCCGACCTCATGGCCCTGCACGCCGCGGTCCCGTTCATCTGCACCTGGGACGATCACGAATCCGCCAACAACTCCTGGGCGGGCGGGGCCGAGAACCACGATCCCGGCGAGGGTTCCTGGGCGGATCGCCGCGCCGCGTCCGTGCGGGCCTACCTGGAATGGATGCCGGTGCGCGCCCGCACCTCCGGCGGCGCGGTGCAGCTCTACCGGCGCCTGCGGTTCGGCACCGCGGCGGAGCTGTCGATGCTGGATCTGCGCAGCTACCGGGACGCCCCGCCGCGGCCGGGCTCCCGGGACAGCGACGATCCGGGCCGCACGATCACCGGCGCCGCCCAGATGCAGTGGCTCACCACCGGACTGACCTCGGGTTCGGCGCGCTGGCAACTGGTGGGGAATTCGGTGATGCTCTCCCCGTTGCTGTTCCCGCCGCTCGACCCCGGGACCACCGCGGCAGTCACCGAAGCCCTCGGCATCCCGCGCTCCGGTATCGCACCCAACACCGACCAATGGGACGGCTACACCGCCGACCGGTACCGGCTGCTCACCACCCTCGTCGACCACGGGGTCGCCGATATCGTCTATCTGACCGGCGATATCCACAGCTCATGGGCCGCCGACGTACCACTCGACGCGGCACGCTATCCCGGCGGCCCCACCGCGGGAACCGAATTCGTGGTGCCGTCGGTGACGTCCGCGGGGATCGGGGATCTGCTCCACGCACCCCCGCGCACCGCCACCGTCGCGCTCGAGGAATCGGTCAAAGCACTCAACCGGCATATCCATTACGCCGAACTCGACTCCCACGGTTACGGACTCCTCGATATCTCCGCCGATCGCGCGCTCATGGAGTGGTACTACGTCGGCGATGTCACCGATGCCCGCACGGGGATCCGGCTCGCCGCCCGCGCCGCGGTATCGCACGGCGGCCGGCTCCGGTTCGGAGCGGACTGACGCAACCGGGTGCGGCGTTCCTACTCACGCCGCCCGCGTCGGACAGCGAAAAGCGCGGATGCCACACCATTGCCGGTCGTCGTGTGCGGCCCGCGTGGAAACACGCCGGACCGAACGGGACCAACACCGGAAATCTCCGGACCTGCGCGCTCTCGGATCGAATGAGCGAAGAGGGGCCGGTTTGCGGAACAGCTGCCCAACGCTATACAACAGGTACGAAAGCGCAGTGCCACAGCGGACGCGACGGAGGCCGGCGGTTCCCGGCCCCGGCGAGTCTGCCGATAGTTCATGTAGACCCACTCCGAAGGAGTCCTCATGGTTCTGCCGGTGCCCTGGGCTGTATTCGAAATGGGAACCCGGTTGTTCGTGGGCGGTGTGCTGATCGCCTGGGGTGTCGCCATGCTGCATTCCACCGCGACCCGGCGCGAAGTCTGGTTCGCCGCATACCAGCTGATTCCCGCTCGGCTGGTGCGACCGGTCGCCCTGCTGATTCCCCCGGTGACACTGCTCGCCGGGATCCTGCTGCTGTCCGGTGCATTCGCGATCATCGCGACGATCACCGCCGGCACGGTACTCACGGCAGTTGTTGTGGCGCCGGTCGTGGCCCATGGACGTGGCCTGACCCTCACCGGCGGTGGCCTGTACCGGCTCCGGCCACTGCTGTCCCGTTACGCCGTACTGCGTAACGCTCTCTTCCTGGTCGCCGTCGTCCTCGTCGGATTCCGGGGCACAGCTGCCCCGGCGCTCGCCGCCCGGGACGTCTGGCTCCAAACCGCCACGGTCACGGCGATATCGGTGGCCGCGATCGCGATCACCCTCATCCATCGCGTGCGCCGGCAGCGCCCACGGCTCGCTGCCGCCACCGCCTGAGCGAAAGGAATTTCCATGTTTTCGCGCCGCAGCATGTTCCGTAATTCCGGCGCAGGCGCGCTGGCCGCGCTCGCCACGGCGGTTTTCCCGGAATTCGCCCGCGCCGAGGTCCCGCGGCCCGGACATCCGGACCGCGGTGACAGGCGCCGCAGCTATGGTGACGACGGCTACGGCTACCAGACGTCCGGGTACGGCGAGTACGGATACAGGGCGGCCCCTGACAGTTTCGGGCCCCGGTAGCGTGGCCCGCATTCACGCGGGCGGGACCGGGCAGACCCGTCGCGCCGCACGGCACGCGTCGAGCGCTCGGCGGCGCTTCGGCACCGCGCCGCTCACGATCATCGGGGAGTTCGCCGCCGACGGCGGAGACCGGGGCGCCAACGAATACCTGGCGCTCGGCCTGCACGACGCGGGTGTCCGGGTCAATGTGGCGCCGCTCGGTCTGGATCCCGCCGGCTGTTCCGCGGAGTTCCTGGCGCTGGTCGAGAAGTCGTCGGCCCGCGTGGACGGTCCGGTGCTCTACTGCGGATGGCCCGGCGCACCCGAAGCGGACTGCCTGCTGGGCACCGACCTGTTCATCCGGACCACCTGCGAGAGCTCCCGGATCCCCGAACACTGGGTGCGGCAACTCGATCGGGCCCGCGCCGTCATCGTGCCGAGCCGCTATGTCGCGAATGTCTTTCGCGCCTGCGGCGTCACGGCGCCCGTGCACATCGTCGCGGCCGGAGTGGATACGCAACGCCACGCGTTGCGCGAACGCCCGGTGCGCCGGGGGCTCACCACCTTGATGGTGGGCATGATGGAAACCCGGTCCGAGAATTATCGCGAAGGTATCGCCGCCTGGCAGGAGGCCTTTCGACACGATCCCGCCGCGCGGCTGGTGATCAAGTCGTGGCGCGGCTGGCCGGACTGTCATACGGCCGCCGACCCGCGAATCCAGATCGAAACGGTGACCGGGCGCGCCCGCAGCGACTCGCGGTGGTATGCCACGGCCGATGTCGTACTGGCGCTGGGCAACGAGGGTGCGCCGACCACCGCGCTGGAGGCGATGGCCACCGGCCTGCCGGTGATCGCCTTGGATTCCGAAGGTCACGCCGACCTCTGCCGTGATGCCGCCGACCTGATCCTGCCCGTCGAACCGGCGACCTGGCGCCCGTACCGGCATCCGTTCGGCGAGACCTCGCACGGCGCGGTGGCGATCCCGGACGTCGACGATATCGCCGCACGCCTCCGCTGGGTGGCCGGGCACCGCTTGGAGGCGGTGGATCTGGGCCGCGCCGCGGCGCGCTGGGTCCGTGAACACCGCGATATCCGGCGTTGCGGCCCCGAGGTGCTGGCGGTGGTCGAGGAGCACCGCCGGACCCGGCGATCGCTGCGTTCCGGCGGTGCGGCCGCTCGGACGGGAGGTGTCCGCCCGGTCCCGGCCCTTCCCGATAGCCCGCCCCCGGCCCGCGAGCGAATCGCGCGGCCGGGCGATCCGCCGCTGTGGAGTCTCCCCGACGGCTCCGCGCCGATCGGGGTCGTGACGCTGTGGACACCGGAGATCGCGCACTGGGCACGTCCGCACGCGGAGGACAAATACGCCTACTGCGCCCGCCACGGCTTCGCGTTCTACGGATACGCCGGAGTCTTCACCACCGCACGGGCGCCGCACTGGTCGAAGATTCCGGCCGTACAACGGCATCTGGGCGATCACGACTGGATCTACTGGACCGATGCCGACGCTGCCATCACGAACTTCGATGTGGATCTGCGTGATCTGTGCGACGACGACTACGACTTGATCGTCACCCACGACGAGCTCGGACTGAACTCGGGCAGTTTCCTGTTGCGCAACAACGCCCGTGGTATCCAGCTGCTGCGCAGCACCTGGCGGCACGAAGTATCGGGCCTCTTCTACGAGCAGACCGCGATGACCCGCGCGATCGCGCTGCATCCCGAACTCCGCGTCAAGGTGGTGGCGAAGCGATCGATGAACAGTTTCTGGAACGAGCACCGGCCCGGCGACTTCATCATGCACGCCGCGGGCCAGCCCACCGACGCCAAAATCGCGCTACTCGACGCCTTCCGGGCCCACGCGGTGGGCCGAACCCGGACGGCAGGCCGCCACCGCGAGGGCCGGATCGGTGCGTAATCCGGCATCGTGGGCGCCCCGCATCATTCCGGTGTCACCGGCGCGAGCGGTCGCGGGCTGCCGTCGGCACGCCTCCGAGCCGGCAGTCCGCCGCCGGGCCGGCCGGATCGCTTCCGCGGCGAGATCGACGTCGCCACCGGGACAGGTGGTCGGCGCAGAGTCGCAGGCATCGAATCCCCTGCGCGCACAGTGGATATCGAGGACATCCGCGCCCGGGTGATATCGACGTCCCGTTCCGGGAACCGTTGCGGGCTACTGGACGAGGCAGCCCGGGAGGTACACCGCCGTGTTCACGAAATCCTGAGAACGCCGGGCGGGCCGATCGGCACCAATCGCCACAGCGAGGTGACCTCGTGCCGCCGGGCTTCATGGAGCGGGTCGGCGGGGTCGGAAGCCCGTGGGTGCCGCGGCGAGGTGTCGTAGCGGGCGGCGACGCGAAGTCCGGCATCGGCAATACGTGTGAGTAGTTCGTCGCGGGTCCGCAGGCCGAGCCGTTCGGCGAGGTCGGACAGGACGAGCCAGCCTTCACCGCCGGGAGTGAGGTGGTCCGGAAGCCCGTTCAGGAAGCGGCGGAGCATATCGGAGCCGGGATCGTAGATGCCCAGCTCGAGAGCCGAGGTCGGCTGCGCGGGGAGCCAGGGTGGGTTGCACACCACCAGGTCGGCTCGGCCGTCCGGCCACAGGTCCGCCTCGACGACCCGCGCGCGATCGGCGACGCCGAGCCGGCGCAGGTTCGCGCGTGCGCACGTCACCGCCCGCCGGTTGATATCGGTGGCCACCACCTGGGCGCCGCGTCGGGCGAGAACCGCGGCGAGGACTCCGGTGCCGGTACCGAGATCGAACACCAGTGGTTGCTCGGCACCGGAGGGCAGTGGCGCTCGGGCGACCAGATCGACGTATTCGCCCCGGACCGGAGAGAAGACCCCGTAGTCCGGGTAGATGTGCGCATCCAGCGCGGGAATATGGACGCCCTTCAGGTGCCACTGATAGGCGCTGAGCACACCGAGCAGTTCCGGCAGCGAGACACAGGTCCGCCCGGTCCCACTACCGGCCGGGTCCTCGGCAGGGGCGCCGTACGCGTGATCGCAGGCTTTTCGCACATCCGGCGCTCGCCGCAATCCGAGGGAATAGCCGGGCTCCAGTACGACCAGCAGCCTGCCGAGCAGTTCGGCTCGCGCGGCCCGCCGCGCGCGATGCCCCTCGAAGAGGGACGCCACATCGCTTCCGCCGGCCCCGGCGCGCGGACCCCGTTGGTGACGGCGTTCCAGGGCCCGGATGAGCTGGCGAGCGTTGTGGAAATCCCCCCGCCACAGCAGACCCGTCTCGGCCCTGGCGAGCCGGTGGGCAGCGTTCGCGGTGGTGCGGTCGTCGACCACGACAACGCGGGCGGGCGCCGGGGACGCGTTCTCGGAATGCCACCGGGCCGAGAACGCCGATCCGTTTTCGTTCCAGCTGATCGTGCTCATGTTGAACTCCTGTGGGGACGAAGGTGCCTCGGATCGGCATCGCTTCGATGCAGGAGTACGGCAGGAACTACCCGGCGATCGGCACGAGGGCAGGACGGAACGCTCCCGCGTCGAAGCGCGGGCACCGATCACCCGGCACCATGCCCATGACCACGGTCGATTCCCTCCGTCGTGAATCCCCATGATCCCATACGCCCGCCCGGACCGAACCAGGCCACCACCGCCGGCGCCGGACCGGCGCATAATTCGAATCGCGGCCGCTTTAATCATTCCGGTGTCACCGGGGCGTTGGTTCAATTCCGGAATGCCACAGTTTCGTTGTCTCGCCACGCGTTTCCGTCACCGGACCGTCGCGATGATCCTCGCGGTCGCGACGGCGGGGGTCATGGTCACCGGCTGCGCGGCCGGCGACGAACCGGGCGCGGTATCCCTCGGCACTCCCCTGCCCACCGAGATCCCGCCGGGCACCACCCTGGTGGTCGCCGATCAGCAGGAACGGTTCCAAACCGCGTTGCGGGCTTCCGGTGAGCTGGAGAAACTGCCGTTCAAGGTGGAATTCGCCAACTTCATCGGCGGCCCGGAGATTCTGGAGGCCTTCCGGGCGGGCGCGGCCGATGTGGCGCCGGTCGGTGATGTCCCGCCGATCCATGCCCTGGCCGCGAAACAGGATGTGCCGATCGTGGCCGCCTACCAGACCGATCCCGACGGTATCCAGCTCGCCGTCGCACCGGGTGTCACCGCGACATCGGTCGCGGATCTCCGGGGAAAGAAGATCGCCTACGCGGAGGGCACCGCACAGCAGGCCGCTGTGCTGCGCGCCCTGGACCTGGCCGGACTCACCACCTCCGATGTCGAACTGGTGCGGTTGCAGCTGTCGGATTTCAACGACGCGGTCCGCACCGGTCAGGTCGATATCGCCCCGCTGAACGAGCCGCGGCTCACCCGGTTCCTCCGGACACCGGGCGCCACGGTGATTCCGGCCGAGAAGACCCAGGGCATCTATTTCGGGCTCGGCTACCTCTACGCGCGCCGGGAAGCGACGGCCGAGCCCGCGAAGGCCGCCGCGCTGCGGGCCCTGGTCGGGGCTTTCGTGCGCTCGTTCCACTGGACAAACACCCATCGCGACGAATGGGCGCGTACCTACTACATCGAGAACCAGAAGATCAGCGCCGAGGATGCCGGGCGGATCGTGGACTCACTCGGCGAGTTCACCTTCCCCCACCTGAATCAGCAGTTGGTCGACCAGCAGCAGGCCACGATCGATGTGATCGACGCGGCCGGTGAACTGCCCCGCGATATCGATGCCGCCGACGGATTCGATCTGCGTTTCGACGAGGTGATCACGCAGGCCGTGACCGCGGCCGGCGCCCGGTTCGAACAACAGGAGAAACGCTAGTGGCGACCATCGACCTCCCCGCCGGGACCAGATCCGGTACAAGGTCCCGGACCGCGACCCCTCGTCCCGTCCGCCGGCCCGTACGCCTCGGCCCGGGCAGGCCCATACCGTTCGGCTTCGCGATCGGACCGGCCCTGCTGGTGCTCGCCTGGGTACTCGGATCCGTATCCGGCGCCCTCGATCCGGAAACGCTGCCGGCGCCGTGGGATGTGCTCCGCACCGCGGCGGATCTGGCAGCCGAGGGGACCCTGCAGTCCAATCTGCTCACCTCCTTGCAGCGCGCCGCGATCGGCCTGGCGCTGGGGGTCTCGATCGGGCTGGTGCTCGCTCTGGTCTCCGGCCTGAGCCGGCTGGGAGAGGCGGTGGTCGACGGACCGGTGCAGATCAAACGGTCGATCCCGACGCTGGCCCTGATCCCGCTGTTCATCGTGTGGTTCGGCATCGGCGAGGAGATGAAGCTCATCGTCATCACCGCCGCGGTTCTGGTGCCGGTCTACATCAACACTCACGCCCAGTTGCGCGGTGTCGACGCCCGCTATGTGGAACTGGCGCAGACGGTGGGGCTGTCGCGGTGGGGTTTCATCCGCCGGGTCGCGCTGCCCGGTTCGCTGCCTGGGTTCTTCACCGGCCTGCGGCTGGCGGTCACCATCTCGTGGCTGGCGCTGGTCGTGGTCGAGCAGGTCAACGCCACCAGCGGTATCGGCTATCTGATGACCCAGGCGCGCACATACGGGCAGATCGACGTGATCGTGGTCGGGCTCGTGATCTACGGACTACTGGGACTGTTCGGCGACCTGGCCGTCCGGACACTGGAGAGGAGAGCGCTGGCATGGCGGCAGACACTCGCGGACTGACCGCCCCGGCGGACACCGGACTCACCGTTCGCGTGCGGGATCTCACCCGGTCCTTCGGCGAACGGACGGTGCTGGACGGCGTGGATCTCGATATCGCCCGTGGTGAGTTCGTGGCGCTGCTCGGGCGTAGCGGTTCGGGTAAGAGCACCCTGCTGCGGGCCCTCGGCGAACTCGACCCCGATGTCACCGGAGGCGGCGAGATCCACGTTCCGCGCGAACGCGCCGTGGTGTTCCAGGACTCCCGGCTGCTGCCGTGGACCAAGGTCCTGGACAACGTCACCCTCGGGCTCACCGGCCCCGGCGCCGCCCGCCGCGGCCGGGAGGCGCTGGACGAAGTCGGTCTCGCCGGCCGGGAGAAGGCCTGGCCGCGCGAGCTGTCGGGCGGCGAACAGCAGCGTGTGGCGCTGGCCCGCTCGCTGGTCCGGGAACCCGCACTGCTGCTCGCCGACGAACCCTTCGGTGCGCTGGACGCGTTGACCCGGCTCCGGATGCACCGGCTGCTGCAGGATCTGTGCGCCCGGCACCGGCCCGCGGTGCTGCTGGTCACGCACGACGTCGACGAGGCCATCCTGCTCGCCGACCGCGTCCTGGTGCTCGACGAGGGCCGGATCGCTGTCGATATCCCGATCGAGCAGACCCGGCCCCGCCGGCACGGCGATCCCGCCTTCCTCCACCACCGCGAACGACTCCTGACCGCGCTCGGCGTGGACACCGACCGCAACCAGCAAGAGGACACCAACCGATGACCGAACCCCGCCGGCTCAGCCTGAACGCCTTCATCTATCCGGCCGGCCACCACGAAGCGGCCTGGCGGCATCCCGCCAGCCGCCCCGACCGCATCTACGACGTCACCTATTACCAGGAGATCGCCCGCACCGCGGAGGCCGCCACTTTCGACGCGGTGTTCTTCGCCGACGGACCGGCGCTGCGCACCAATGTCGCCTACAACGCCGCTCCCGGCCTGGAGCCGATCACCCTGCTCACCGCCATCGCCGCGGCGACAACGCATCTGGGCCTGATCGCCACCGCCTCGACCACCTATTACGAGCCCTACAATCTGGCCCGGCTCTTCTCCTCGCTCGACCATATCTCCGGTGGCCGGGCGGGCTGGAATATCGTGACCACCGGAACCGACCTGGCCGCCGCGAATTTCGGGCTCGACCGGCATCCCGATCATGCCGAACGCTATGCCCGGGCCCGCGAATTCGTCGACGTGGTCACCGCGTTGTGGGACAGCTGGGAGGACGACGCGATCCTGCTCGATCGCGAAGCGGGCCGCTACGCCGATCCGGACAAGATCCATCCCATCCATTTCGCCGGTGAGCATCTGCGGGTCCGGGGCCCGTTCAACGCGGCCCGCACTCCGCAGGGCCGTCCGGTCCTGGTTCAGGCCGGAGCGTCCAACGACGGTCGCGCCTTCGCCGGCCGCTATGCCGAGGCGATCTTCACCGCGCATCAGCAACTCACCGACGCCCAGGCCTTCTACACCGATATCAAACGCCGGGCCCGGGAATTCGGCCGTGCGCCCGAACAGGTGAAGATCCTGCCCGGGATCAGCCCGTTCATCGCCGGCACCGAGGCCGAGGCGAAGCGGCTGGAACGGGAGTTCAACGAACTCACGGTGCCCGAATACGGTCTCGGACAGCTCGAATCGCTGGCCGGTGCCTCCCTGCGGCGGTTGCCGCTCGACGAACCGGTGCCGGTGGAATTGTTCGCCGACGCCGGCGACGTCACCGATAACGCGGCGAGCCGCCGCCAGGTCGTCGCGGGTATCGTCCGCCGCGAACGCCCGACGCTGCGCGGTCTGCTGCACCGGCTGGCCGGCGCCCGCGGGCACCGGGTGTTCGCCGGAGCGCCGGAGCAGGTCGCCGACACCATCGAGGAATGGTTCCGGTCCGGGGCGGCCGACGGTTTCAATGTGATGCCGCCCTACTATCCCGGCGGGCTGGAGATCTTCACCGAGACCGTGGTGCCGATCCTGCGGGAGCGCGGCCTGTTCCGCACCGAGTACACCGGCACCACCCTGCGCGATCATTTCGGTCTGCCCACACCGGCGAGCCGATTCGCGCCGGCCCCCGCGGGCGTCTGACTCTCGCCGGGCGGCAACGGAAACGGGACGGCGGACCTGTCAGGGCAGGTCCGCCGTCCCGTTTCCCGGTGCCGTGTCAGGCGGCGCGCGCCCCGGACAGGCCCCATTCCCGGGCGAGCAGCCGATGCGAGGTGAGCCGGTCCTCGTGCCGGTGGGTCACACTGGTGACCACCAGTTCGTCGGCGCCGGTCAGATCCCGCAGTGCGGACAGCCGCGCCACCACGGCACCGGGGGTTCCCACGAACTGGGTGCGCAACCGGTCGTCCACCAGCTGTCGCTGATCATCGGTGAGCGGCGGGGCGGTATCGGGGTCCAGGAATTCGCCCGCCCCGGCCCCACTGCGGATACCGGCCACCCAGTGCCCGTAGGTGGAGGCGAGGTGGCGGGCCCGGGCCTCGTCCTCGGCGACCACGACATCCGCGGAGACCACCAGGTAGGGCCGCGGGAAGCGCGGGGACGGCCGGAACGCGGCCCGATAGGCCTCGACGGTTTCCAGCACTGTTCCCGGTGAGACGTGATAGCTGGCGACGAACGGCAGACCGAGCCGCCCCGCCAGCTGCGCGCTCTCACCGCCGCTGCTCCCGAACAGCCACAGCTGCACATCCGCGCCCTCCCCCGGCACGGCCCGCAGGTGCACGCCGTCGGAGGTGGTGTAGGTGCCGTCGAGTAAGGCGCGGATCTCCGCGACCTGCCGGCCGTAGTCCAGCGGTTCGGCACCCGGAAGCCGTAGGACTTCCAGGGACGCCGCGAGCCGGCGGGTATCGCGGATCTGCCCCGGCGGAAACGGCGGCGGTACCACGACGCCGTCGCGGACCACGGTCGGCCGCGCGGGCGGCGGTGCGGCCGCGGCGGGTCCGGACGGAATCCGGTGCGCCGAACGGCCCAGTCCGAGATCCAGACGGCCCGGGTAGAGCGCGTCGACGGTGCCGAACGCCTCCACCACCGAAGCCGAGGTCCGGAACCCCGCCTGGACCGCGGCCGATCCCACCCGGATCGTCTCGGTGGCGGCGGCGATGAGCGCGATGAGTTCGGTCGGTGACGAGGACGCCACCGCCACGAAATGATGTTCGGCGACCCAGAAGCGCCGGTATCCCCATGCTTCGGCCTGCCGGGCCAGATCGATCGTGTTGCGGATCGCCTGCCGGGCATCGGATCCGGTGCTGATCGGGGAAAGGTCCAGCACCGACAGCGGTATCGTCATGACGCTTTCACCTGTTCGCCGCTCCGATGGGGATGCCGCAGGCCGAGATGGTCGCGCAGGGTGGTGCCGGTGTACTCGGTGCGGAAACTGCCGCGCTCCTGGAGTTCCGGGATCACTCTGTCGACGAATTCGTCCAGGCCGTGTGGAGTGAGGCGCGGTACGAGAATGAACCCGTCGGCCGCGTCCTGCTGGACATAGTGGTCGATATCGGCGGCCACCTGGGCGGGCGAGCCGACGAACTGCTGGCGGGCGGTGACCTCGATGATCAACTCACGGATGCTGAGTTTCTGTGCCTCCGCCCGCGCGCGCCAATCCCGTGCCACCGCGAGGGGGTCCTTCGCGTGCCGCACCCGGCCACGGGTGATGTTCGCGTCGTCGACAGGGTCCAGATCTGGCAGCGGGCCGTCGGGATCGTAGCCGGACAGGTCGCGGCCCCACACCTGTTCGAGGAAGGAGATCGCGGTCTGCGGCCCGACCTGTTGCCGCCGGATATGCCGGGCGCGCTCCTCGGCGTCGGCACGGTTGTCACCGAGGACGAAGGTGGCGGCCGGGAGGATGAGCAGATCATCGCGTTGCCGGCCGTAACGGGCGAGGCGGCTCTTCATATCGGTGTAGAAGCGCTGTCCGGCCGCCAGTTCGCCGTGCCGGCTGAAAATGGCGTCGGCGGTGGCGGCCCCGAATTCCCGGCCTTCGTCGGAATCTCCCGCCTGGATCTGCACCGGATGACCCTGCGGGCTGCGCGGAAGCACGTAGTGGCCCGAGATATCGAATTGTTCTCCCGTATACCGGAACTCCGGTATCGGGCCGGTGAACACCCCGCGCTCCCGGTCGATGATCACCGTGTCGTCGGGCCAGCTGTCCCACAGCGCCCGGGTCGCCGCGATCACCTCGGCGGCCCGGGTGTAGCGCTGGGCGTGCGGAAGGTAGCCGCCCCGGCGGAAATTCTCCCCGGTGAACGCGTCGGAGGAGGTGACGGCATTCCAGGCGGCCCGGCCGCCGGACAGGTGATCCAGTGTGGCGAATTGGCGCGCCAGTTCGAACGGTTCGTTGTAGGTGGTGTTGATGGTGCCCGCCAGACCGAGTCGGGTGGTGACCCCGGCCAGCGCGTTGAGCACTGTGAACGTATCGGGTCGCCCGACCACGTCCAGATCGTGGATACGGCCGCGATGTTCGCGCAGCCGCAGTCCTTCGGCGAGGAAGAAGAAATCGAAGAGTCCGCGTTCGGCAGTGCGGGCCAGATGTACGAATGAATCGAAATCTATCTGGCTGCCGGATTCGGGGTCGTTCCATACCGTGGTGTTGTTGACGCCCGGGAAGTGGGCGGCGAGGTGAACCTGTCTGCCTGGTCTCGATATCGCCATGTCATACCCGTTCGGTCGTGTACCGGTTGAGGGGGCGCGGCAGCCCCAGGCGACCGCGCAGTGTGGTGAGCGGAGCCGAAAGTCGTTCCAGGAAAGCGGGCAACGCCAGGGGTCGCAGGACCACTCCGTCGGCGCTCTCCTGCCGGTGCGCGGTATCGAGCAGGGCACGCAGCGAGCCGGACGTCCCGATATGCCGCAGTGTCCCGGCGGCCGGGGTGGGGATCCACTGTTCCAGCTGCGCGACCTCGTCGGCCGCGACTTCCGCGGTCGCCGCGATATGCACCTCGATATCGAGCAGGACGCGGATCAGGTCGGGGTCCCGGCCCGCGGCCGCGACGGCGGTCCGCAGCGCCGCCCGGGTTTCGGCGGCCGCGGCCGGATCATCGGCGCGGATACGGATCAGGTCGGCGCGGCGCACCGCCACCCGGGTGGCGTCGGCTCCGGAAGCCCGCACCGCGACCAGCGGCTGCCCCTGCGGGGACCGGGGCGTGATGGACGGGCCCTTGACCGTGAAATGGTCGCCCACGAAATCGATGTAGTGCAGTTTGTCGCGGTCGATGAACCGGCCGGTCGGGACATCCCGGATCTCGGCGTCGTCTTCCCAGCTGTCCCACAGGCGGGTGACCACCTCGATCGCCTCATCGGCCTCGTGCCACAGGGACACCTCCGGCTGTTCGGATTTGCGGCCGAACAGCCGTGCCTGTTGCACACCGGGCGAGACGGTGACCTCCCAACCGGCCCGGCCGGAGGTTGCGTAGTCCAGCGAGGCGACCGCCTTGGATACATGGAACGGTTCGGTATGAGTGACCGGGACCTGCGGAATCAACCCGATGCGCCCGGTCGCCGGGGCGACCCGGGCCGCGATCCCGGCTGCCTCCGGACGGCCCCGCACACCCTCGGCCTGCAGCGCGAAGGAATCCGGCAGGAAGGCCAGGTCCAGGCCGGCCCGTTCGGCGGCGCCGACGAGATCCACCCAGTACCCGGCGGTGAACAACTCCTCCGCCCGCGAATCGGCACGCCGCCAGGACGCGGGATGAACACCGGTGCCCGCCAATTCCACGGCGGTCAGCAGCGGAGACCCCTGTGGCATCACGCGGTCCTTTCTCTCGGCCGGTGCCGGCCCGCGGCACCGGGCACGGCGAGCAGCAGCTCCCGGGTGTACTCGTGCTGGGGAGCCTCGAAGATCTCTGCCGTCCGGCCGGTTTCGACGATCCGGCCCGCCCGCATCACCGCGACCCGGTCGCTGGTGCCGCGCACGACGGCGAGGTCGTGGGAGATCAGCAGATAGCTCAACGCCAGCTCGGATTGCAGATCGTCGAGCAGGCCCAGGATCTGGGCCTGCACCGAAACATCCAGGGCCGAAACCGGTTCGTCGAGAATGACCAGCTCCGGGCGCAGCGCCAGGGCGCGGGCGATGGCCACCCGTTGCCGCTGGCCACCGGACAGTTCCGCCGGACGCCGGGCGGCGCTGTCCGGCGGTAACGCCACCTGGTCCAGCAGTTCGGCCACCCTGGCCCGGCGGCCCGCCCGGTCCCCGAGACCGAACGCCCGCAGCGGTTCGGCGACGATCGCCTCGACGCTCAGTTTGGGATTGAGCGAGGCGTAGGGGTTCTGGTACACGATCTGGATACGCCGCCGCCACTCCCGCAATCGCGCACCGCGCAGGGCGGCGATATCGGTGCCGTCGAATTCGACACTGCCGCGGTCGGGCCGCTCCAGCCGGGCGATCATCCGGGCGGTGGTCGACTTGCCGGACCCGGATTCCCCGACGAGCGCCAGGGTTTCGCCGCGCCGCACGGTCACCGAGACATCGGCCACCGCCGCCAGGCTCGTACCGCGGGTGATCCGGAAGGTCTTGTACAGCCCGTGTGCCGAAAGCAGCGGTGCGGGTGTGGCAGGCGATCGTGTGGGGCGCGCCGGACCATCGGTCTTGGGCACCGCGGCCAGCAGGCGGCGGGTGTATTCGTGCCGAGGCCGGGTGAAAACCTCTTCGGCGGTCCCGGTTTCCACGATCCGGCCGCGATGCATCACCACGATCCGGTCCGCGCGATCGGCCGCCACGCCGAGGTCGTGGGTGATCAGCAGGACCGACGCGCCGGCTTCGGCGGTGC
This sequence comes from Nocardia sp. NPDC024068, assembly GCF_040638875.1. Classification (NCBI taxonomy): domain Bacteria; kingdom Bacillati; phylum Actinomycetota; class Actinomycetes; order Mycobacteriales; family Nocardiaceae; genus Nocardia; species Nocardia sp. NPDC024068. The sequence goes on along the minus strand of NZ_JBEZYU010000003.1, from coordinate 119,845 downwards.
GTCCGGCGAGGTGGTCGAGGATCCGGCGCTGCACGGTGACGTCGAGGGCGCTGGTCGGTTCGTCCGCGATGATCAGCCGGGGGCCGCAGGCCAGCGCGATACCGATGAGCACCCGCTGCCGCTGACCACCGGAGAGGTCCTGCGGGAACTGCCGCGCCCGCAGTTCCGGCCGATCCAGTCCGGCGTCGGTCAGGATCCGGACCGCCTGGGCCCCGGCGGTGCGCCGGTCGGCGCGGCCGTGGATGCGCAGCGTCTCCGCCACCTGGTCACCGACCCGCAGTACCGGGTTCAACGAGATCGCCGGGTCCTGCGGCACCAGTCCGATCCCGGCTCCGCGTATCCGCCGCCACGCCTTCGGCGACAGACGGTCTATCCGTTCCCCGGCGAATTCGATACTGCCCGAGGTGATCTCACCGCCGCCGCCGAGCAGTCCGATGATCGCGTGCGCGAGGGTGGACTTCCCCGATCCGGATTCACCGACCACGGCAACGGTTTCGCCGGCCCGCACGGTGAGCGACACCTCGTCGACGGCCTCGGTCACGATATCGCCGGCCCGGTAGGCGACGGCGAGCCGGTCGACCCGCAGCAGAACATCACCGGTATCGATCGGCCTCTGCTCGCCCCGCGATCCGCTCACAGCTGCCCGCCCGTGAGAAACAGTCCGGGCATCCGCCCGGCCTGATCGGCGTGGAAGGACCAGCCCGCGCCCAGGAATCGGCCGAGCCGGCGCACGGCCGCGGCCGGCCCGCTGTCCGGTCGCCGACGCCGGTCCTGCGGCCGGTCACCGAATCGAACCCCGTGATATTCGGGTGCTGTCACCGCAATCCCTCCTGTGCGAGGACCCGTCCGAGCCGTTGGGTGGCCAGCACCACCGCGACGATGACCAGACCGGGCAGGGTGGTGAGCCACCAGGCGGTGGCCAGATAGTTACGTCCCTCGGAGATCAGCGAACCCCATTCCGGGGTGGGTGGAGTCGCGCCGTAGCCGAGGAAGCTCAGTGAGGACACCGCGAGCACCGCCATCCCGAATTCCACCGCGGCCAGCGCCGCCACCGGGGCGTAGGCATTACGCAGGACGTGCCGTAACAGGACGGTGTACCAGCGCACCCCGGAGGCGAAGGCCGCCTCCACGTACGGTGCGCGCCGCACCCGCAGTACCTCGGCCCGCATCACCCGGGTGAAGCGCGCGATGAGCGCCACTCCCACCGCCAGCGCGACATTGCCGGTGCCGAAACCGAGCACCGTCACCAGGGCCAGCGCCAGCAGCAGCTCCGGGATCGACAGCAGCACATCCACACCCCGCATGACCGCGCCGTCGAAACGGCCGCCGACCGCACCCGACAGCAGCCCGAGCAGCGAACCGGCGACCAGGCCGATCGCCACCGCGAGCACGGTGGCCGTCAGCGACAAGGCCGCCGCGTGGACGACCCGGGTGTAGAGGTCGCGTCCCAGATTGTCGGTGCCGAACCAATGTCCCGGACCGGGTCCGCGGAACTTCTCGGCCGGCACGCCGGTGAGCGGATCGCCGCCGGCGAACCATCCCGGCGCCGCCGCCCAGCCGAGCACGAGTACCAGGACCCCGGCCGAGAGTGCGACGCCTGCTCCGGTCCGCCATCGCGCCGGGCTCGCGAGGCGCGGCTTCCGCACGGTGCTCGACTCAGGCATACGCGACCGCCTTACCGCGTGAACTGTCCGTCACCCGTGCGTCCAGTAGCGGATACACCAGGTCGACTACGAGGTTGACCAGCACATACACCGCGGCGGAGAAGACCACGATGCCCTGCACCACCGGGATGTCCTGGTTCAGCACCGAGGTCTGGGTCAGCCGGCCGATCCCCGCCCGCGCGAAAACCGTCTCCACGATCACCGATCCGGCCAGCACCGTGCCCACCCAGACGCCCGCGACGGTAAGCGCCGGACCGATCGCGGCGCGCAGGACGTGCCGCCACTGCACCCACATCCGCGAGGCCCCTTTGGCGTAGGCGACGGCAACGAACGGCTGTCGCCAGGTGTCGACCAGATTGCTGTGGAGCACCTGCGCGATCACCGCGCCCACCGGCACGGCGAGGGTGACCGCCGGCAGGATCGTCCCCGTGAACCCCGTGCCGCCGAAAGCGGGCACCAACCGCAACTGGAACGAGAACAGGTGCAGCAGGATCAGCCCGACCCAGAACGTGGGCATCGCGGTACCGATGGGCGGTAGCGCGGTGAGCAGCTCTCGTAACCACCCGCGTTCGGTGTAGGCCGCGGCCAGGGCCAGCCCACCACCGAAGACGACGGCCGACACGAGGGTCGTACCCGCCAGCGCGAGCGTCGAGGGCACCGCTTCGCCGATGGCCGCGACCACCGTCTGCCCGGTGGTCAGCGAAAAGCCCAGATCCCCGCGCACCGCGTGCGTGAGCGCGGTCCAGTACTGTTCCCATACCGGCCGGTCCAGGCCGTACCGGGCCTGGAGTTCGGCCACCGCGGCCGCGTCGACCGGAGTTCCCGGAGTGGCGTCCACCGCCAGCTGCACCGGATCCGCCGGGAGCAGATACAGCACCCCGAAGGTCACGGTGAACGCCGCCCACAGGACGCCCGCCGCCTGCAGGACCCGGATCAGCACGTACCGGATCATCGGCGTCACCGGCCGCTCAGCCAGGTATCGAAGAACTGCAACCGAGCCGACGCCTCGAATGTCAGTCCCTGCACCACCGGGGAAACCCCGATCGCCTGGGAGAGTTCGACGGTCGGGACCCAGAGCCCCTCGGTGAGCAGCAGCCGCTGCGCGGTACCGATCAGCCGGGCGCGGGCCGGGCCGTCGGTCTCGGCCAGCTGGGCGTCGAGCACCCCGTCGAGCTCCGGAATCGGGCCACGGGCATTGAGGTTGCGCCCGCCCAGGCCGAACCCGGTGCGCAGGATATCGCCGTCGGCGCGGGTGCTGTTGTAGTACACCGTGTCGAAATCCTTGGCGTTCTGCCGCGCCGTGTACTCGGGGCCGCTGACCAGGTCGAGGCGCAGATCGATACCCGTGGCGCGCACCTGCTGCTGGACCAGTTCGAGGACGGCCTGGTTGCCCGCGAACACCTGACTGAACAGCACCGCGAAGGACAACCGCGCTCCGTCGCGCACGCGGATGCCGTCGGGACCGGGCACCCAGCCCGCTCGGTCCAGGATCTGTTTCGCCTTGTCCGGGTCGAACCCGAGATCGGCCGAGAGATCCGCGTAGCCGGGTGTGGTGTGCGCGAGGGGGCTGCTGGCGGTGCGGAACTGCGGGCCCAGCACGGTATCGACGAGCTCCTGGCGGTTGATCGCCGCGAGCAGCGCCGTCCGGACCGCCCGGTCGCGCAGCGGGCCGCGGGTCACATTGGGCTGCAGACCGAAGGTGATACCGGGATTGGACGCGGTCGCCACCCGACCACCGGTGGCCTCGATCTGGGGCGCGTCCTGTGGTAGCGCGTCACTGATGGTATCGAGCTGCCCGGAGACGAGACTGCCGGTGCGCACCCCGGATTCCGGTACCACCGTGAACTCGATGCGGTCGAGGTATGCCTCGCCCTGATGTGCGAATACCGCGGAGCCCCAACGGTATCCGGCACGTCTGGCCAGCGTTGCCTTATCGCCCTGGCGGTACTCCGCATAGGTGAACGGACCGCTGCCCACCACCTCGCCGAGGCAGCGCTCCTCGGCGGGACGCGCGGTGGTCGAGGCGGCCAGGATCCCGAGCTGCGGGGTGGAGGTCGCCTGCAGGAACTGGGCATTCGGCGTGCCGAATTCCACCCGGGCGGTGCGCGGATCCAGCACCCGGGTGCCGGTGTAGTTCGCCAGATAGGTCGCCCCCAGCGGCGCCTTGACGCCGCCGAGGGTGTGCACGATCGAATCGAACGTGGCACGCACCGAATCCGCGGTCAGTGCGCTGCCGTCGCTGAATGTCACGCCCGCACGCAGATGGAATGTGAAGGTTCGCGCGTCCGGGCTCACTTCCCACCGCTCGGCGAGCCAGGGCCTGATCTCACCGCTCGCCGGATCCTGGTCGGTCAGCGAATCCACGACCTGGCGTGCGACGTAGATCGTCTGGTTGGTACCCGCCTGCGCGGGGTCGGAGCAGGTGGGCGCCTGGGAAAGTCCGTAGCGCAGCGTGCCACCGGGCTGCGGCGGACCCGCCGCGCCACCGTGTGGTCCCTGGTTACCGCATGCCGTCAGGGCGAGCAACACGGCGAACACCCCGGACAGGGCTACGCGTTTTCTCATCGAGCTCTCCGGATCGCGCCGCACGGTGAGGTACGGCATCGTCGGGCCGGGCGGGATCGTGCCGAAACCCGGCTGGTAGGGACGACACTAAGGAGAGCCCGGGAACCCGTCGCCGGTCTCGATCACGCTGAATCCAATACCGCCACAGCGCAAGCCGCCACCGGTCGGCCCTGTCGATCCCGCCTCCGCCCCTCCGAGATCTGGACGCCGCGAAGTGGATAGCGTATCTTTCCATTATGGCTAGAGTAGCTATCCATAAATCAGGGTTCCGTCACGAAACAGGACCTATCCGAATGCTCAGAACACTGCTCACCCTCGCCGCGGCCTACCTCGCTGCCATCGGCCTCGCCCTTCTGCTCGTTCCCGCGCAATTCGGTATCGGCGCGGTCCCCGACGACGCCTCCCCCGAACTGATCGCACTTTTGCGGCTGCTGGGCGGGCCGTTCCTGGGGATCGCGGTCCTGAACTGGATGGCGCGGCGCGCGGAGCCTGCCTCGATCGCGAACACGGTCGTCCTGGCGAACCTGATCGGATTCGGCGTCGTGGCGCTCAACGATGTCTGGGGCGTGCTCAGCGGGGATGCGCGCGACCTCGCCGCGGTCTTCCTCGTGGTCCATCTGGCTTTCACCGCCGCATTCGCGGTCGCCCGGGCCCGCTCCCGGCCCACGCCCCGACCCGCGAACCCGGCATGATGCAGCGACGGGCACGAACGAAAGGCCACAACGTATGCGGATGGCGGAGCTGAGCCGGGAATCCGGGATTCCGATCGCGACCATCAAGTTCTACCAGCGCGAGGGACTGCTGCCACCCGGTGAACTCACCAGCCCCAACCAGGCCCGCTACGGCCCCGCGCACCTCCGGCGCCTCGCCCTGGTCCGGGCACTCATAAATATCGGCGGACTCTCGGTCTCCGGTATTCGCGACGTGCTTGCCGCGATGGGCGAACCGGATACCGCCCCCCATGACATCCTCGGGGTCGCCCAGCACGGATTGCCACAGGCACCGCCGGCAGCCGCCGACGATACCGCTCGCTCCTGGGCCGCCGGCCGGGTGGCAGAGGTGGTCGCCGAGCTCGGCTGGCGGCCACCCCCGGGGTCGCCGTTGGTCGCGGCCTTGATCGAGACGGTCTGTATGTATCGCGCACTGGGGCACGAGTGGGCGGTCGAGGCGCTGCCGGTCTACGCGGCGGCGGCCCAGCGCATCGCCCGGGCCGATATCGACGCGCTCGCGGCCGCACCGTCCACGGAAGACCTGGTGGAGGGCGCGGTGGTCGGCACGGTTCTCGGCGACGCACTGATGGCGACCCTGCGCCGGGTCGCGCACGCGGAGACGTCGCGGGAGCGATTCGGGCAGTTGACTTCCGGCGGCCCGGCAGATCCGCCGGAACCAACCGTCCGCTGATATCTTTCGGATCTCCGCCGGCGCGGACAGCAGGTTCACCAGGGGAGCCCGCTACCCGCACACCGATGGCGAGGACCTGATCGATCAGTTGACCGGACTGAGGTCGGCAACCACCGGCGGCCACCACGCGGCGCCGGTACAGAGGAACTCCACGCTGCCGACGTCGTCGCCCGCCGCCGCGATACCGGTCGCGGCCAGTGCCTGGGCTTTGAACGCGCGGGCCGCGGCACTGAGCCGATGCCATACCGGATCCACCCGATACCCCGGTCCCTTCGGCCAGCCCTCGCCCCACCCGACGACCTGCAGACCTCCGTCGTCCAGCGCCGCGTGCAAGCCCTGACTCATCCGTGAGTCCCGCTCGACCATCGCGGCCGCGACGGCGATCGCATGCGGCTGCCGGCCCGACCCACCGGATGCGAGAACCTCTTCCAGATCGAGCATCCGGGCGCCCAGGATCCGCAGCGGCCGGTCGTCGGACGGTTCGGCGACCAGTACCGCCACCTCCCAACCGGCAGTCGCGCGGTCGAACAACCACCCGCCCACATGCTCGACGACATCGTCGATACTGCGCCCGACGATATCGAGCCGGTACCGTGCGTCGCCCCACTCGAACCGCAACCGCGAGGCGGCGAGTTTGTGTACGGGCCGAACACCTCGATCAGCAGGATCGAATGGCCGAGTATCCATGACGAACTCCATTCCGATGCTCACCGCGACGGTGCACACCGTGCGCGGCCGGTCGCGGCGCGGCCGCCGCGGTAACTCTGGTGAGACGTTCGATCTCACGGACCGTCCGCACCGAGGCCGGCGCGCTCATGCCGTCGCCGGTGCGAGGTAGAGGCCCGTGATCGCGTCGACCAGCCGGGTGGCGGTCGGTTCCCAGCCTGCGAGCGGGTCCGTTTCCCCCGCGGCCAGGGCCCGCTCCCGCTCGGCGCAGCTGTGCACGATGAGCAAGCTCGCCATGATGGTGCGCTCCCGCCGCAGATCCGCCGACAGGTGGCCCAGACACAGCTGCAGGCCCGCGATCACGCCTTGCAATGCCCGGGAGGACAGCGATTCGTCGGTCAGTGGTTGCCGGTAGGCGGGATCGGCCATGAGTTGCGCGACGAACCGCGCATACCAGGTGGGATGACCCAGGGTCGCGAGATGCTCGGTGACCGGGCGCACCAGGCACTCCACCCAATCCCGGACCTGGGGAGTGGTCACGGTACGAACCAGCGCCACCCGCTCCCGGCACAGTCGCTCGGTATGTGCCTGATGCTTACGCACGATCGCCAGAACCAGGTCGGCCTTGGCACCGAAGTGGTAGCCCACCGCGGCGTTGTTTCCTTGTCCCGCAGCTTCACTCACCTGGCGATTCGACACCGCGTTGACCCCGAGTTCGGCGAACAGCTGTTCGGCCGCGATCAAGATCGCGTCGCGGGTGGCGCTGACCCGTATTGCCCGTGCGGACAGGTTGTCGGCGGTCATCGTTGCTCCTCCGTGCCCAGTGCCGAAAGCAAACACCGCCACTCTTTTGAAGTCAAGCGATTGACTTAAATTCGGTAAGCATCGGTCGTTCCTCGAACGGCCACCGCCCGGCTGACCGGAACCCGCTCCCGGTTGTCGGACAATGCCGGGTGATCGAGCAGGTGAATCCGGAACCACCGGCTTCGGATGCGCCGCGAATGACCGGGTCGGAAAAATCTGGAAATTCGTGCGCCTGGATGTCGAAAATGCCCGGGCGGTTCCGTCCCAGGTGTGCGAGCGAACCGATCGACCCGGCCGGAATGGGCCGAAACGAACCCGAGGAGAACATCATGACGATCCACCGGATGGATCACGCCGGCATTGTGGTCGAGGATCTCGCGGCTGCTGTCGCCTTCTTCGTCGAACTGGGTATGGAACTGGAAGGTGAAACAACAGTCGGTGGCCGATGGGCCGACGACCTCCTCGGATTGGACGGCGTCCGAGCAGACCTGGCCTTCGTGCGGACTCCGGACGGCCATGGCCGCGTCGAGCTCTCGACATTCCGCTCGCCCGCGACCACCGGCCCGGCGCAGCAGGCGCCGGTGAACACCCCGGGCATCCCTCGGCTGACGTTCGTCGTCGACGATATCGACGGCCTCCTCGTCCGGCTGCGCGCTCATGGCGCCGAACTCGTGGGTACGGTAGCCCGATACGAGGACATCTGCCGCTACGCCTACATCCGCGGCCCCGCCGGCGTCATCATCGGGCTGGTCGAGGAACTGTGACGCCGGCTCGGCGCGTTCCCGGAGCAGCGGCACAGTGACCACATCGGCCGGTCGGCGCCACCGGTCAGACGACCCCCGCGTCGATCAACAGGCGCCAGATCTCGCCCTGATCGACGACGGCGACGCCGAGTTTCTCCGCCTTCGCCGATTTGCTCTCGCCGACTCCCGCACCGGTGATGAGCAGATCGGTGTTGGCCGATACCGAGGACACCGCCGTCGCGCCCGCCTTTTCGCACAGTCGCTGGAATGTCGGGCGGGCGACCTTCTCCCCAGAGCGCGGATCGCTGATCGCGCCGGTGATCACCACCGTCTTACCCTCCAGCGGCCCACCGGATGCGATGACCGGCGGCAGGTCCTCCTCGAGCACATCCAAGGAAACGCCCGCTGACCGCAGGCGCTGCAGCTCCGGCCGCAGGCGGGTGAGATGCTCGACCAGGGAGGCCGCGACCTTCGGTCCGATATCCTCCACCGCCACGAGTCGTTCGACACCCGCGTCGGCGACCTCCTCCAGCGAGCCGAATCCCGCCCGCGCCAGCCGAGCCGCAGTGCCCTCGGAGGCCATCGGGATCGCCAGACCGATCAGCGCACGCCGCAGCCCCACCCGACGGCCGGCATCGATCGAGTCGATCATGCGGGTGGCCGAGGTTTCACCGATGCGGTCGAACTCCAGGAGGCGTTCCGCGGTCAGCGCGTAGAAATCCGAGGGGTGCTCCAGGATTCCCGCCTCGGCGAGGCGTTCGATCCATACCTGCCCGAACGCGTCGATATCGGCGGCGGGCCGCGACGCCCAGTGGATGAGGCGCCGCACCGTCTGCGCGGGACAGGAGACGTTGGTGCAGAAGAGTTCCCGGCTGTTCCCCTGTTCGGTCACCGGCTGCCCGCAGGACGGACAGCCGGTGGGCGGCACGATCTCACGCTCTTCGCCGGTGCGTTTCGAAGCGTCGAGTACGCCGGCCACGAACGGGATCACATCGCCCGCCCGGCGCACCAGCACGGTGTCACCGACTTTGATGTCGCGGGCGCGGATCACCTGCTGGTTGGCCAACGTCGCCTTGGTGACAGTGGTACCGCCGACGAACACCGGCTCCAGCCACGCGACCGGGACGATCTTGCCGGTTTTGCCGACGTCCCAGACCACCTCGTTGAGCACGGTGGTCTTCTCTTCGGCGGCGAATTTGAAAGCCAGCGCACCGCGCGGGCTGTTGGACCGGGTCCCGGCCGCCGCGTAGGCGCCCCGATCGGCCAGCCGCAACACCGCGCCGTCGATATCGTAGTCCAGGTCGTTGCGGCCCTGCTCGATCGCGCTGATCGCGGCCTGCGCCTGATCGGCGCCGGCGCACACCCGCATCTGCGCGCCGGCGATCCCCAACGTCCGCAAGCCCTCCTCGAGATCGACCGCGGCGTCCCCGTCCGCCGCGTCCAGGTCGAAGCCGAAGAACTGCAGGCGCCGCTCGGCGACCGTGGCAGGGTCCTTCGCCCGAAGTGTGCCTGCCGCGGCGTTACGCGGGTTGATCAGCGGTTTGTCCGGATGTGCGGTGTTGTAGGCGAGGAAGGTCGAGCGCAGCATCACCGCCTCGCCGCGCACCTCCACCCGCCCCGGGACGTCGATTCGGTCGGGCACCCCGTCGACCAACGCGCGGACCAGCACGGTCACATCGTCACCGGTGGTGCCGTCACCGCGGGTCACAGCGCGTAGCAATCGCCCGCCCTCGAAGACCAGGGCCAGGGACAGGCCGTCGAGCTTCGGCATCACCACGACCGGCTGCCCGGGGAAGCGGTCGAAGAATGCCGCGACCTGCTCGGTGGTGGTCGCCTTCTCGAGCGACAGCATCGGGCGCGAGTGCCGGATCGGGGCGTGCAGCACGGCGGGTGCGCCGACCTGCTCCAACGGGTTCGGGTCGGGTGCGAGGTCGGGGTGCGCCTCGATCAGGCTCCGTAGCTCGTCCTCGACAGTGTCGTACTCGGCATCGGCGACCAGCGGCGAGCCCCGATAGTAGGCGTCGCGCAGCGCGACGATACGGTCTGCGAGCTCTTGGATACGTTCCCCGGCTTCCACAGCACCAGACGCTACCGAGGTCCACCGACACCGAGGCCGACCCGGTGGTACCGCGTGGCTTCGCGGGCGTACTCCATCACATGTGACGCGCCGGCCGTCCTGTAATGTGAACATATGTTCGAATCCGATCCTGAATGCCGAGCTCAGGATGGGCGCGCGGTTCCCGGGAACGCCGCCGAATCGCGCCCCGGCGGGCGGCCGCGGATCGCTCCCCGGGATCACGCCTCGATCTTGCACGCGGATCTGGACTCCTTCTACGCCTCGGTGGAACAGCGGGATCGGCCCGAACTGCGCGGGAAACCCGTCCTGGTGGGCGGCGGGGTGGTGCTGGCGGCCAGTTACGAGGCGAAGGCGAAGGGAGTGCGCACCCCGATGAATATCGGCGCCGCGCTGCGCCTGTGCCCGGACGCACTGCTGGTACCGCCCCGGATGCCGGAGTACGGCCGGGCCAGTAAGGCGGTGTTCGAGATCTTCGCCGACACCACACCCGTCGTGGAGGGGATCTCGATCGATGAGGCATTCCTGGACGTCGCCGGGTTGCGGCGGATCGCGGGCGAACCGGAGGCGATAGCGCAGGTATTGCGGGCGCGGGTTCGCCGCGAGGTCGGGTTGCCGATCTCGGTCGGGATCGCGGGCACCAAGTTCCTGGCCAAGGTCGCAAGCGCGGTGGCGAAACCGGACGGCCTGCGCCGGGTGGAGCCCGTGGACGAGCTGGCCTTCCTGCATCCGCTTCCGGTGCACCGGCTGTGGGGCGTGGGGCCGGTGACGGCCCGGGCGCTGCACGCGCACGGAATCGAGCGGATCGGGCAATTGGCCGAACTGGGCGAACCGGAGTTGCGCCCGATCGTGGGGGCTGCCGCGGCGCGCCATCTGCACGCGCTGTCCTGGGCGCGTGATCCCCGCAGGGTGGAAACGGGGCGGCGGCGGCGATCCATCGGCGCGCAACGGGCGCTGGGCAGCCGCCCGCGGCCCCCGGCGGAGATCGAGGCGTATGTACACGGCCTCACCGACCGGCTGGGACGCAGACTCCGCGCGGCCGACCGGAGCTGCCGGACCGTGGTGCTGCGCATGCGTTTCGGCGATTTCTCCCGGGCCACCCGATCCCGTACGCTCGCCGCGCCGACCGATCATACGGAGACAATCCTGCGCGCCGCTCGCGCGCTACTGACGGAGGCTGGACCGATGATCGGGGAACGGGGCCTCACCCTGATCGGGCTGGCGTTGACGAACCTGGAGGATGCCGATCCCCGGCAGCTCGCCCTCCCTTTCGACCGGGGTGACGGTCCCGAGTTGGATACCACTCTCGATACCCTGCGTGGCCGTTTCGGCTCCGCGGCGGTGACCCGAGCCGCACTCCTGGGCCGCGGCGAAGGGCTGTCGGTACCGCTGCTTCCGGACTGATCCGCACCCGGCGCCCTCGCGGCCGGCCCGCGCCGGCCGGGCGACGACCCGCCGCCGCACATCTGGACGTTTGTTCAACAGTGTGGTTCGCTGCCAGTCGAGCAGGAAGGAAACTCGATGGTGGCAACCCCCGAATTCCCGCCCTCCACACCCGGACCGGCGTCCCCCACCGGAGATTCGGCGCTACCCCGCCGGACGGTGCTGGCGGGCGCGGCGGCCGGCACACTGGGCCTCGGTATGCTCGCCACCACCGCCCCCGCTCTCGACGAGCGCCTGGGCGCCGCGGCGCGCGCCGACGCGGGCGAGTATCTGATCGGCGTGGGGATCTCCGATATCACCGGCCCGGCTGCGGAATGCGGCATGATGGGCTACTCCCAGCAGGACCAGACCACCGCCGGAATCCACCTACGCCCCCGTGCCCGCGCGTTCGTCTTCGCCACCGGTTCCGAGCGAATCGTTTTCGCGGTCGCGGAGAACGCGATGATCTTCCAATCGGTGCATCACGGGGTACTCGCCGAACTGGCACGTCGATTCGGCGACCGCTACACCGAACGCAATGTCCTGCTCACCTCGACGCATTCGCACGCCGTCTGCGGCGGCGCCGCGCACGATTATGCCTACAACCTGTCGATTCTGGGTTTCCAGCAGCAGGTCTACGACGCCGAGGTCAACGGGCTGGTCGAGGCGATAGCCGCGGCGGACGGCGACCTCGGTCCGGGCACGGTGGCGCTGGGCCGCGCCGAACTGCACAACGCGAGCGTCAACCGCTCCCGGGTGGCCTTCGACCGCAATCCCGCCGAGGACACCGCGCATTTCCCGGAAGCGATCGACCCGGCGGTCACCACGGTGTCGATCGCCAAGGGCGGCAGGCAGGTCGGCGAGATCACCTGGTTCGCCACCCACAACACCTCGATGACCAATCAGAATCGGCTGATCAGCTCCGACAACAAAGGGTATGCGGCCTTCACCTGCGAGCACACCGAACACGGCGTCCGATACCTGGATGGGGCACCGGATTTCGTGGCGGCCTTCGCCCAGACCAATGCCGGTGATATGTCGCCCAACCTGAATCTCCGGCCGGGATCGGGACCCACGGACGACGAGTTCGACAACACTCGCATCCTCGGGCAACGCCAGTACGATGCCGCCCGGGCGGCACTGGCGACCGCGAATCCGGTTACCGGCCCGGTGGGGTCGGTCTTCTGCTACATCGACCTGTCCGATATCGCGGTCGACGGGCGGTACACCCCCGACGGGGCGCCGCGTCGTACGGCGCCGCCCGCCGCGGGCGTTTCCTTGTTCGCGGGCAGTGTCGAAGACGGTCCCGGGTTGCCCGGCGGTCCCATTCCGGAAGGCGTACGCAACCCATTTCTCGACGCCCTCGGCGGGGACCCGCACCGGCCCGCGCCCGCCTGGCTGGCCGACGCCCAGGCGCCCAAGGCGATCGCGGTGCCGTTCGGTCTGCTTCCGCCCGCCCCGTGGGTGCCCAGCGTGGTGCCGATCCAGATCGTGCGGCTGGGCGATCTCTATCTGGCGGCCGCGGGTGGCGAATTCACCATCGTCGCGGGGTTACGGGTCCGGCGGGCGGTGGCCGCGGCGCTGGGCGTCGGGCTCGACCAGGTGCTGTTGCAGGGTTACGCCAACGCGTACCACGAATACGTCACCACACCCGAGGAATACGACGCCCAGCAGTACGAGGGCGCGTCCACGCTGTTCGGCCGCTACACGCTGCCCGCGTATCAGCAGGAATTCACCCGGCTGGCCGCCGCGCTCGCGGCGGGAACATCGGTGCCACGCGGACCCGCCCCGCGGGATCTCTCTCATCTGCAACCGAACTTCGTGCCCGCACCCGGACCGGACACCGCCCTGCCCGGACATGATTTCGGCGCGACCCTGACCCAGCCGGCGGCCTCCTACACGCGCGGGACCCGGGCCTCGGTCGAATTCCTGTCCGCGCATCCCAAGCACAATCCACGCCGCAACGGCACCTTCCTCGAGGTACAGCGCTCGGCCGGCGGGCGCTGGGTGCGCGTCGCGAACGAGGGCGAATGGGCGGTGCGCTTCCACTGGAGCAAACGCGCACCGGCCACCTCGGTAGCGGCGTTCACCTGGGATATCCCGGCCGATACGGTCCCCGGCCGGTACCGTTTCGTGCACTTCGCCGACCGGCTCGCCGCAGACGGGCGCCTGTCTCCGATCGTCGGGATCAGCAACGAGTTCGATATCGCTTGAACCCGGCGCGCCGCGGGATCAGGGCAGGATCGAGTCGATGTATCCGCCGTCCACGCGGACGGCGCCACCCGTAGTGGCCGAGGCCCGATCCGAGGCGAGGTAGACGACCATATTGCCGATCTCCTCGGGTTCGATGAGACGCTGCAGCAGCGAATGCGGCCGGTGGTCCAGCATGAAACGGTGCTGCGCCTCCTCCCACGGCAGGTCCTCGCCCACCATATCCCGCACGAAATCCTCCACCCCGGGTGTATGGGTGGGGCCCGCCACCACGGAGTTGACCGTGACCCCGGTTCCGGCCGCGGCTTTCGCATAACCGCGCGTGACCGCGAGCAGCGCGGTTTTCGTCGTCCCGTAGTGCACCATCTCGAGCGGCGTCACCACCGCGGAGTCGCTGGCGATGTTCATGACCCGGCCGAAACCGTGCTCCATCATCTCCGGCAGATACATCCGGATGAGCCGGACGGCGGACAGCACGTTGACCTCGAAGTACCGCCGCCAATCGTCGTCATCGATCTCGAATACGGGCTTCGCCTCGAAGATTCCGAGATTGTTCACGAGAATATCCAGTTCGGGGACCTTCTCCCGCAGCGACGCCGCGCCCACCGCGGAGGAGAGATCGGCGGCGACCGCCCGCACCGACGCGCCAGGTACCGATTCCAGAATCGCCGCCCGGGCGGCATCCGTCTTGTCCGCGCCGCGGCCGTTCACGATCACCGACGCACCGGCCCGGGCCAGCGCGGTGGCGATGGCCAGACCGATCCCCTGACTGGAACCGGTAACCAGTGCGTGCCGTCCGGAGAGGTCGATGTTCATCCCTTCATCGTGCCGCACTACCGGACACCGGCCGGTGGTGCCACGCGGGGGTCACCGATCGACCGTATGGCGTGAAGTGTGGGGTGTATGTCGTTGACGCCATTCGTGCGAGGGGTGATCGTAGAAATGTGCAGCAACGCCGCGTCGCATTCGTGATCTTCGATGATTTCCAGGCCCTCGACCTCGTCGGCCCGCACGAGGTGTTCCAGGGCACCGGGCACTACCTGTGCACTGTCGTGGCCACCCGCCCCGGACCGGTCCGCTCCGACAACGGACTGCCGATCGGCGCGGAATACGGTGTGGACGATATCGATCCCGCCACGGTGGACACTGTTGTGGTCGTGGGCGGCCCGGGAACCGATGCGGCCTGCGCCGACCCGCGCCTCATGGCCTGGATCCGTACGGCGGCCTCCCACGCGCGCCGCGTGGCGTCCGTGTGTACCGGCGCGTTTCTGCTGGCGGCGGCAGGGGTCCTCGACGGCCGGCGTGCCACCACCCACTGGGCGTTCACCGAGCGGCTCGCGCGAGAGTATCCCCGGGTCACCGTCGACCGGGATCCGATCTTCGTCCGCGACAGACATATCTGGTCCTCCGCGGGAGTGACCGCCGGGATGGATCTGGCACTGGCGCTGGTGGAGGACGATCTGGGCCGGCAGACCGCGCTCATGGTGGCCCGCTATCTGGTGTTGTTCCTGCGCCGTCCCGGCGGCCAGACACAGTTCGGCACCGCGCTGTGGCACGCCCAGCCTTCCACCGATCCCATCCGCGCGGCAGTGACCGCGATCCACGCCGACCCGGGCGGGCGACACGGTATCGGCGACCTCGCCGGCCGCTCCGGGCTCAGCGCCCGCCACTTCCAGCGGCGGTTCACCGCCGAGCTCACGATGTCACCCACGGCGTATGTGGAGCAGGTCCGGGTGGAGGCCGCCCAGCGACTCCTCGTGGAGGACCACCCGGTCGACGTCGTGGCCCGGCGGTGCGGGTTCGGCACCGCCGAATCGCTGCGGCGCGCGTTCCATCGCCGGCTCGGGGTCGCGCCGTCGGAATACCGGGACCGGTTCCGGTCCGCCACAGACGTCGGCGAACCCACCTGAGCCACCGCGACCACCCCACCCATCCACCGACACCGACACCGACACCGACACCGACACCGACACCGACACCGACAGCGGCGTATCACCGCCTGGGTCGAGGAGAACTCGCCGCGATCCGGGCACCGACCGCGCCTCCGGACGTATTCACCCCGTTTCCGAGGAGTTCCGCATGTCCCTGGCACTACCCACCACCGCGCTGGCGATCGCGGCCCGCAACGTGATCGACGCCGAACTCGAGGCGCCACTTCGCAATCACAGTCTGCGATCGTTCCTGTTCGGCCGCGCGCTGGCAGCGGCCCAGGGACTGCGGGCGGGGAGGGATTACGACGAAGAACTCATGTATCTGATCTGCGCGCTGCACGATATCGGACTTGCCGATGCCGCGGACGGCGACCAGCGGTTCGAGGTCGACGGCGCCGATTACGCGGCGGAGTTCCTGGAAGGCCGGGGCGTCACCGACGAGCGTGTCGATATCGTCTGGGACGCGATCGCCGCGCACAGCAGCGGGTTGTGCTTTTCACCGGTGTACCGGCGCCGCCGCCCCGCGGCGATCTGGATCGCGGTCGAAGGTATCGGCGCCGATATCGGCGGCGCCCCCGACACGCTCGCCCCGGATTTCGCCGACGAGGTCCACGCGGCCTTTCCCCGGCTGGGAGGTATCCGCGCACTGGCCGACGCCATCGCTGCGCAGGCGATCGCCAAACCGCACAAGGCGCTACCCGGCTCACTGCCCGGTGAAATCGTGCGACTGCGGCATCCGGAACTGGTGCCCACCTGGAACGATATCGTCGGGGCAAACGGCTGGAAGGACTGATACCGAACCAGCGTGAATCCGTAGCGACCGGAAGAACTCCGATACAGAGTGTGATGCCGGTCATATCCGCCCAGGAATTCCGATCAATCTGCCATTGACAAATGGCACATTGCTGACTGATTCTGAACGCATGACTAGGTCGACGAGGACCTCGCCTCCCGAGGTACCCGACGCGCCGTCCGTGCGTTCCCGGCTGGCGGCCACAGCGGCGGAATACGGGCTGCGCCCGATCAATTGCGCCGTTCCGCTGAACCGGCCCGGGGTGTGGTTCGCTCGCACGCTCATCGCGACGATCATGGAACTGAGCGGGCCGCCGATCCGCGGCACCGAGATCCGGCAGGTGCGCGAGCCGGGTGTCCGCGGCGAATGGGTGCGCGCACCCGGTGTGCGTTTCGCGGACCGGGCCGTCTACTACATCCACGGCAGCGGATACGTGCTGTGCTCCGCGCGCACCCACCGCGGTCTGGCCTCCCGGCTGTCCCGGCGCACCGGTCTGCCGGTCTTCGTCGTCGACTACCGCCTCGCCCCCGAGCACCGGTTTCCCGCGGCCGCCGACGATATCGCCGCCGGATTCCGGTGGCTGCTGGACCAGGGCTACCGCGCCGGCGATCTCGTGATCGCGGCGGATTCGGCGGGCGGCCACCTCACTCTCGACCTGCTGCTGGAGAACGCGGCCCGCGGGACGGGCCAACCGGCCGCGGTCGCGATGTTCTCCCCACTCATCGATCTGACCTTCACGCTCGCTGCCGAACAGGAACAGCGGCGGCGCGACCCGGTGATCTCCGCATCGGCGGCCCGGCGGCTACCGCGCGTGTACACCAGTGGGCATCCGGACGATACGCCGCGGCTGCGATTGAGTGTCGCGGCCGGGACGGCCTTACCGCCGATTCTGGTGCAGGCCGGCGGCGCGGAAATGCTCAGTGCCGACGCCCGCCATCTGAGCCGGATGGTGCGCGCCGCCGGCGGAGACTGCACCCTCGAGATCTGGCCCGGGCAGGTGCATGTCTTCCAGGCACTCCCCCGGCTGGCTCCCGAAGCCGATGCCGCGCTCGACCGTGCCGCCGACTTCCTCTGCGCGGCACTGATGGCGAAATCCCCACGGAAAGTGAGCTGATATGCCGGGATTGCGAAACCTGCTGCCGTTCGGCGCCTCCGGGCGCACCCGCGGCGCCCGCGCCGTCGTCACCGGCGCCGGCAGCGGGATCGGCCGGGCGCTGGCCCTGGAGCTGGCGGCGCGGGGCGGGCAGGTCGTCTGCGCCGATATCGACGAGGCGCGGGCCGCGGAGACAGTGGCCGCGATCGACCGTGCACACCCCGGCACCGCCTACGCCTTCCGCTGCGATGTCGCCCGCCGTGAAGATGTTGAGATCCTGGCGCGTTTCGCCGACTCCGTTTTCGACGGCCCGGTGACGCTGGTGATCAACAACGCGGGGGTCGGTATCGGCGGGCACCGGGTCGGCGAGATCGGATTCGCCGATTGGGAATGGGCACTGGGGATCAACCTGTGGGGCGTGGTGCACGGCTGCGAGATCTTCGCGCCGCGGCTACGGGCGGCAGGCCGGGGCGGGATCATCAATGTGGCCTCAGCGGCGGGGTTCGCGGCCGCGCCCTCGATGGCGGTGTACAACACCTCGAAAGCCGGGGTGCTCGCGCTGTCGGAAACCCTGGCCGCGGAGTTCAGCGGCACCGATATCGCGGTGACCGTCCTGTGCCCGACTTTCGTGCGCACCAACGTGGCCCGCGACGGCCGCATCACCTCCGGTTCGCGCACTCTCGCCGACACTCTCATGCGATGGACCGGTTTCTCCCCCGAACGGGTCGCCCGCATCACCCTCGACGCCCACGACCGCCGCCGGTTGCACGTTCTCCCGCAGCCGGATGCCCAGCTGATCTGGCTGCTCAAACGTACGTTTCCCGGCCAGTACACCACCGTCGCCGGTCTGCTCGAACGCCTGCTGCCGCAGGACGAACCGGCGCCGCGCACCACCGGAGAAAGGACAGGAGTCTGATATGCCCACCATGGACTTCCAGGACATGCTCACCAAGATCAAGGATCGCCAGTGGGCACTGGCCGATATCGACTGGGACGCACCCGGTACCGAGACCATCACTCCGGAACAGCATGCCCGGCTCAAGCCGTTCATGGCGGACCTGATGTGGATCGAGAACGTCGGCGCCCGCGGTTTCGCCGCCATGGCCAAAAAGGCGCCCGACGAGACACTGCGGGAGATCTACCGCTATTTCCACGCCGAGGAGCAGCGCCACGCGAATGCGGAACTCGCTCTCATGCGCCGCTGGGGCATGCTCGACGGCGACGAGATCCCGCAGCCGAATATCAACGTCAAGTTGGTGATCGACTTCCTGGACAAGTACTCCGACGATATGTCGCTGTCGTTTCTCGGGACGGTCATCCCGATGCTCGAGGTCGCTCTCGACGGCGCCCTGGTCAAATTCATCATGGACGAGATAGAGGATCCGGTGTGCCAGGAGGCATTCCGCCGGATCAACGCCGACGAATCACGGCATCTGGCAGTCGATTTCGCGGTCATGGATGTGCTCGGCCATGCCGAGATGCGCAAACTGCTCATCGAACTCGTCGGCGGCTGGGTGAAACCGACATTCCTCATCGGCGTGCTGAGCTATCTTCCGCTGCTGAACAAGATGCGCGACAACATCGTCGCGATGGGCGTGGACGAGCAGAAGCTCTACACCGCGCTGGAGCGCTACCGCAAAGTCGGCGAGCGCAGTGAATTCGCGCGCCGGCTGCCGATGTACCAGATCGTCAAAATGCACGGGAACTGGGTCGTCGACCGGGGTCATCCCTATCATCTGCTGGCCGACACGCTCGTGAAGATCACCGGGCGTATTCCACGCCGCCTGCTGCGCAAGGACCCGAGCTGGTCGAAGGAAATCACCTACACCCCCGCCGCCTGACGAGGAAATCCTATGACCACCACCACCAGCACAGCACCGCTCGACGTCGCGGTGATCGGCGCCGGATTCGCCGGTATCGGCGCCGCCATCCGGCTGCGGCAGCGCGGTATCACCAACTTCGCGGTATTCGAACGCGATTCCGAGATCGGCGGAACCTGGCGCGACAACACCTATCCCGGTGCCGCGTGCGATATCCCGTCACGCCTGTACTCGTACAGTTTCGCTCCCAATCCCGACTGGTCGCACACCTATTCCGGGAGCCGCGAAATCCTGGGCTATATCGAGTCGATGGTGGCGGAAACCGGGATCCGGCCGCATATCCGGCTGCGGCATACCGTCGCCGGTATGGCGTTCGATGAGCAGGCGGGGGTCTGGGATATCTCATTCGAGGGCGACCCCGAACCTGTCCGCGCTCGCGCCGTGGTGCTGGCCTCGGGCCCCTTGGCCAACCCCGGTTATCCGGACATCCCGGGTATCGAGACCTTCACCGGTCATACGATCCACAGTGCCCGCTGGGATCACGATTACGATTTCACCGGTAAGAAGGTCGCCGTCATCGGCACCGGCGCGAGCGCGGTACAGATCGTCCCGGAGCTGGTACGGCGCGCGGCGTCGGTGAAAGTCTTCCAGCGCACCCCCGGCTGGGTACTGCCACGGGTGAACCGGCACACCGGCGCGCTGACCCGCAGTGTGTACCGCCATGTTCCCGGCGCCGAGACACTGGCCCGCCAGGCCTGGTTCTACGGACACGAATCGGTGGCACTGGGCGTGGTCTGGAATTCGCCGCTCACCCGGGTGGTGGAACTGGTCGGGCGGGCCCAGTTACGCCGCCAGGTGAAGGATCCCTGGCTGCGCCGCCAGCTCACCCCCGACTTCCGGGCGGGCTGCAAACGACTGCTGATGACCGACGACTTCTACCCGGCGCTGCAACGCGACAACTGCAAACTGATCACCTGGCCGATCGCGCGAATCGCCCCGGACGGGATCCGCACCGCCGAGGGTATCGAGCACCGGGCGGACTGCATCGTCTACGCCACCGGTTTCCAGGTCTCCAAGACCGGTACACCGATTCCGATCACCGGACGCGACGGCCGGGTGCTGTCCGACGAATGGCAGCGTGGCGCTTTCGCCTACAAGAGTGTCACCGTCTCCGGATACCCGAACCTGTTCCTCACCTTCGGGCCGAATTCAGGACCGGGCCATAATTCGGCGCTGGTGTACATGGAATCCCAGATCGACTACCTCGTCCGGGCCGTCGGCATCATCCTGGACCGGGATCTGCGGATATTCGAGGTCCGCCAGGACCGCCAGGACCGCTACAACACGGCCATCCAGCGTCGCCTCGACGCGACCACCTGGAATTCGGGCTGTCAGAGCTGGTACCTCACCGAGGACGGATTCAACGCGACCATGTACCCGGGTTTCGCCACCCAGTACCGCAACCAGCTCCGGGAGGTCGACCTCGGCGACTACACACTGGTGGCCGCGGAACCGGCGGTAAGGGCAAGGGCGGTCTCCGCCTCCTAGGCGGCGGCTACACTCGATTTCTCGAGGCCGGGGTCACCGGCGGCAGGCGGGCGAGGAG
The DNA here is from genome assembly GCF_040638875.1 of Nocardia sp. NPDC024068. Lineage (NCBI taxonomy): Bacteria > Bacillati > Actinomycetota > Actinomycetes > Mycobacteriales > Nocardiaceae > Nocardia > Nocardia sp. NPDC024068. Next base: position 99,052 of record NZ_JBEZYU010000003.1, on the reverse strand, counting down.
GTGCGCGAGCAGATGCCGAGGTATCGCATCGACGACCTCGCACGCGCGGCGGGCACCACCTCCCGCAATGTCCGCGCCTATCAGGAACGTGGCCTGCTGCCGCCGCCCGCCGGCCGCGACGGCCGCGCCATCCTCTACGACGACTCCCATCTCGAACGGCTCCGCCTCATCGACGCGCTGCTGCAGCGCGGTTTCACCACCGCCCATATCGCCGATTTCATCACCAGCTGGGAGACGGGCAAGGACCTCACCGAGGTGCTGGGCCTGCAGCACGCCGTCACCGCCAACTGGTCGGAGGAGGAGACCTTCGAGGTCCCCCGGGAACTGCTGGCCACCATCCTCGGCGACCAGACCGAGGATCTGGTGGCCCAGCTGAGCCGGATGGGCCTGGTCCGGGTGGACGGTGAGACGGTGGTGATCACCGACACCCAGCTACTCACCTCGTTCACCGAACTCCATGAATACGGGGTGGAACTGGGCACCCTGATCTCGGTGTACGCCGAGGTCGCGACACGGATCGACGGGATCAGCGGGCTGCTCATCAATGCGGCGAAGAAACATATCGTCGACGAGCACGGGCCGGGCTGGCTGCCCGACTCCAACGACGAGATCGCCGCGACCACCCGGATGCTGAACACGATGCGCGAACTCGGTGTCGCCGCCGTGCACACCAGCCTGGCCCGGTCCCTCGACACCACCCTGCGCCGCGAACTCGGCGACTATCTCGCCACCGCCGCCGAGCGGGACCGGGAACGCCGGGCGGGCGGAACCGGTCGCGGCTCCTGAAGCCCGCTCACAGACGAGTCCGGCGGCACCGGGCACGCGAGCTCATCGCGTGCGGGTCACCGGCTGTCTCTCGCCCGAACCACGCGGCCGGGCCCGCCGATGAGGTGGTGTTTCCTCTCGGCGGGCCATGCTCACGACCGAGGGGCGGAACAGCAGATCCACCCGCCCGGCCGGCAGGCCGATCATCCGCCGGCCGTCACCTCTCCCTCCGATACCGCGCCGGTCGAGGCCCGCCGCCGGTACGCGGCCGCCTCGGTTTCCGCCGCCGCCAGGAAGCCGGGAGTACCGGACGCACACGCCAGGCAGATCGCTTGATGCCCGGCCGCCGGGTCACGGTCCATCTCGTAGGCGATATAGGAGTCACCGCAGCAATGGCACCGGACCCGGGTCTCCCACGGATCGTCGACCTCGGTACGAGGGTCGAACGGCCGGTCGAGAGTGAACCACGACGGCGCCGAGAACCGGACCGCCACACCGTAGATCACCGCGGCCAGCACGCAACTCACCGGCGGTGCCCATACCGACCCGGTGCTGCCGCCGAAGGCCACCAGCGCGATACCGGCCACCGAGGAGACGACCCAGGCCGAGACTCCGGCCGGATTCACCGCGGGCACCCGGCCGGGCCGGAACTCCGGCTCCCCGGTGTGCACGCCGGCGCCCCGTGATGTCAGCAGGATATGGGTGAGCGCGATCGCCACCCAACCGACAATGATCACGCCCTGATACGTCAGCGCCTGCAGGATCCAGGTGAGCACATTCGTCAGCATCATCACGTACACGACCACTGCGATCACTCCCAGCCACACCACTCGGGGCAGTGTGAGCCGGCATGCGCGGGCGAAGAAGTTCTGGACATTCGTCGACGCGAGATAGAAGTTGCCGGTGTTGACCCGGGTCTGGCTGACGACCACCCACAGCAGGCCCCAGAACCCCATCATCGACACGATGCCGAGAATCGCCGATTCCTCGTTCAGCGCACCGGCGATATCGATCGTATGGGCCAGGAAGATACCCACCATGCCGTTCACCAGGAGAGTTATCACGTAGAACGGGACGCCGAAGGTGACCCGGCCGTTGAACACCGCGTCCTGTGGCCGGCCGAAGCGGGCGAAATCCCAGGCCATCATGGTGACCACCCAGACACCCATATAGACGGTGAAGGCGAACCACCAGCCCGGCACGCCGAGATCGGCCGCGCCCGCGGGCTCGTAGGTGAGCCAGTCGTTGCTGTATCCGTAGCGCACGATCGCCCAGACCACCGATCCGACGAGACCCAGCAGGTACAGCGGGAGCAGCGCACCGTTGATCTTGTCCAGCCAGGTGGTGACGCCGCGCATCGCCAGCGGCGCCTGGTAGACGACCACGATCAGACAGCACACGGCCATCGGCAGGGCGGGCAGGTAGGCGTGCAGCGCACTGGCCACGATCGCGCCTTCGGCGACTACGTAATAGGTGATGGTCACGCCGAACAGGGCAGCGGCGAATGCCGACCCCGCTCGGCCGAACAGCGCACGCGAGAACAGCGACACACTGGTTCCGGTGCGGGCCGCGTAGCGCGAGACGATCGAGTTGATCGCCCCGTAGCTCACAGCCGACAGGGCGATACCGATGAGCGTATCGACGGTGCCCACCGTAAGAGTCACGGTGCTGCCCACAACCACCCAGAACATGGCGCTCATGAGCCCGAACCAGGCCATGGACACCGACAGACGGCTGCTGCGCCAGGAAAGCGGCACAATATGCAGCGAATAGTCCTCCGCTGCAGCACGTTCCAGGACACCGGGGTCGTCGGAGGAGGAAATAGTGAGTTCGGGTACGGCGGTCGCTACCGCCTCCGTGGAGGTTGACATGGGTTTCTCACATTCATGAAGAACTCTGGGTTCTGCTCCGGAACCGGGCCGGAGTTCGAAGGGGTGTGCGGGGACCACGCCGTGCCCCGCACACCCGCGCCGCCGGGTTAGACCGCCGCGGCCTCGGATACGGTCAGCGTGCCCTTGACGTACTCGACGGCCGGATCGTCGGTCCAATGGACGACGGTCCGCCGCTGCAGCATCCGGCGGAACTGGGCGGTCGTGTTCTCCAGCACCTCACCGCTGCCCCAGTCCAGGATCACGCCGTACTGGCGCACACAGTCCATTTCGTTGATCAGCCCGGACCGGTATTCGCCGGCGACCTCGTAGGGGTCGCGCTCCATCCACGTGTGCCGATTGTCCCGGATATAGGCGCGAGCCTTCTCGGTGGCCGTGGTGTCCACGGCGTATTCGAAGACCTCCGGGTCGATTTCCTTGATGACGACGCCGTAGTCCTTCTCGGCCCGTTCGAGACTGACGTAGCCGTCGATCACATCCTCGAGGACAGCGGCCACCTCTCGACGCAGTGGATCGCCCAGACCACCGCCACCGGCCGACGGCCGGGTGAACTCGTCACCGGATTTGATCGGGACCGCGGCGAAGATGGAACCCAGATACTGTTCGGATTCGGTGCCCTTGTTCAGCCACACCCCGTGGGGAATCGACGGCAGTCCGCCCCAGAGCCCCCAGGTCACCGAGCGTTCGCGATCACAGCAGTACGACATCACCGTGTTGTTGCTGGCCCACAACTTGCCACCTTTCTCAGCACCGAGGCCACCGCGGAACTTGCCCGGCCCACCCGAATCCGGGACCAGGTCGTGGCGGGAGGTGAGCACCGGGGCCAGGCGCTCCTGCCCCTCGAACGGCTGGGTGCCGTACTGGACTCCGAACACGGCCGCCGAGGCGTTGTAGCCGTCGGCGCCGTTGCGGGCGCCCCAGCCACCCATCATCCAGTCGTACCACATGAAATTCGGGTTGCCGCTCTCCCTTTCGTCCCGGCCGCCGACCAGCAGATATTCCAGATTGAAGGTGCAGGCCATGGCGCGGTCCGGCAAGATATCGGACCAGATCTCGAATACCGAGCTCATGATCTTCTCGAAAGGCCCGGAGCAGAAGCCCGCGCACGGCGACGGCCAATCCGCATTCACCACCGAACCGACCGGGCCCAGATCCGCGGTCACCACTCGGTAGAAACCGGAGTTCAGTGGGATATCCGGGAATTGCATCTTGGTACCGGCGACGATACCGGCGAACGAGCCGCCGAAGCCGGCATTCATCATCGACGAGATCGACGCGTGCGAAGCGCTCAGGTCGTAGTGCACGGTATCGCCGTCGATGGTCATCTTCATCGTCACCGGGATGAGGCCTTCGCCGAGCGCGGGATCCTGATCGATGTAGTCCTCGGTGTACCAGACTCCGTCGGGCAGGGCCGCGATCTTGGCCCGGGTCAGATCCTCGACGTAATCCTGCACCTCGGCCATCGCGGTTTTCACCGTATCTACGCCGTATTTGTCGCAGAGTCGCTGGATTTCACGTTCCGCGACCCGGGTGGCCTCCGCCTGGGCCTGCATATCGCCGATGATGTCACGTGGATTGCGAGTGTTCTTGGCGATGAGATAGGCGACGTCCTCGAGGAATTCGTCCTTGCTCCACAGCCGGGTCGGTGGGATACGCAGCCCCTCGCCCATATGGTCGAGCGCTTTCACATTGAACGAACCCGGGGTCGCGCCGCCGACATCGGCCCAGTGCCCGTTGGCCTGGGCGTAGCCGAGTAGTTCGCCCTCGTAGTAGATCGGGCGGATGATCCGGGTGTCGTTGAAATGGCTGCCGCCCTCGTAGACATCGTTGATGACGAAGACATCGCCGGGATGGATATCGCCGGCGAACTGCCGGATCACCGCTTTGGCGGTGTAATGCAGAGTACCGACGTGCGCGGCGATATCGCCGGTACCCTGCATAACGGTATTGCCCTCGGTATCGCAGAGCGCCGAGGAGAAGTCACGCGAATAGATGACAAAGGAGTAGCAGGTCCGCAGAATCTGCTCCGCCATCTGATCCACCGTGCTGATGAAGGAGTTCTTCAGGACCTCGAAGGTCACCGGGTCCAGTGATGTAGCCATGGTTCTATACCTCGTGGAAGTGTGGTTTCGGACGGATCGGACCTCAGACGGCCGGCCGGAGCAGCAAATTTCCCCATTCGTCGACCTGCGCGGTGGTACGAGGAGGAACGACGGTGGTCGAATCCAGCTGGTCGACGATGCACGGGCCGTCCAGGATCGCGCCGGCGGGCAGGTGCGCGCGGTCGTAGACCGGGGTGTCGAGACGGGTCGATTCGTCGGGGAACAAGACCCGGCGCACCTCGATGGGGACCGGTGTGAACTCGGCGGGGTCGATGAGTTGCGCCGGCTCGACCGTCGGTTTGGGGGTGACACCGATGGCGCGCACCGAAATCCGGTAGATCTCGACACCGGCCTGCTCGTCGGCGTAGTTGTGCTCCTTGTGGTGCTGCGTGTGGAAGGTGGCGACAACATCGTCGAGGGAGGTCAGGGGCATCGTGACCGGGACCGCTATGGCACGCCACTGGCCCATGTAGCGGGTGTCGACGTAGTACTCGAAAACCATGTCCTGCTCGGCGACATGTTCCGCGACCAGCCGCTCGCGCCCCTCGGCCTGGAGCTTGCGGAAGGATTCGGCGAGGTGGCCCAGATCGACCTCGGCGGCGTCGGCCAGATACATGGTGGTCAGGTCGTGCTGGACATCCACCAGCATGCAGCCCATCGCGGAGGTCACGCCGGGGTGCGGGGGGATGATCACGGTGGGGATTCCGAGATCCTTGGCCAGGTAGGCGGCGTGCAGCGGTCCGGCCCCGCCGAAACCGACGAGCGCGAAATCGCGCGGGTCGTGACCTTTCCGGATGGATATGAGGCGGATCGCGTCGGCCATATTGGCATTGGCCACCTTGATGATGGACTGGGCGGCGGTATCGGCATCGAGACCGAGTGGCGCCGCGATCCGCTCCACCGCGGCGCGGGCCTGCGACTCGTCCAGTTCCCGCACACCGCCGGCGAGCTTCCGGCCGACCGTTCCCAGGATCAGATTGGCGTCGGTGTTCGTCGCGTCCGCACCGGACATTCCGTAGCAGGCCGGGCCCGGGTCGGAGCCCGCCGACTGCGGACCGTTGCGCAACGAACCGGCATCGTCGAGCCAGGCGATGGAACCGCCACCCGCACCGATGGTGAGGACTTCGATACTCGGGAAGCAGATGGGGTGGCCGAATTCCACACTCCACCGGTTCGTGGTGCCCAATACGCCGTCGTCGGTGAGCGAGACATCGGTCGACGTCCCGCCCATATCGAAACCGATCGAATTCTCGAATCCGCACATGCGCGCGATATGGCGACTGGCGATGGCGCCCGCCGCGATACCCGAGGCGGCCAGCCGGGCGCCGTACCGCTCGGCCATGGCCGGAGTCATGACACCGCCACCGGAATGCAGTAGCAGGACGTCGTTGGCGTAGCCGCTCTCACTCAGCCGGCCTTCCAGCGTGCGGGCGTAGGGGCCGATGATGGGAACCAGCGCCGCGTTCGCGACCGTGGTCGAGAAGCGTTCGTATTCGAAGATCTCGGGCAGCACATCACTCGAGGTGGTGACCGAAACCCCCGGCAGTTCCTCCTGCAGGATCTCGGCCATCAACTCCTCGTGCTCGGGGTTGGTGAACGAGTTCACGAAACACACCGCCACCGCCTCGACCTCGCGGCGCCGCAGGATCCGGGCGATATCCCTGGCGTGGTCCTCGTCCAACGCCTGCAGCACCTTGCCGTCGTAGCCGATACGCTCCCGCACGGTCAGGCGGTGGCGGCGCGACACGATGGGCGGCGCCACCTCGTCGTAGGGGTCCCAGGATTCACGATCGCCGCGGCGAATCTCGAGCACATCGCGGAAGCCCTCGGTGGTCACCATCGCCACCCGCGGGAATCGCCGGGTGATCAGAGCATTGGTCGCGATGGTCGTACCGTGCGAGAAGAACTCGACATCCTCCCAGCTCACCCCCGCCTGCTTCATCCCGGCGAGTACGCCCTCGATCGGATCGGCCTGGGTCGGGTATTTCGCGGTGACGATCGTGCCGTCGCCGCGCTGAATGAACACATCGGTGAACGTCCCACCGATATCGACCGCAGTGCGGATCCTCTCCGCTCGACTGCTGGCTTCGGTCATCTCGCCCTCCTCGGAATATGTCGCGGACCGGCTACTACGAAACGCCGCGGCGGGCGGGGCGACAATTGGCCTTTCCGACCGGCACCGTCGCGCAGGACTTGGAGATCGATACGAGCCTGACCCCGTGATCACCGCGATGAGCTGGGGAAATATCGGATGGGTCCGCGTAAAATCCGGGTATCGGACATCTGGACGAGACGCACTGTCACCGCATCGAAACACGGGCGGGGGCGCCGGTGTGAGCTTCACGGAGTCGGGCGGTGCCGGGCACCGGTACGCCGTACAGTGTCCTGGTCACGACGATGCCGGAGGCGTGGAGAGGAGCGGTGAGGGTGAAAATCGGCATGCTCTACTCACTCGGCGGCGCGCAGGCGGAAATGGAACAGTCGATTCTCGACGGTGCCCTGCTGGCGGTCCACGAGATCAACGCGACGGGCGGCGTCGGCGGTGCGGAGTTGCGTACCGCCGTTTTCGACGACCGCTCCCAGGTCTCGCTGACCGCACGCGGTATCGACCATCTGTGCCGGAACGAATCGGTCGATGTCGTGGTGGGGGGTTACACGTCCGCGAGCAGGGTGGTGATGATCCCGTCCATCCACGAGAACCGCACCCTGCTCATGTATCCCACCTATTTCGAGGGTGAGGAAACCGATCCACGGGTGTTCTACTGCGGTGCCGCGCCCAACCAGTACCTCGAGGACTATCTGAGCTGGATCGCGGAGAATCTGGGCCGACGGGTCTATATCGTCGGCTCGGATTACATATATCCGCGAGTGCTCGCGGAGGGAATCAGCCGGCTCGGCGGCCGGTGGGAGATGATGACGGTCGGCGCCTGGCACGCGCCACTGGGGGAAACCGATTTCGGCGCCGTCCTCTCCGATATCGCGCGCACCCGTCCGGCGGTGATCATCTGCAATCTCGTCGGCGTCGATTCGACCACGAGTTTCTACCGGCAATTCCACGATGCCGGATACACCGCGGCGTCCCTGCCCATCGCCGCCACGGTCACCACCGGAATCGACCTCGCGCATATGCCCGCCGAGGTCAGCGAAGGCCACTACATGGTGGCCACCTATTTCTCCGGACTCGATTCCCCGGCCAATCCCGCGTACCGGGCGGCGCTGTACGAGGTTCGCGGACAACGCTATTCCCATTCGGCGCAGGTGGGCGCGTACAACGCGGTACACGCCCTGCGCCTGGCGGCCGAACAGACGGGCTCGGCGGATCCGGACGCTCTCGCCGCGGCGCTGCCGGGTGTGCGTTTCGATGGGAGCCCGGAAGGGCTGCCCTTCTATTTCCGGGGCAACCATTACAGTGCACATCCCACCTACGTGGGCCGTGCCGTGGGCGGCGACTACGAGGTGATCGAGGAATTTTCGCCCCGTCTCCCGGAGCCCTGGTGGTCCGAGGGCCGGCAGTTAGTCGTTCCGTAACTCTCGCAGGCACAGTGCCAGATAGAAATCCACCCGATCAGCAGTGGAGTGCACGCCGCGGCCGGTGAGCCGCTCGATGCGGGTCAGCCGGTACCGCAGGGTGTTGATGTGAATACCCAGTTCGGTAGCCGTCGCAGCGAACTGACCGTCCAGCGCCAGGAAGGTCCGCAGCGTCTCCAGATACCGTGATCCCCGGTCCCGGTCGTAATCGACAACCGGTTGCAGCAGCACGCGGTCGAGGGTCGCGGACAGGTGAGGTTGCGCGGTCAGCAATGTCGCCGCCAGCGGCGGCGGCAGGGTGTGGCGACCCGCTACGGCCCGGGTCGCACGCGCGTCCCGGTCCGCGAGCTGCCGGGCGTTGATGAGCCCGCGGACCAGGTCGTTGCTGTCACGCAGGACGAAGGAACTGGTGCCGACCGACAGCGACGCACCGTACCGGAACTCGAACAGTGTGGTCAGTACCCGCAGGGCTTCCTCGAACGGCACGAGTTCACCCGCGCCGCCGGCAGCCGCGTCGAGGGTGACCAGGGCATAAGCGCTCTCACCGGATGCGCCCGCCACACAGGTGCTGCCGAGTCCACACGCCAGATCCTGCAGCGCGGCCGGTATCCGCTCGGCGGATACACCTGCTGCCGTTGCCGCGATGGCCCGGACCCGGGAGCCCGGCTCGAGTCCGAGCGAGCGGGCCCAGGGGTCGAGGGCGCTCGAGGCCACTGTCGCGTCGACCAGTTCCCGTATCAACGCACCTTCGAGGTCCCGGCGGGCGGAGCGTGTGACCTCGATCGCCTGGGCGTGCGTGTCGAGTCGACGGAGCAGACCCGCGACCCGCCGCGAGTCGAGCGCGATCCGGTCCGGATTGGCCAGCAGGAACGCGTGGCCGGATTCGGGCAGGGTCAGGTGTAACGCGGCGGCCGTGCCCGCCGCCTTCGCCGGATACACCGGCGGGCGGGAGAGCAAGATGCGCAGCAGCTCGGGATCGGTCGGGTGCCGGCCCGGTATCACGCAGCCGCGCAGGACCAGCCATCCGCTGAGCGTGGTGCCGCCCAGAAACCGGTCGAGGGCGGCGCGGACCGCCGCCACCTCACCTGCGGGGGCCGGTTCCTCCGGGGCGCTGCCCGGATCGCCGGCCAGCAGCGTATGTATGTGCTCGAATGTGGCCGCCTTCGGCAGAAGGAACACCGGCAGCGACCGGCGGACACATTCGGCGACGAATTCCGGTGGCAGGTGATGATCGTCGTGGTCGACCAGAATCGCGATACCGCCGGCCGACCGCATAGCCTCGGGGAGGCTCTCGGGCGCGGAGATCTCCGGCCATCGCTTCGACGGCACGTAGATCATGGATCCGGCCGGCATTTCGGCCGGCGCTCCGGGGTCGAACTCGTACAGGCCGGAAACCGGCTCCGGCCGGGCATTCGCGGCGGGGCCCGGAGTGAGTGACCGCAGACCGGCGCGCAGCGCGAACGCGGCGACAGTCGCCATACCACCTCCTCCGTACGGTCTACGGCGGGTCCTTCGATCTGCACGAGCGACCCGACGGAGGTCATTGTGCCCCGATTCGTGGCTTCACGTCCGGTGTGGACGAGGCGATCACATCACACCGTGTGTGGTGCGGTGCCGGATATTTCGAGCGGTCTACCTGCGGTGTTACGACAGCATGTCGGCGGGGTTCGTCGTCCGGCCGACGAGACGGTAGGTCACATGGGTGACCTTGGTGGCCGCACGCGCGGAGATCTGCTCGAGCGCGGAGCCGCACCGCCGATCGGTGAGAGCGGGACGAGCCCCATCGAATACCGCACGCGGGGCGCGGACTCCTGTCGACACCCGCCGCGGGCCGCCGGTAACCGGCGCGCGAACACTCAGTCGATCGGGTCGCGGACGATCGGACAGGTCATGCAGTGGCCACCGCCCCGCCCGCGCCCGAGTTCGGCGCCGACGATGGTGATGACCTCGACCCCCGCCCGGCGCAGCGCCGCGTTCGTCTGGGTGTTGCGGTCGTAGGTGAAAACGACACCCGGTTCGAGGGCCACCGCGTTGTTGCCGGAATCCCACTGCTGACGTTCGGAGGCGTAGATATCTCCCGCGGTCTCGACCACCCGCAGCCGCGGGAATCCGAGTGCCCGCGCCACTACGTCCACGAACGGGTTGTCACGCTCGTCGGTGATCTCCACTCCCGGCGCACGATCGGACGGGCGCAGGGTGAACGGGTGGATTCCGTCGACGATGCCCGGATGGACGGTCACCAGGTCCCGGTCGGCGAAGGTGAAGACGGTGTCCAGATGCATCGCTGCCCGTAGCTTGGGCATCCCCGCCACGACCACCTGGTCGGCGGCGCCGGCGTCGAACAGGGCTTTCGCCAGCTGAGTGATGGCCTGGCGCGAGGTGCGTTCGCTCATCCCGACCAGCACCGCGCGGTTGCCGACCGGCATGACGTCACCGCCCTCCAATGTCGCCTGACCCCAGTCTTTCTCGGGATCACCCCACCACACGGTCGCTCCGGTGTAGTCCGGATGGAACAGGTAGATCGCCTTCATCAGCAGCGGTTCGTCGTGCCTGGCCGGCCAGTAGAGCGGATTGAGGGTCAGGCCGCCGTAGATCCAGCAGGTGGTGTCGCGGGTGTAGAGAGTGTTCGGCAGCGGCGGGAGCAGATACTCGGGCGAGCCGAGCGATTCCCGGACCAGCGCAATATAGTCCGTCCGGTAGTCGACGGGCAGATCCGCGGTCGACAGTCCGCCGATGAGGAACCGCGCGAGGTCGCGAGGGCCGAGGGTGTCGAGATAGGCGCGGGCGGCGTCGAGCAACCCGATCCCGACCCGGTTCGCGATGATCTTGCGGTCCAGCAGCCAGGTGCGGGCCTCCGGAATCGCCATCGTCTCGGCCAGTAGATCGTGCAGTTCGACGACCTCGACCCCGCGGTTGGTCAGTTTGTTGACGAAATCCAGGTGGTCGCGCTGCGCCGCCTCGACCCACATCACATCGTCGAACAGCAGTTCGTCGGAATTGCTGGGGGTCAGCCGTTCGTGGGCCAATCCCGGGGCGCATACGAGAACTCTGCGCAGCCGTCCGACCTCGGAGTGGACACCGAACCGGCCCGCACTGGTGTTCGCGGTCATCTGCGCACCCTTCCGTCGGTGGGAGTGATCGATCGTGCGGCGGTCACAGGCTCACCCAGCCCACCGCCAGGGCCAGCACGCCGAGGACCGCGCCCGCCGCCACCAGGGCGAAGAACGCGGCCTCACGCGGTGAGAACACCCTCCGGCCCTGTTCCCGCCGGGCCAGGACGAACAGCACGGTCGCGGGCGCGTAGAAGATGAGCGAGACGAGTAGGAACTTCGGGCCGGCCGCGTACAGCAGGAATGCCGTGTACACGGTCGCGAGTACCGCGATGATCAGATCGCCGCGCCGCGCCGAGGCCGCGGCGCCGCCGTAGGTCTCGCGCGTGAGGCAGAGTTTCAGCGCGTATCCGGCGGCGAGCAGGAACGGGATGAGGGTCAGGGCCGCGGTCAGGTCGAGTGCGAAATCGAAGGCGTCCTCGGAGAACATCGTGATGATCAGCACGGTCTGGGAGAGCGAGGTACTGAGCAGCAACGCGTTCACGGGTACGTCGTTATCCGTCGAACGTGCCAGGAACCCTGGCATATCGTTGTCCTTCGCGGCGACGAACAGCACTTCCGCGGCCATCAGCGACCAGGCGAGATAGGCGCCCAGTACCGAGATGATCAGACCGGCGCTGACGAACGCGGTTCCCCAGGAGCCGACGGCGGAATCGAGCACACCCGCCATGGACGGTTGCCGCAGTTCGGCGATCTGGCTGCTCGGCATGATTCCGTAGGAGACGATCGTCACCGAGGCGAAGATCGCCAGGACACTGACGAATCCGAGGAGGGTGGCGCGGCCGACATCCTCCCGGCGCCGGGCATGCCGGGAGTACACGCTCGCCCCCTCCACTCCGAGGAACACGAAAACCGTCACCAGCATCGTGTCGCTCACCTGCTCGAACAGCGACCCCCCGTAGTCGGCGCCGCGGAAATTGTCCGCGAATACCGCAGGGTCCAGCAGGAATGCGGCGAGGAGGACGAAGACGATGATCGGCACCAGTTTCGCCACTGTGACGATCCGGTTGAGGGCCGCGGCTTCCTTGGTACCGCGCCGGATGAGCAGGAAGAACGACCACAGGCCCACCGACGACAACACCACCGCGATCAGGGTGTCGCCTTTACCCAGCGCCGGAATCCACTCACCGAGCGTCGACATGATCAGAACCCAGTACGTCACATTGCCGACGCAGGCGCTGGCCCAGTATCCGACGGCGGAGAAGAACCCGGTGAACTCGCCGAATCCGGCCTTGGCGTAGGCGTATACTCCGGCGTCCAGATCAGGTTTGCGCACCGCCAGCCGCTGGAACACCAGAGCGAGCGTCAGCATCCCGGCCCCCGCGATGGTCCAGGCGATCAGCGCTCCCGATACTCCGGTCTCCTGCGCGAAGCGGCGCGGTAGCGAGAAAACCCCCGCCCCGACCATCGACCCGACGACCATCGCAGTGAGGGTGAGAACCGTAACCTGCACCGTCCGCTCCGGCACCTGTTGCTCGGTCATGCACTGGACCTCTCTGCTCGCCCCGCTCCCGAGTACCACCGCAGATCATTCGCCGACGTTCGCACCGATCATGCATCATGTCGGCGGTCGGCCCGGTGACCGGAGGGCGGCGTTTCGGTCAGTGCACGCGCGCCGCCGGCTTCCTGCGGGCCGCCCAGACGGTGACCGTGAACAGCAGCACCCCCGCCAGTGCCAGACCCGCCCCCACCAGGGCGGGTGCGGTGTATCCGTATCCGGCGGCGATCACCAGCCCACCCAGCCACGCACCGGCGGCGTTCGCGATATTGAGGGCGGCGTGGTTGAGAGCCGCGGCCAGGGTCTGCGCATCGGCCGCGACATCCATCAGCCGGGTCTGCAGTCCGGGGGCCAGTGCCGCGCCGGACGCACCGACCAGCAGGGCGCCGATTCCGGCCGTGACCGGATGATGCGCGGCGGCCACGAAGATCAGCAGGATCACCATCATGGCGCCCATCGCCAGGAAGATCGACCGGTCGACGCCACGATCGGCCAGGATCCCCCCGGCGATATTGCCCAGCACCATGCCGACGCCGAAGAGCATGAGCACCACCGGTACCAGTCCCGCGCCCAGGCCCGCGACATCGGTGAGGGTGGTGCTCACATAGGTGTAGACGGCGAACATGCCACCGAAGCCGATCGCACCGACGGCGAGGGTGAGCAGCACCTGGGGCCGGCGCAGCGCGCCGAGTTCGGTCAGCGGGTTGGTGATCACGATCGCGGTCAGCGGCGGCACGAACCGCGATACCGCCAGTACGGTGGCCGCGCCGATCACCGCGACCAGCACATAGGCACTGCGCCAGCCGAGGTTCTGTCCCAGCCATGTCGCGACCGGTACCCCGAGAACGTTGGCGATACTCAACCCGAGCATCACCGCGGCGACGGCCTTGGCCCGCTGACGCGGAGGCGCCAGCGTCGCCGCGGCCAGCGAGGCCACGCCGAAATAGGCGCCGTGCGGTAGACCGGCCACGAACCGCGCGCCGATCATGGCCGCGAAATTCGGTGCGAAGGCCGAGGCGAGGTTCCCGATCGTGAACGCGGCCATCAGGACCATGAGCAGCCGTTTACGGGGTACCGCGGCGCAGGCCGCGGCGATCACCGGCGCACCGACCACGACGCCCAGCGCATACGCGGAGACAGCGTGCCCGGCGGTGGGCTCGGAGACGGAGAACGACGTCGCGATATCCGGGAGCAGACCCATCGTGACGAATTCCGTGGTACCGATGCCGAAACCACCGAGTGCCAGGGCCAGCATGGCCGGGATATGCCAGCCGGTGCGGGCGGTGGTCGCGGGATTCGTGGCCGGACCGGTAGCGGTAGAAGTCACGCTCCGGTGTAACAAACCGGGGGTGCGCAGGGTTCCGGAGCAGCCTTGTGAGTTGAGGCACGCACCGGGAATCCGCCGGAAAACACCATGTAAGCGCTGGTCACCGCGGCGGCTGGGAAACCCGGGGTTACGATCGCTGACGAAAGTTGTCGCCGGGTCCGAACCTGGACAGCGCGCGCCCTGCCCACCGCGGAGCTCGCAGGCGACCGGAGACGCATACGGCGAGGACGGTGGATGGGCGACCTGGAGATCAGTGATACGACGGTCGAGGGCCCCCGCGGTCCGGTGCCCATCCGCGAATACCTGCCGGTCGCGCCGGACCCCGCCGCGAAACCACTGCTGTGGGTGCACGGCGGCGCCTTCGTATCCGGCGGGCTCGACCAGCCCGAATCCCATGAGACCGCGCTGCGGATCGCGGGAACCGGACGCCGGGTAAGGACCGTCGACTACGCCCTGGTTCCCCGGTTCCGCGTCTGGGGTCCGCCGAAGCTGCGCCCGTCCGGCAACCGGTACCCGGCACCGCTGAACGACGTCCTGGCCGCGGCCACCGATCTCATGCGGCGGGAGCCGCGGATCGTGCTGGGTGGCGCGAGCGCCGGCGCCTGCCTGGCCGCTTCGGTCGCGCTGCGGCTGCGCGACCGGGATGCCCAACCGCCTGCCGGACTGATCCTCGCGTATGCGACCCTGCACGCCGAACTTCCGGCACTGCCGGATGCGGTGCGGGTTCGGGTACGCGGCCGGCACCGCCTCTACACGTTCTCGCCGCATGTGATCCGGCGGATGAACCTCAACTACACGGGCTCCCCGGGTCTGCTGCGGGATCCGGAGGTGTTTCCGGGCGGCGGCAAACTGACCGGCCTGCCGCCGGTCCTGCTGCTCGATGCCGCCCACGACACCCTGGGCGCCTCCAGTACCGCATTCGCCGGAGAGCTCGCCGAGGCCGGTGTCGCCGCCGAGCACATCGTGGTCCCCGCGTCCAGGCACGGCTTCCTGAACCGGCCCCGCTCCCGTGCGTTCCGGGAGGGAACCGGCACGATGATCGACTGGCTCGGGCAGCAGTAGTAACCGGTGAGCCGGTATCGGCCGGCCTCGCGACCGGCCGATACCCGCATATCAGCGCGCGGTGGCCGGCTGCCCCTCGGCGGGATGGACGCCGTACTGATCGGTTTCCATCAGGTGTGCGATATCGCGGCCGGCCGGGGTCATGGTCAGGGAGGAGCGGGTCTCGACCAGGAAGGCACGGTATCCGGGCTGGACATCCTCCTCGGGGCCCTGATGCAGCAGCCCCTTCGGAGTCCAGGTGACGGTTCCGGGCGTATCGACCGAGCCCCACGGCGAGGGACCCATCCCATAGCAGATGACCTCGTCGAAATCGGCATTGTGGTGGATCGGCGGACGCGTACTGCGCCGGCTGCCGGTACCGAAGACGAAATCGTGGCCCGAGGTGCTGCTCATCAGCCGAGCCGGGGCCAGACCGCCCTCCGCGACGCCGAGACCCTGTACGTGCTGGATATTGAATCGCAGGACCAGCGGAGCGCCCAGCGCGTCGAGGCAGGGAACGGGATCGACATCGTAGAAATACGAGGTGAAGGTCTGGCCGGTCCGGACGACCACCTCGTACTCCTCCTCGGTCGGCAGCCCCGGACGACCGTGCGGTACCGGACGGTCCAGATGCAGATCGGGATTGAAGGTGCCGGGCGCACCCTCGGGGTCGAGATGGAGTTCGCTGGCGGTGACCACGACGAATTCGCTGATCTCCTCGGCGATCTCACCCCACCGATAGGTGACGGCACGGGGGATCAGAACGAAATCCCCGGCCCGGACCTCCAGGGTGCCGACCTCGGTATCGAGTTCGCCCCGGCCGGAGACGATGTAGTGCAGTTCGTCGGCCCATACATTGACGTAACCGAAAGTCGTTGCCGCCGAACGGCGATTCAGTTCGAAGGAGATGCCCTCGCCCTGCAGGATCGGCACCGGTAGCGCTTTGGGCTCGGCGAACACACCGGCGGGTAGCTCCCAGGTGTGGAAGCGCCGCGGCACGTAATCGCCACGGGCGCGCAGGAACCGGGGTCGATACTGGGCCCGGACGATGGTGGTGTTCGGGCCGGCGAATCCGTTGCGGGAGAAAAGCTCGATGTTGGGCGCCAGGACCTCGTCCGGCATGCAGCACCTCCGAAATTCGTTGTGCCACAAATCCTAGACCCGGGACACGGTGTCCGCGCACTTTTGCGAACTCATCGTTGCCGAGTATCCCGTCGCGACCGTGCCCTCCCCCGGCCGATCGGTCTCAGGACCGGAACGGCGGTACCGGCAGGTCGTCTCCGAAGATATCCGGCAGATCGCGCACCACGCTGTCCGGGAACTCCGCCGCCCGCTTCTCCAGGAACGACGAAACCCCTTCCTTCGCATCGGCACTGGCACCACGGCTGCGGATCCCCCGGGACTCGACACGGTGGGAGATCATCGGATGGTCGGCGCCGAGTCCGCGCAACAACATCTGCCGGGAGAGCGCCACCGAGACCGGGGCGGTGTGCTCGGTCAGGCGCCGCGCCAGCGCGTAGGTCTCGTCCAGCAGGCTTTCCGCCGGATACAACCCATAGAACAGCCCGGCCTCGTACGCCTCGGCCGCCTCCACGATCCGGCCCGAGTACACCCAGTCCAGCGCTTTCTGCACCGGAACCAGCCGCGGCAGGAACCAGCTGGAGCAGGATTCCGGGACGATACCGCGCCGGTTGAAGACGAACCCGATCTTCGCGGTGCCGACGGCCAGCCGGAAATCGGCGGCGAGGGTCATGGTGATACCGACCCCGACAGCGGGACCGTTGATCGCGGCGATGATCGGTTTGCGGGATTCGAACATCCGCAGCACCACTTCCCCGCCACCGTCGCGGAAGTCCGCGGCATCGCCGTCGTCGGGCGCCACGAAGGTTTCCGCTCCGGCGGACAGGTCCGCACCGGCGCAGAAGGCACGGCCCGCGCCGGTGATGACGACGACGCGCACCGCGTCGTCGCGGTCGCAGGTATCGAAAGCCTCGATCAACTCGTAGCCCATGGCGGTGGTGAAGGCGTTGAGTTGAGCGGGTCGGTCCAGGGTGATGGTGGCGACGGAGTCGGAGACATCGAGGCGAATATCGGCCATAGGGGACAGCATGCCATCCGTGTCCCGGAACCGGACGCGCAATCGGGCTCCCGCCGACACGCCTGTGCCCGCCCCCTCGGATATCCGGGGGCGGGCACAGGCGGGATGAGCTACTACGGGGTGGTCGGGCGGCAGGCCGGATGCTCCGGCGGGCACGGCGACAGAATGGTCGAGAAGTACTGGAAGGCGGCGAAAACGGCCACCGGCCCACCGATGAGGAAGGCGCCGATGATGCCACCCGCGGCACCGAGCGCCGCCGCCCCCGCCACACAGCCGCCGATCGTGGCGCCGACGAACGGCACCAGCAGCAGCGCGACCGGGCTGGAGACCAGCGCGCCGGTCGCCGCGCCGAGCACACAGCCCAGGCTGCCGCCGATCACCGCGCCGACGGCACCGGCGATGGCAGCGCTCATGGTCGCGCGCTGCGTGAACACACCGAGCGCCTGCATATCGCGCGGGGTGAACTGTTCGGCGATCTCCTTACCGGCCTGCTCCGGCGTGATCACCGGGGCATTCACCGGAGCCACCGGCACCCCGCCGTCCCGCTGCGGGGTGAGCACAGCGGTGCCGCCGTCGATCTTCGCGGCGATCGGGAAGGCGATATTGTCCCTGCGATAGGTCAACGGCACCGTGCTCAGCGGGGTTTCGTCGACCGCTTTCAGGATGAGCTGATCGCCGGCCACCTGCCATTTGCCGTTCGTCGCCACCACGGCCGAATCACCCTCGTGAGTGATCTCGTAGGTGAGTTCCCGCGGCGCGGGGGCGGGCTGCGCCGAGGCGGGGGCCACCGTCGCGCCGAGAGCCGCCACCGCGATCGCGGCGGTGACAACGCTGGTTCTGAGTTTCATCGTGACTGTCCTCATCGGTTGATATCGAGGCGGCCGTCGGCACCGGATTGCGCCGCGGACGTTGTGCGGGGGTGGTCTGTCATCGACCGGCGGTATCGACGAGATCGCCGGCGAGCACCCAGCGGTCCCCCTCGAACCGCTGAATCTGCATGGCCTCCATGGGGTATCCGTCGCCCTCGCCGGTCTGCAGCGTGATACCGGGCAGCAGCAGGTCGATTTCGACGTTGTCCAGCGAGCGCATGGCGTCCCGCAGACCCTCACGGGTCTTACAGGAGGCGGCGTCGAAGGTTTTGTGGAAGCTCTGCGCCATCGCCCAGCCGACCAGCGTGTAGCCGTCGTCGGGATCGGCGCCGGGAACGTACTGGGCCAGTTTGTCGCGGTACAGCTTCATACCCGGGTCCTCGACCCACTGCGGATCGGCAGGATCCTTCACGAACACCGAGGTGACCACGTTCTGGACATTCGGGAGTCCGACCGGCGTCAGCACGCTCATGGTGCTGGACACCTGGGAGAGGATGTGCAGCGGATTCCATTCCGGATTCCGGGCGTCGCCGGCCAGGGTCTGCGCCGCGAATTTCGGGGTCGAGAAGTTCAGCAGGACATCGGCCTTCGAACCGGCCAGGTTCCGCAGCTGCGGATCCACGGTGGGATCGGTGACCTCGTAACTCTGTTCGGCGATCACCCGGACCCCGCTGCCCGCGGTGCCCTCCTTGAAACTGGCCAGCAGATCCTTGCCGAAATCGTCGTTCTGGTAGATCACGGCGACGGTGGCATCGGGTTTCTGCTGCTTCACGTAGTCCGCGAAGATCCGGCCCTCGGCGTGGTAGCTGGGCTGCCATCCGATGGTCCACGGATGGCCGTCGCCGGTGCCCCACTGGGTAGCGCCACCGGCGACGAAGATCTGTGGCACCTCGCGCTGGTTCAGGTAGTCCCACACCGCGGCGGAGGTCGGCGTGCCGAGGGTCGACAGGACCGCGAACACCTGGTCCTGCTCGACCAGACGCCGGGTCTCCTCCACGGTTTTCGGCGGCTGGTAGCCGTCGTCGCGCAACAGATAGTCGACCTGGCGTCCGTCGATCCCGCCCCTCTCGGCGTTGACGTAGGCGAAGTAGGCCTGCATCCCCTTCGGCAGCTCGGCATACGCCGAAGCCGGGCCCGACAGCGGGAACACACCACCCAGTTTCATGCTGGTGCCGGTGAGTCCGGTGGTCTGCTGACCTTGGCAGTCACCGGAGGCGACGGCGCTGTCCCCGTCGTCGCGGCTACCACAGCCGGCGACCGCGAGCAGCACCGCGGCCGTGGCGGCCACCGCCTGTATCGCTCTAGTGCGCATGGGTTCTTCCTTTCCGGGCCCGGTGTCCGAGCCAGTGCGCCGCCCGGCCGACGAGTCCGGCCAATCCATTCGGCGCGAGGTACATGACCGCGATGATGAGCAGCCCGAAGATCACTCCCGGCGCGGCCTGATTGACGTCCTGGGCGAAACTGGGGACGTACATGACGAACATCCCGCCCAGCAGCGGCCCCCACTGTCCGCCGAGGCCACCGACGACCAGGCCCGCCAGCAACGTGATGGACAGCGTGAGGGTGAACGAATCGGGCGATACGTACCCGATCACCCAGATGTAGACACAGCCCGCGACACCGGCGAACATCGCGCCCCAGGCGAAGGCCAGCGTTTTGTAGAACGCCGGGCGCACACCGGTCACCTCGGCGGCGATCTCGTTATCGCGGACCGCGTGCAGCGCCCGCCCGACCCGCGAGCGCAGCAGCCCGGCCACCAGCAGGTAGCTCACCGCCGTCACCGCCAGCGCGAGAAAGTACAGCCACTGGTCCTCGGCCAGTCCGCTCCAGGCCGGAGGCCGCGGTTTGTCGAGGGTCAGGCCCATGGACCCGCCGGTCACCGATTCGAAGCGTTTCAGCAGCGGTACCAGGAAGATCGCGATGGCCAGCGTCACCAGTGCCAGATAGAGACCGCGCAGCCGCAGCGCCGGCACTCCCAGCCCGATTCCGAGCACGAAGGCCACCGCGGCCGCCGCCGGCAAGGTCAGCAGGTACGGCGTATCCCAGCGGTCCATCATGATCGCGGCGGTATAGGCACCGACCGCGAAGAAGGCACCGTGACCCAGCGATATCTGCCCGGTGTGCCCGACCAGCAGATTCAGGCCGAGCAATGCGATCGCGTAGATCATCGCCAACGCCAGCTGGAAGGTATGGAAGGGGGCGAGCTCGAACGGCGCCCAGCAGGCCGCCACCGCCACGACCGCCACCGCCACCCAGGACCCGTTGATCCGCATGCGCCGTGACCGGGGGGCGGGCCGCGCCGAAGGTGGCGGCGCGACCGGCGGGGCGGGCGCGGGCTCCACCGCGGTGTGCCGGATTCCCATATCGCTCATACCCTTTCCACCACCGGGGTGCCGAACAGGCCCTGCGGCCGCACCAGCAGCACACCGAGGATGATCACCAGCGGCACGCCGATCTTGAGTTCGGTGCCGATGACGTCGAGATAGGCACCGGCCAGGGTTTCGGCGACCCCGACGATGAGCCCGCCGGCGACCGCGCCACCGGGACTGTCGAATCCGCCGAGAGTGGCGGCCGCGAAGGCGTAGATGAGGACGCCGCCCATCATGTTGGGTTCCAGGAAGAGCAGGGGCGCCGACAGCACGCCGGATACCGCGCCGACGGCAGCGGCCAGTCCCCAGCCGAGCGCGAGCACCGTGCCCACGCCGATCCCCACCAGTCGCGCGGACTGCGGGTTCGCCGCCACCGCGCGCATCGCCAAACCTGTTCTGGTGTAGCGGAACAGCAGATACAGCAGGGCCATCACCACCGCGACCACGGCGAGGATGCCGAGGTTGCCGTACCCGGCGCTGACCTCGCCGACCCGCAGCGTTCCCTCCGGGAACGGATTCGGGAACGATTTCAGCTGATACGACCAGATCCACCCGGCCGCGGCGTTGACGACGAAGAACAAACCCACCGTGACGATCACGAGTGTCAGCTCCGGCGCGCCCTCCACGGGCCGGATGACGATTCGTTCGATGAGCATTCCCGCGGCGAAGGACAGCGCGATGGTGGCCGGAAGCGCCAGCCAGAACGGCGTTCCGGCCTGGACCAGCTGCCAGGCCAGGAAGGCCGAGAACATGGCCAGCTCGCCCTGGGCGAAGTTGACGATCCCGGTGAACCGGTAGATGAGGACGAGAGCGAGGGCCAGCCCGGCGTAGAGGGCACCCGCGCTGAGGCCTTCGATGATCTGTTGCGCGAATCCGGACACGGTCACACCCGGTATCCGAGGTAGGACTGCGCGACCTGCTCGTTCGCGGAGATATCGGCGGCCGTACCGGATAAGACGATGCGCCCGCTTTCCAGGACATGAGCCCGGTGCGCGGTGCGCAGGGCCAGATGAGCGTTCTGCTCGACGACGATCACGGTGGTGCGTTCCTCTGTGTTGATGGTCTGCACGATGCGGAAGAGTTCCCGGGTCACCAGTGGTGCGAGTCCGAGTGACGGCTCGTCCAGCAGCAGCAGGCGCGGCCGCGACATCAGTGCGCGGCCGAGCGCGAGCATCTGCTGCTGACCGCCGGACAGCCGGCCCGCCGTTTCGTGCAATTTCTCCCGCAGGATCGGGAAGTAGTCGAAGACGCGACGCAGATCGGCTTCGGTGCTGCCGCGATCGCGTCGTGAATAGGCGCCCAGGCGGAGGTTCTCCTCGACGGTCAGCGGCGTGAAGGTGCCCCGACCCTCCGGGACGTGCGCCACACCCATGCGGGCCAGCTTCTCCGGCGCCCGGCCCGCGACCTCGGCACCCGCCAGGGTGACCGAGCCGCGGGTGCGGACCATCCCCGACAGCGCGCGCAGCAGGGTCGTCTTACCGGCGCCGTTGGGTCCCAGAACGGCACAGACCTCTCCGGCGGCGACGGAGAATTCGATCCCGTGCAATACCTCGGCCGCGCCGTAACCCGCCGTGAGCCCGGTGACGCTGAGGAAAGGCTCTCCGCTCATGCGCTTCCGATCGGGCACGAGCGGGGGCCCTCCGTGGCCACGCTCCGCTACCTCCTCCGGGCCTGACCCGCTCATGCCGCCGTCCCCAGGTAGGCCTCGATGACAGCGGGATCCCGCTGCACCACTTCGGGCTCGCCGTCTGCGATGACGCGGCCGAACTCCAGGCAGACGACGCGGTCGCAGATACCCATGACGAAGCCCATATGGTGTTCCACCACCAGCACGGTGAGGTCGAAGTCCACGCGCAGGCCGGCCAGGAGGTCGGCGAACTCCCCGACCTCCCCGTGGCTGAGCCCGTTGACCGGCTCGTCGAGCAACAGCAGGCGCGGGCCCGCGGCGAGGGCGCGGGCCAGCTCGATCCGTTTCAAGGTCCCGAAGGGCAGGCCGACCGCCGGATGGTCGGCGACCTCGTGCAGATCCAGCCTTTCCAGCAGACCGTCGACCTGGGCTCGGAGCCGGCGCTCTTCGGAGCGCACCCCCGGCAGGAACAGGCCGGCCGCGAGAAATCCGGCGCGGACCCGGTGGTGCGCGCCCACGAGCACGTTGTCCCGAACGGACATACGAGTGAACAGGCCCAGGTTCTGGAATGTTCGGGCGATACCGAGCCGCGCCATGAGATCGGGGCGCACCGTGAGCAGATCGGTTCCCAGGTACCGCATCGCGCCGGCGGTCGGCGCGCAGCGCCTGGTCAGGCAGTTGAACAGGGTGGTCTTACCGGCACCGTTGGGCCCGATGAGACCGACCATCTCACCGGTGGCGACGGCGAATCCGACGTCCTCCAGGGCCGTGATACCGCCGAATCGAACGGTCAGGCCGGATATCTCGAGCATGAGTCCTCCGGATCGGAAGCCGGACCGAAAAACTGTGCGGCAGCACACAGTCCGATACACCGGCTATGGGTCAGGCCAGCGTAAGAGCGCACCGAATGAAACACATCAGCCTTTGCGTCCCAATTATCGGCGGCGGAGTTGTCCGCCGAGGACAAGCGACCAGCGCATAATTTGATACATCTACCGCTATGTGTTGACATTCATTGCGCCGCCGTGGACCATCCGACTATGTCAGCTGGATCACAGTCGATCGCCGCCTCGCTGCCCGAACCGGTTCAGGCGGCACGCACCCGGATCGTCGGCACCATCTACGACCGCGCGGACGAAATCGCCGAGCTGGGCAGCTCCGCCATCCTCACCCAGGTCACCGGGTACGCCGGCCGCGACAGCGAATTCCGGGCCGATGTCCACGAGCAGGTGGCCCGCCTGTGCCGCACCGGCCTCGGCGCGCTCCTGGACAAACGACGGGTCACCGCGGCCGATCTCGCCTACACCCGGCGGGCGGCGGTACGCCGGGCCCAGTCCGGTCTGCCGCTCACCGACTACATCACCGCGTTCCGGCTCGGCCAGCAGGCCTTCTGGAAGACCCTCGTCGCCCACGCGGGAGACTCCCCGGCCGCCC
Organism: Nocardia sp. NPDC024068; assembly: GCF_040638875.1. NCBI lineage: Bacteria > Bacillati > Actinomycetota > Actinomycetes > Mycobacteriales > Nocardiaceae > Nocardia > Nocardia sp. NPDC024068. The sequence continues at coordinate 75,395 of NZ_JBEZYU010000003.1, read as the reverse complement.
GGGAGGCGACCCTGGCGATGGTCCTGCCGCTGACCCGGTACTGCGACCTGATCAGCACCCAGGCCACCCACGCCTATCTGGAGTTCCAGCAGCACCAGTCCGCCGAAGCCTCCCGCGACGGCCACGACCTGATGGAATGCCTGCTCGGCGGCGCGCTCCCGGAGCGCGGGCCACTGCTGAACACCGCGGCCACGCACGGTATCGGCCTCTCCGCGACCGAACGACTCGTCGTGGTCGCGGCGACCGTCTCGGAACGCCACGATCACGAGGGCAACCTCTTCTCCGAAACCGAAGCGCCCGGGATGGTCGCCGCGGCGCTGGCCCGCACCGGCGTGAACGGGCATCGGACCCTGGCGGTGGTCCGGGACTCCGATATCGTCGCCATCGCCGGCCTCGGCCGCAGCGGAACCGTCGAGGATCTCTGCGCGCGCCTGCGCCGCACGCGCGAAGCCCTCACCGGCGAGGGGATGACGGTGTCTCTCGGCGTCAGCACCGTGATCGCGGGCGCCGCCGAGCTGCCGCGCGGCCGTCAGGAAGCGGGCACCGCGCTGGACCTGGTTCCCGAAGGCGGCGGCGTGACGGCGCTACCCGAACTCAGCCCTTTCCGGTATCTGGTCCTGAATTCCGACGAGACCGCCCGCGGCCTGGTCGACCCCCGGGTATCCCGGACTCTGGCCGAGGACCATGCGAAGGGCGCGGTCCTGGCCGAGACCATCCATGCTTTCGTCGCCGCGGATATGAACCTGCGCGAAGCGGCCGACGCGCTGCGAATCCACCACAATACGGCCAAGTACCGGCTGCGGCGCATCCAGCAACTCACCGGTCGGAATGTCCGCAGCGTAACCGATCTCGTCGAACTGCTGGTCGCCATCGAACTCCGCCACACCCCGGCGCCGGTCCGGCGCGAGCACTGACCCTCGTCGCCGTGGGGTCGGGAGCGCGGGGAGATCACCTTCGCGATCGGTGGCAACGGCACCGGGCGCTCTCGCGAAACTGATCGCCGGACTCTACGTACCGCGCGGCGGCAGCATAACTGTGAACGAAGAACTGATCGATCACGAAAATATCAAATGGTTCCACCAGAATTCCGCGGCAGTATTCACCGATTCCCATCTGTTGGACGAGTATCCGAGATTCGACCGACCCGTATCGACGACGAGGTCCGGCGCTATCTCACCGAGTTGCACCTCGAGAACAAAGTCGAGGTGACGGACGCCAGGCTCTCCGCCCCGGAATTGCCTCGGTGGTTCGCGTGCGCACGGCGAACCGGGCTGGGTATCATCCACGCCGGATACGAAATATGTGTCGGCCGAATGATTTCGAGCAGGGATTTCTGTTCGGCCGGTTGACGAGCGCGCCCGAAGCCGGGCGCACCGACCTCAGGGGGTACTCGAGTGACAGGGCAGTCCCGGCTGCAGCCGGCGCACCGCCGCGGTAGAACCGCCGCGTCCACCGATTCCAGCGGTTCCCGCATCCCGATCTACACCAAGGAGTTCGCCGCCGATCCACATACCGCCTATCGGCGGATGCGGCTGCGCTACGGGGCACTGGCGCCGGTTGATATCGCGCCGGGTGTACCCGCCACGTTGGTGATCGGCTACCGCACTGCCCTGCGAATACTCGACGATACGACACAGTTCCCCTCCGATCCGCGCGCCTGGCAGCAGAAGGCGCCGGCCGGTCTGCCGATCGTGCCGATGATGCAGTGGCGCCCGAATGCCCTGCGCAGCACCGGCGCCGATCACGAGCGGTACCGCGGCGTGGTGGTCGAGGCCTTGGCCGGCGTCGACCTCATAGCGCTACGCACCCGGGTCGCGCGGGCAGCGGTCCCGCTGATCAACCGGTTCTGCGCGGACGGCTCGGCCGATCTCATCGACCGCTATGTCGTACCGCTGGTTTTCGAGGTACTCAACGGGATACTGGGCTGCCCGCCCGATCTGGGCGACCAGCTGATGCACGGGCTCGGCCCGATACTCGATATGCGCACCGACGAGGAGGCCGAAACCCTGGCGCGGAAGGCGCTCGTCGAACTGATCGCCGGGCGGCGGGCCGAACCCGGGGACGATGTCACCAGCCGGCTCATCCGGCACCCGGCGGACCTCTCCGACGACGAACTGGCCCATCAACTGCTCGGACTGTTCTGGACCGGAGTGGAACCGCCGCGCAACCTGATCGCCAATACCTTGCTGCTGATCCTCACCGATCCGCGGTTCTCGGCCAATCAGATCGGCTTCGCGCCCCCGGTCCGGGCGGCACTCGACGAGGTCCTCGCCACCGATCCGCCCCTGGCCAACCACTGCATCACCTATCCCCCGCTGCCCGTGCTGATCGACGATATCTGGCTGCCCGCCGATCAGCCCGTGCTCATCGGCCTGGCGGCCTGCAACAACGATCCCGAACGGACCGTGGGCACCCTGTCCACGCCGGAGACCGGCCTGGCGTGGGGCACAGGGGTCCATGCCTGCCCCGCGCACGCCCGGTCGATCGCCGGGCTGATCGCCGAGGAGGCCATCGATCAATTGCTCGATGCCCTTCCCGATCTGCGCCCGGCATTCGATCCGGAACAGGCAGTCTGGCGGCCGGGCCCGTTCCAGCGCGCCCTCACCGCGCTACCGGTCGAATTCCCGCCTACCCCGGGTATGCGTATCTTCTGAATCCGGCAGGGCACAGGCCTATCGGGCATCGCCGGAACCATCCGGCAGCGTACCGGGCCGGTATCCCGGCGCCGCCGGACTTCCGCGACGCGGTTCGACCGCGGCGTGTACCCCCGGAACTCCGTCCTCGATCACATAGGAGGCCCGGGTGTACACCGGCGCACCGGGACGGCTCACGTAGGGGACCACCCGGAAATCGGTGCGCCACAGCTGTTGCCCGACCTCGACCCGGACGTATCCCCGCTGCGCGTTGAAGAATTTCAGATCCGGGTTGGCGGCGAGCAACTGCTCGCCGCGGGCGTAGCTGTCGGCACCGTCGCCGCCGCTGGTGATCGAGGTCCCGGTGAATTCGGCGGCGACCACCGGTGTTCGCGGATCCGCCGGGTCCGCGCGCAGATCGGCGGCGTAGTTCTCGTGCCGGTCACCGGTGATCACCACGAGATTGGACACCGAACGCGCGGCGGCGGCCGCCAGAACCGCGGCGCGTTCCGCCGGGTATCCGTCCCAGGCGTCCCCGGACAGCTCTACGCCGGGCCCGGGGTCGTGATCGGTGCGGCCCAGCACCACCTGATTACCGAGGATCTGCCAGCGCGCCGGTGAGCTCGCGAATCCGTCGACCAGCCAGTTCCGTTGGCGGGCTCCCAGCATGGATCCGCCGCCACGGTACTGCCGGGTGTCGAGCATGGTGATATCGGCGAGATCGCCGAATCGGTAGCGTCGGTGCAGACGGATCCGCGACCCGGACGGGCGCTGCGTCAGCCGCAGCGGCTGATGTTCGTAGAGCGCCCGGAACGCCGCAGCGCGCCGGGCCCGGAAAACCGGCGGCACCCGGTCGGCGCCGGGCCGGGAACCCGGCCGGTCCCCGGCCCAGTCGTCGGCGAGTTCGTGATCGTCCATGGTCACCAGCCACGGGAACGCGGCATGTGCCCGGCGCAGCGCCGGATCGCTTTTGTACCAGCCGTAGTGGATCCGATATCCGCGCAGGTCCCGGGGTTCGTGGCGCAGATGCGATTCCACCGCGACGCCGCGGCCGTCACCGATGATCGGATACTCGTACAGGTAGTCACCGAGGTGCACGACGAGATCCAGGTCTTCCCCGGACATATGCTCATACGCCGTGTACCGGCCGTCGTTCCACGCCTGGCAGGATGCGAAGGCGAACCGCAGCCGCCGGGTCGGGGCCCCGGCCGCGGGCGCGGTGCGGGTACGGCCGACCGGCGAGATCTCGGACCCCACCCGGAACCGGTAGTAGTACCAGCGCCCCGGCGCGAGCCCCCGGATCTCCGGATGTACGGAATGGCCGAGGACGCGGTCGGCCACGGCGGAACCGCGTCGCGCGATATCGCGGAAACCTTCGTCGTGCGCGATTTCGTAATCCACCGTGACCGGGTCCGGTCCCATCCCGCCGAAGCCGTCCGGGGCGATCGGATCGGGCGCCAGCCGGGTCCACAAGACCACGCCGTCCGGTGTGGGGTCGCCGGATGCCACACCGAGCGAGAACGGATCGCCGAGCGCGCGGGGAGCGCGGAACCGGGCACTGCCGGCCCCGCCGGTACCGGCCACCAGAATGGCGGCGGCCGCGGCGCCGCCGGTCAGGAAGCGCCTGCGTGTGGTGTCCATTCTCCAGGGATCCCGCATCAGACCGACCACAGCGTGGCCCCGGGATGACTCTGCGGTGACCATCGGACGAGCGTTCCGGACGTTCGACGAGCCGGCGGTGGATCCCGGGTCGTGTAGGCTCGAATCGACCGCCGATCAGCCGGCGTTGTTCGTTTGCCCGATGGGCATTCCACCGTGGCAGATTTATCTGTAACTGTCGGTTACAGATAAATATCGGTTCGCCTGGCCTCCCGTTGACACTTACATGATGCCGGAACCTGCTCAAGTGATCCCGGAACCTGCTCGAGCGTTGGGCAGGCTTGTTCGTGAAGGTGAGGAGGTGACCTTGCCCGCCAAGGTGGGGCAGGTGACCTCACCCGCAAAGGTGGGGCAGGTGACCTCACCCGCAAAGGTGCTGTGTTTATTGGCGCGCTGGCGCGCGCGGGGTTCGGCCCCCTAAGCGTCTGCTGTCAGCCCTCGAGACTCGCGGCTGCGCCGCCTCGCTTCGAGGGCTGACAGCAGACGCGGGCCGAACCCTTTCAGGGCCTCGTAAAACTCGGCACCGTGCGGTTTGCCCGGTTGGCACCGAGTGTGGAGTGCGTCGCGGCGGGATCGGGCCCGCTCGGCAGCTGCCGGCCGTCCCGTGGGTGCACGGCCTCCGCGGCCTTCGGCGGCACGGCGGTCGCCCGGGGGTGTCGGGGACTATTGCTCGCTGTTCCGACCCGTCGGGAGTGTTCTACGTCACTCTTTGTCACAGGGGTGGTGTTCCCGGTGTCTCATGCTCGACCCCCTGAAGCGAGGAGACATCATGTCGGAGAACACCGAGGTAGTCGTGATCGGCGGTGGCTACGCCGGCGTCCTGGCCGCCAACCGTCTGACCCAGCGCGACGATGTGGCCGTGACCCTGATCAATCCACGTCCGGACTTCGTCGAACGGATCCGGCTACACCAGCTGGTGGGCGGTTCCGATGACGCGACCGTTCCGTACCGCGACGTGCTCGCCGAACGCGTCCGGCTGGTGGTCGGCACCGTCACCACTATCGACGCTCCCGGCCGGACGGTGGCCACGGCCGACGGCGGCACGCGGCGGTACGACTATCTGATCTACGCCGTCGGCAGCAGCAGCGCCGATCCGGGCGTGCCCGGGGCCGCCGAGTTCGCCTACCCGATCACCACCTTCGAAGAGGCTCAGCGGCTGCTGCCGGTTGTCACGGCCGCCCCTGCGACCGCGCCGGTGACGGTGGTCGGCGCCGGTCCGACCGGTATCGAGATGGCCGCCGAACTGGCCGAACAGGGCCGCCGGGTGACCCTCGTCTGCGGCCCGGTACTCGGCCCGTATCTGCACGCGCGCGGGCGGCGGTCGGTCGCCGAACGGCTGGCCGGGCTGGGCGTGACGATGCTCGAAGGTCCCGATACCCGGGTGACCGCCGTGACACGGGAGGCAGTGCGACTGCGCGACGGCCGGGAGTTGCCGAGCGCGGTGACCATCTGGACCGCCGGTTTCGGCGTCCCGGACCTGGCCGCCCGCAGCGGGCTGAGCACCGACGACGCCGGCCGCCTGCGCACCGACGAAACGCTGACCAGCGTGGACGACAGCCACATCATCGGTGCCGGGGATTGCGCGGTACCTTCGGATCTGCCGTTCCGGATGAGCTGCCAGTCCGCCACCAGAATCGGCGCGCATGCCGCCGATACGGTGCTCGCCCGGCTCGCCGGCGATACTCCCGCACCCATCGACCTGGGTTTCTTCGGCCAGTGCATCAGCCTGGGGCGAGGTGCGGGCATCTTCCAGTTCGCCTCCCGCGACGACACCGCCAACCGGTTCTTCCTCGCCGGCGGCGCCGGTGCGAAGCTCAAGGAGTTCGTCTGCACCCACACCGTCGGGCATCTGGCGGCGGAGGCGCGCAAACCCGGTTCGCTGCGGTGGGTGGCCGACGGTAAGCGCGCCGGGTTGCTGCGCGACCGGCGCAGCACACCGGCGACCACCCGCGAACCGGCGGCCTGAACCCGCCGGTGGCCGGGCCTCTCGAACACGGGTCCGGATTCCCGTACCGTGCGTCCTGCCTCAGGAGCGGGGCGGGGCGCACGGACACCGCCCATCCAGAAAGGGACGGCACCATGAGCACCCCCGTCGGCGATCCGGCCACCGAGACCTTCGTCGCCCACCGCAATCTGCTGTTCACCGTCGCCTACGAAATGCTGGGCTCGGCGGCCGATGCCGAGGACGTCCTCCAGGAGACCTGGCTGCGATGGGTCGAAGTCGACCTCGCGCAGGTGCAGGACCGCCGCGCGTATCTGGTGCGGATCACCACCCGCCAGTCGCTGAACCGCCTGCGGACGATGAACCGCCGCAAGGAATCCTACGTCGGCCAGTGGCTACCCGAACCGCTGCTCACGGCGCCGGATGTCGCGGAGAACGCCGAACTGGCCGATAGTGTGTCGATGGCGCTCATGCTGGTCCTGGAGACGCTGGCGCCGACCGAACGCGCGGTCTTCGTCCTGCGCGAGGTCTTCGATTTCGGCTACGACGAGATCGCCGACGCCGTGGGCAAGAGTTCCGCCGCGGTCCGCCAGATCGCCCACCGGGCCCGCGCCCACGTCGAGGCCCGCCGCCCGCGCGAAATCGTATCCGCGAGCCGCACCCGCGCGGCCCTGGAGTCGTTCCGGCAGGCCCTGGAGGCCGGTGATCCGCAACTCCTGCTCGATGTCCTGGCTCCCGAGGTGGTGCTCATCGCCGACGGCGGGGGTGTCAAACGCGCTGCCCTGCGGCCGATCAGCGGCGCCGAGACGGTGGCACGCTACCTGAGCCGCGGGCTGGGCAAGATCGAGGGCGCCTTCACCGTCGACTTCACCGTGGTCAACGGCAGCCCCGCCTTCGTCGTCCGGATCGACGATGTCCTGGAGGGCATCATGGCGTTCCGCGTCGAGGACGGCCACATCTCCGGCCTCTACTTCGTCCGGAATCCGGCGAAACTGACCCATATCGAATCGGAGACCACCCTCACGCTGCGGTGACGTGGCACCACCGCCGCGTGACGTGCCGGCTCAGGCCGCGGTGAGTACCCGCGGCCCGTCGGCGGTGACGGCGACCGTGTGCTCGGAGTGTGCCGTACGCGACCCGTCCGCGGAACGGATCGTCCACCCGTCGGGATCGGTGAAGATCCGGTCGGTGGTCTTGGCGAACCACGGCTCCAGGGCGATCACCAGCCCCGGCTTCAGCGGGAATCCCCGTCCCGCCCGCCCCGCGTTGGATACATGCGGGTCCTCGTGCATGGTGCGGCCGAGCCCGTGCCCGCCGAATTCGGTGTTCACCGGGTAGCCGTGCCGCCGCGCGACCGCTTCGATCGCGGCCGAGATATCGCCGATCCGGTTACCGGGCTGCGCGGCGTCGATCGCCGCACCGAGCGCTTCCTCGGTGGCCCGCACCAGCCGCTGATCCTCGGGGTCCGGTGTGCCGACGATGACCGTGGTCGCGGCGTCGGCCACCCAGCCGTCGATACCCAGCGCCAGATCCATGGTCAGGACGTCACCGTCGCGCAGGGCGTAGTCGAACGGCAGCCCGTGCAATACCGCATCGTTCACCGACAGGCAGACCGTGTTCCGGAACGGGCCGCGACCGAACGACGGCGAATAATCCCAGTAGCAGGAATGCGCGCCCCGCTCCCGGATCCTTTCCCGCACGATCGCCTCCAGTGCGAGCAGGTTCACCCCCACCCCGGCCGCGGCCCGCAGTTCGGCCAGGATCTCGGCCACGAACGCGCCCGCGACCCCGATCCGGTCGATCTCTTCGGGCGTTTTCAGTTCCACCATGACAACCTCCACTCCATATTCGGTATTTCTATACCGTGCTTGCGGTACATTAATACCACTTCTAAAGTAGAGGGCATGGTCCGCCTCCCCCTGACCCCATCCCAGATCGACGCCGGCCGCCGTCTCGGCGTCCGATTGCGCACCGCCCGCGACGGCCGGGACCTGGCCGACGTCGCCCGCGCGGCAGGTATATCCCCCGAAACCCTGCGGAAGATCGAAACCGGCCGGCTCCCCTCCCCCGGGTTCGGCACGGTGGTTTCGCTCAGCCGGGTCCTCGAACTCCCCCTCGAGGAACTCGCCGAGATATGGACGGCCGACAACCTCGCCGAATCCGCCTGACCGCCGCCGGCCCGCCGGTGGAACGACGCTCCGGCGACCCGGTTCGCCGCCCGGCCGGCGACAACACCGCGACGCCTACAAGGCCCCGCCCGCGTCGACCAGCTGGGTGGTGCCGGTGACGTACCGGGCGGCATCGGAGACCAGGTGCAGCACGGTGGCCGTGATGTCCTCCGGTTCGAGCGCGGCGACCGGAAGCCGGTTGAGCGTACGGGCCGCTTCCTCGAAATCGGCCCGACCCGGGCTCTCGAGGTCCGGGCGGAACAGCCGGTAGGTCGCGTCGTTGAGGATCATCTCGGTGGCGACCGTCGTGGGATGCACCGTGTTGACCCGGATGTTGTGCGGCGCGAGCTCTTTGGCCAGCACCTTCATCAGCATCACCAGTCCGGCCTTCGACGCCGAATAGTGTGCGGTGTTCTCGTTGGCGTGGAATGCCGCAAGAGAGCTGGTGATCACCACCGAACCGCCGCGCCCGCCTTCGATGAGGTGCGGGACCGCGGCTTTCAGTGATTTCCACACGCCGGTGAGATTGATATCGATCATGTCCTGCCAGACATCCTCGTCCATCTCCAGGGTGGGCGCGGGGCTCGAGATTCCGGCATTGGCGACGACGATGTCGAGGCGTCCGAACGCGGCCATGCCGTCGGACACCGCCCCGGCCAGCGCCGCGTAATCGCGGACATCGGCGTCGCGGGCCACGATCCGGCGGCCGGTGGCCTCCACCTGCCGCACCGTTTCGGCGAGATCGGCGGCATCCGCCAGGGCGTAGGGAACACTACCGACCTTCGCGGTGGTATCGACGGCGATGATGTCGGCCCCCTCGTGCGCGAACCGCACCGCGTGACTGCGGCCCTGTCCACGTCCGGCGCCGGTGATGAAGGCGACCTTGCCGTCCAGAATGCCCATGAGCCACTCCACTCGCGAATTCATATGATGTTTGCTCGACGCACCGCGAGACTATGACACCGGCTGCCAAAAGTCGACAGCCTCGCCAGCGCTGAGCGGCCACTGGTCCGGACCTGACATATGATCTCGGTGCCCGCAGCGCCGCGGTGTCCGGCCGAATCCCACCAGATCCGACGACTCCCTCCCGGAGCCGTTGTCCGCCGACCTGTCTGGAGCAAGCCATTGACCACCCCGCCGAATACCGGGCCGTCCGCCGCGGATCCCCGGCACGGCGACGAACACCGGTTCGCGCTCTACACACCCGAATTCGCCACCGACCCGCACCGCTGCTATGAGCAGATGCGGGCGCGGCACCGCTCGCTGGTCCCGGTGGACCTGGCGCCCGGCGTCCCCGCGACGCTGGTGATCGGATACCGGACCGCCCTGCGAATCCTCAACGATCCCGGCCGTTTCCCGGCCGACCCGCGGACCTGGGAAAAGTCCGTACCACAGGACTGCCCGGTCCTGCCGGTACTGCAGTGGCGTCCCAATCCGCCGCGCAGCGCGGGCGCCGCGCACACCCGGTACCGAGGCGCCACCACCGCCGCTCTGGCCGGCGTGGATCTGCACGCCGCCCGGCGCACCGTCGAACAATTCGCGGCGCCGCTGATCAACACGTTCTGCGCCGAAGGCGCCGCGGACCTGGTGGCCCAATACGCGTTCCCGCTCACCTTCGAGGTCATCAACGCGATGCTCGGCTGTCCGCCGGATATCAGCGAACGGGCTGCCGAGGCGACCGCCGCCATCTTCGACGGCGTCGACACCGAGAAGGGCAACCGGATGTTCGGTGAAGCGGTCGCCGAACTCGTCGAATCCAAACGCGCCGAACCCGGCGACGACATCACCACCCGGCTGCTGCACCATCCCGCCGCGCTCGACGAAACCGAGATGATCCATCAGGTGATCGCGCTCTACGGCGTCGGCATGGGTCCGATGCAGAGCCTGATCATCAACGCGCTGCGTCTCATGCTCACCGATGATCGGTTCGCCGACGATATGCTCGGCGGCGCGGTCTCCACCCGCGAGGCGCTCGACGACGTCCTGTTCGACGACCCGCCGCTACCGAACGCCAGCGTCACCTACCCCCGGCAACCGATCCTGATCGACGATGTCTGGCTGCCCGCGCATCAACCCGTGGTGATCAGCCTGACCGGCTGCAACAACGATCCGCGGATCCGCACCGGCCAGCACCCCGGAAACCGCGCCCATCTGGCCTGGGGCGCCGGCCCGCACGCCTGCCCCGCCCAGCACACCGCCTACATCGTCGCCCAGGAAGCCATCGACCAGCTGCTGGACGCCCTGCCGGAGATCCGCTTGACGGTCCCGGCCTCGGAGCTGCGCTGGCGGCCCGGCCCGCTGCACCGCACCCTCGCCACACTGCCGGTCACCTTCCCGCCGTCACCGCCCCTGCCGGTCCCCTGAGCGAGCCGGAAACGGACCGGCCATCCTCGGCTGGGAGAAAGTGCGCGACATACACCAGCGCGAATCCGCGCGGATGCTGTCCACCGGCCGACGATCTCGCCGCATCCGCCCGGGCGATCCCCGGCTCGGGCCGGTCAGGAAAGGTGTAGCGGTGCGGACGCCGGGAATTCCACGGACAGCGATGTCAGCGACCGGTGGAAAGGACCGGGCCGCCAGGTGGGGGGCTGCGCCAGCGTTATCTCCGGTAGGGCGTCGAGGAGTTGGTCGATGGCGTCCTGCGCGATGAGATAGGCCATGGACTGGGCCGGGCAGGTGCGCGCACCGACCCCCCACGCCAGATGGGAACGGTTGCCGGTGCGATCCCCGCCGCCGACCGCGGGGTCGTTGTTGCATGCCGCGATACCGACGACGATCGGCTGATGCGCGGGTAGCCAGGCATCGTCGATGAGAATGGGCTGCCGAGGGTAGGTGAGCAGGTAGTTCGCCAGCGGCGGGTCGTTGAACAAAACATCGTCGAGAGCTTCGCGGGTGGGCAGGCTGCCGCCCAGCACGCCGCCGCCCAGGCTGTCGTCGGTGAGAATGAACAGCAGCGTGTTCACGATGAAGTTCTGCTGGAACTCGATCCCGGCGCCGTACTGACTGGCCAGCTGGTGGACCATTTCCAGATCGTCGAGCCGGGCCGGATGCCGCAGCAGCGCGGAGGTGATGTCGTTTCCGGGTTCGGCACGTTTGAGGGTCACCAGCTCGAGCATCGCCTCGCTGATCATCATGTTGCCGTGATCGGCGTCGACACCCTCGACGATCGACGCCATACCCGCGGCCATTTTCTCCCCCACCTCCGGCGGGCATCCGAAGAGCACGTTGAGCACTCCGAAGATCAGGGGGAAGGTGTACTGGCCGATCAGATCGGCGTGACCGTCGGCACAGAAGGAGTTGATCAGCGAGACGGCGATCTCCTCCACCGTGGTGTGCAGCGCGTAGAGGTCGACCTCGCCGACGCTTTCGGTGGTGGCCTGCCGGTACCTGGCCGCCTCCGCTCCGGCGCTCCGGGTCGCCATCGGGCGCCATTCCATCATCGGCAGTACGGGGCAACCGGCCGGTACGTCCTTCTGCCAGGTGCGCGGGTCGGCCGGGAAATGTTCGGGGTCGTTGAGGATCCGCACCGCTGTCCGGTAGTCGACCACCAGCGTGGCGGGAACGCCGGGCGCCAATTCCACCGGAATCATCGACCGGCCCTGTTCGCGCATGGCCCGGTAGTAGGCGTGCGGATCGGCCGCGAATTCCGGCGCGAACAGCGACACCCGGGGTTCGTCGGAATCGAACGGCGAGATCGGACGGGACGAGGACGATGAGGCCGGCGTTGCGGACGGGACGGTACTCACGGGGACTCCAGACAGCTGTTGCGGACGGCGGACTGTGAACCAGGTATTCGGCGGTGGCCGATATCGCGTTTCGACTCCGAGTGCACGAGCCACTCCAGGGACTCGAGGCGCCGGGCGGCTAGACTCTGGCCGGTGCTGTCCACGCGGAAGGTGTACTCGCCGCGAGTGTTCGCACCAGGAGGACCACCGGGGCGGGGTGGCAGGCGGCGACCATCACCGGAGGCCGGTGGACGAGAGGTAGTGCGGTGGTGACGGATCCGGGAGCGCGACCTCGCCGGGGCCGTGGGCGGCCGCCCGGATCGGATGGGGCCGACACCCGGGACACCATTCTGCGGGCGGCTCGTGAGCTGTTCAGCGAGGTCGGCTACGACCGTGCGACATTCACCGATATCGCTGCCCGGGCCGGCATCAGCCGCACCAATATCAACCACTATTTCCGGAGTAAGGACGAGCTCTACCGGACGCTGTTCGAAGCGGACAAGGACAGTGTGATCACGGCCGGAATCGCCGAAGCGGGCGCGGCGCAGGACATCGCCGACCGAATGGCCGCGTTCCTGCGCGTCAGCATGCGGGCCGATTCCGAGAACCGCACCTACGTCCGGTTCCTCGCGGCCTCGCTGTTCGACGCGTTGCGCAATCCGGAACTGGGTGATTGGGCGGAGGGACAGATCGAATATGTGCGTAGCTTCATCCGGCCCGCGCTGGCCGCCGCGGCGGCGGAGGGGACGATCGGGCGCGATATCGATACCGACGCTGTCACCGAGGTGCTCATCGCGGTGGTGTGGGGTATGAGCATGTATGCGGGATTCGTCGGCACCGACGACCGGCTCGAGCCGATGATCGATCATCTCGTCGGCCTGTTGCGCGGCACTCTCTGGTAGCCGCCGCCGGGTCGCAACGGGCCGCCCCGGCCGACCGGCGAAGCGGACTCGTTGCGACACCGTGGGTTTCATCCGACCGCGGTCACCTGCCCCGTATCGCCGTCCAGGCGGATGCGCTGACCGTCGCGGATCCGGTAGCTTCCGTTATCTGTGCCGCAGACACACGGGATACCGAGTTCGCGGGCCACGATCGGCCCGTGGCTGAGCATGCCGCCGTAGTCGGTGACCACCCCGGCCGCGACGAGGAACAGCGACACCCAGCTCGGATCGGTCGTCTCGCAGACGAGGATGTCCCCGTCCTCGAGTTCGGTGGTGGCGGGATCGCGGACCACCCGGGCCCGGCCCTCCACCACGCCGCCGCTGGCGGCCACGCCGGTGATCACCCCGGATACGCCCAGTGCCGGAGCATCGGAGTCACCGACCTTGGTCAATTCGGGTACGCCCGACCACGATTGCGGCAGACGATAGTCGCACCGCTGGTCGTACTGTGCCCGCCGGGCACCGACCAGCGCACGCCGGTCCTCGGTGACACCGCCGCACACTTCCTCGTAGGACAGGTGGAATACGTCGTCGACGGCGTCGATCACACCGGCATCGACCAGCAGCGTGCCCTGCCTGCGCATCGCCGCCCTGGCGATATCGAAGGTGAGCAGATACCCGGCTTTGCCCTGTTCACGCAACGCGATCCAGCGACTCGCCCACCGCACGTTCCGGGCCGCGCCGCCGCGTTTGCGGGCGGGCAGGGCAGCCTGGAGTTCGGCCAGCGCGCGTTGCCGGATCTCGACCTGTTCCCGGCTCCGATTCCGTGGCGCCCGTGGGCTGTCCGCGGGAATGGCGCGATAGTCGGCGAGCCGGGTGAGCACCGGAGCCGGCTCCTCTCGCCATGTCACACCGGACAACTGCCCCTCGTCGGTGCCGTGATAGCCGTGCCTATCGGTGAACTCGCGCAGGGTGATCTCGTCGTGGGCGAGCGCCCACAGGTCGTGTGCGATCTCGCTCTCGTCGGATCCGACGCCGGACAGCAGCGCGGGCCCGAGATGGTTCAGGTCGAGTTCGGCGAGCATATCGGTCACCCGGTCGGCCAGCCCGGAGCTGACGAACGCGACGAGCATATGTTTGGTCAGCATGCGCCGGAATCGGCGCTGCGCGTCGGCCAGTAGCTCGACGCAACCCGCGTGGTCGAGGGCGTCGATACCGTCCAGATGCGCCAGCCGCCAGCGGCGCAGCTCGGCGAATTCGGCATCGTGGCGGCCGGGGAGCCGCAGTACCGCGCCCGGCGCCTTGATGGCGATGACCGGATAGCGTCGTGCGCTGTTCGCATCCACCGTCTCCGGCCGGACGTAACCGAACAACTGCTGCTCGACCGCCGTCGCCGAGGTGCCGGGGGTGATATTCGCGATCTCGCGGAATTTGTCGATATTGGCCGCGGCCCGTCCGGCGAACAGGGTCCAGAACATATCCTCGGTCCGGTCGGGGACCTGTACCTGTTTCGCGGTGAGGACACCCAGATTCTTGAAGGTGGCACGGGTGGCCAGTTCCACCGACGCGTTGATGAATGTGAATCCGAGAGTGGTGAAAACGCCGGGAAATGCCTCCGCGACATTGCCGGTCGTCCAGGTGACCGACGGATCGATCGTCGTGTTGTCGAGGGTTTCCTCGACCTCTTCGCGGCTGCTCATTGCATTCTCTCCATCTCGCGGCGCACGAGCAGCTCGGGCAACGAGCCCGGTGCGGCGTGCGGGGATTCTGCGCGTGCCCAGCGGGTGAGCAGCGCGATATCGGGGTCGTCGGCCGGAGCGCCGGGGACGACGGTGAGCGTGCCGGGATACACCGCACCGGCCGTCGCATCGACGGTGACCACCCGTCCGGCCAGTCCCATGAGCGTCTGTACACCGCATCCGACCACACACGGAACGGCCAGCTCCCGGCAGACCACCGCCGCGTGCGAGGTCGATCCGCCGAGTTCGGTGAGCACCGCCGCGGCCACCGACATACCCATGACATCGTCGGGGTCGGTGGTCGGCCGGGCGAGTATCACCGTCTCTCCGCGGTCCGCATGCTCCATCGCGACGGCGGCGTCGGTCACGACGAGCCCCGTGGCGATACCCGGACAGGCCGGTTTCCCGGTCGCCACCGGGGTCGTCGCTGCCGCCTCGGTCACGTCGAGGTGCGGGGTGAGAAGGGCACCGACCTGCTCGGGTCGCACACGGTCGAGCGCCTCGCCGGTGGTGATCAGCCCGAGCCGGCGCAGCAGGATCGCATGCCGGATCGCGGCCTGCGGAGAGCGTTTCGCGGCGCGGGTCTGCAGCAGCCACAGCCTGCCGCTCTCCACGGTGAACTCGATATCCTGCACATCACGGCCATCGGCCTCCAGCCGCGCGGCGGCGGCGAGCAGGTCGGCATGCACATCCGGCATCGCGGAAGCCAGATCCGCCGCCGCGAGGGCATCGGCGCGGCCGGACACCACGTCCTCCCCCTGACCCCGCGGCAGCCACTCGCCGTAGGGTTCGGGATCCCCGGTGAGCGGGTCACGGGTGAACAGCACCCCGGTTCCCGATCGGTCGTCGAGATTGCCGAAGACCATCGCCTGCACGGTGACCGCGGTGCCGGCGTCGTGGGACAGCCCGCGGGTCTCGCGATAGGCGACCGCGCGCGGCGAATGCCACGAACAGAAAACCGCGACGATCGCGCGGCGCAACTGCTCCCAGGGGTCGCCGGATGGGCGGCGGCCGACGACCTTCTCGAACTGCGCGCGAAAACGCCGGTGGGTGTCGGCGGCGAACGACCGATCCTCGGACTGCGCGGCCAATGCCCGTTCGACGTCGTCGTTCATCCCCAGGTTGAGTACCGTGTCCATCATCCCGGGCATGCTGGTCGCGGCGCCGGAGCGCACCGAGACGAGGAGCGGCCGGGGGCCGGCCCCGAACCGGCGGCCGGTGGCCTCCTCCAGTTCCGCCACGGCCGCGAGCACGGCGTCCCACACTGCGGCGGGCAGCTCGTCGCCGGCCAGGCGAATATGACGGCCGGCCCCGGTGGTGAGCACGAAGGCGGGCGGAACGGGCAGTCCGAGCGCCGACATCCGCTGAATGCTCCAGGCCTTGCCGCCGATCAGGCCGCGATCCGCGGCAGTTCCGGAGCCGAGGACGAAGACCTGCGGGGGTCCGGAGGCAGCCGAGGTCATTCCGGCCTCCCGGCCGCTTCTTCCCGCACCCGGGACAGACCGGCGAGCCCGATCAGTTCCTCGTGCAGTTCGAACCAGACCGTGTGGTAGCTGTCGATGAGCGGTCGCGCGAACCAGGCCGGGTCGCCGGACCGTATTCCGGCCAACGCCGCCGCGAACCGGTTCGGGTATTCCGCGAGCCGCGGTGCGAGGGCGACGAATTCGGCGAGCAAGGGCCCGAACCGCTCGTGCAGAGCGCTCAGCCGGGCCACGATCCGCGCGTCGTAGTCGGCGTCGGTGTGGTCGTTGGGGCGGTCTCCGCCGATGAGCTGCCAATCGGTGACCAGCTGTTTGAATTCGGTGTCGAAGGTGGCGAACTCTCGGTAGCGCCCGCGGACCCGGTCCTGATCAACGGTGGCCCGCTCGGCGGCCAGCAGGGTGTCGAGCCGGGCCCGGCCCTCGGCGGTGAGCTTGATGCGCGTGCCCACCCGCGCCAGCTCACCGGTGGTGAGCAAGGTCTCCACGACGGCGGCGAGGTCGGATTCGGCGAGTCCTGCCGCGGCGGCGAGGTCGGATTCGGTAGGGCGCCCCTTGAATCGCGCCGTCTGAAGGACGCGCAGGACGTGCGGCATGGCGTGGCTGCTTTCTCTCGTCGGCGCTGCTACGCGACCCGGTGCAGGATCGCCTGCTCGAAAATGCCTTCCCCGCCGCGCCCTCCGCTGTCGAGCATCATGAAATCGTCGTATACCCCCAGCGCCGGCCCTTCGGTCTCGGCGGGGCCGGCCGGGACCCAGAAGCCTCCGAGCCGGGTACGCATCGACACCACCCGGGTGGTGTCGTCGGCGAGCGTGAGCCGGGCCCAGCGGTATTGCGCCGCCGCGTCCCGCGCGAACGTGATCCCGGTGATGCCCGTCGAACTCGTGCCGTCGATGACGAAACCGTCTGCGGTCAGGGTGTCATCGGCGCCCCGGAACTTCATGGCCGAAACGAAGGTCGAATCGTTCACGGTGAACAGTGCGGCGAATTCGACCCATTGCGACGATTCGTCGCGGAACCCCCAGGTGCGGTCTCGCATACCGTGCCCGGCGACCGCGACCGTCGTCCCGTCGACGGTCACCCCGCCCGCGACGGTGCACGCCTGCTGGAAGTGCTGGAGCGGTGCGCCGGGCACGAGCGCCGGGATCGCGTTGTTGGCGCCGTAGTCCGCGGCAACGAACAGCGGAGCGTTGACGAGTTCGGCCCGGACGGCGGGATGATCCACCCGCACCCGGCCGTCGAGCCCGAAATGGATGCTCGCACTGCTGAAGGTTCCTTCGGCGAGGGTTTCGATCACCTCGGTGACCCGGCCTCGCACCGAGACACTGAACCGGGCGCGGCGCGCATCGGGGGCGTTCGGCGAGGTCGAGACGTGCACCGTACCGAACACCTGGGCGCCGGAATCCCAGAACGACAGGTAGGCGTTGTCCTTCCACACCGGATCACCGGCCCCGGCGGCACCGTGATGAATCGGCTCGGACAGCTTTCCCCAGCTCTGCTCGGCCCGAGTGGCGGTGGTCATCGAGGGTCCCTCCAGGTTTGCGGTGCACCGCAGCATTCGGCCCTGACCTCGACGCTCATGACGGTTTCCCGGTTTCCGGCACGGGGTGATCGTGCGCGGGATGCGAACAGTGAACAGCTGCGCGGCATGGTCGCGCCGTGGTCATACCGGCGCCGGGTCACCGCGCAGCTGTGAGGCTATACGAAATGACGGGAGTGTCAATTTATGGGAACACATCCCGTGCCCGTCAAACCGGTTCGGCCGGAACGCAATAGCCGAACCGGTGGAGCCCTGCGCTACAGCGCCTCCCCGGCGTCGGCCGGCCGGGTGGCGCCGGTGAGGTACCGGCCGCCGGAAACCTGCTTCACCCCACGGCTCGCCGAGAACGGGCCGCGCCCGACACCACCCGGTTCAGCGCGCACGCACCTCGGCCGGGACACCCCAGCCCGCGCCGGTCCCGTCCACGTGACCGACCTCGGATTCCCACGGCACTCGGTACGTGCCGCCCATCAGGTCCCGCATGAATGTGTACGGGCAGTCACGTGCTCCGCCCTCGACGGCCGAGTATCCGCGGTGGCCGAGCTGGTAGATATTGTTCTCGACGCCCCAGCTCCGCCTGGCCTCGTCCGCGCGGGCCGGGACGACCTCCGCCGTGACCACCCGATCGGGTATCCCGTCCCCGTGCACCAGAACGGTGCCGTCGATATCGCAGACCATCGCCTCGCCCTGCGACCAGATGTTGTTCTGGTCCGGGCCGGCCAGAGCCACCGAGGCCGTATATGCCAGATTCTGGAAGGCGTTGGCCTGATTGGTGATCTGCCAGGCCTGCCGAATCGGGTAGGTGTAGCCCGCGGTCCGCAGAATCACGTTCGCACCCTTGTAGGCGGCCTCCCGCGCCATCTCGGGCAGCATGCCGTCGTGGCAGATGATCAGCGCCAGTGCGGACCCGGATGGGCCCTCACATACGGGGATGCCGAGGTCGCCGGGCGCCCACGGTTCGGCGGGCACCCAGGGATGCATCTTGCGGTAGTAGAGACGTTCACGACCGGTGTTGTCGATGATGATCCCACTGTTCCAGGGCGCCCCGTCCGGGTTCCGCTCCATGATGGAGAAGCAGCCCCACACATCGGCGTCGCGGCAGGCGTCGGCGAGCACCGTCATCTCGGGTCCGTCCCGGTCACACAGCAATGCGTTGTCCAGCCAGGTCTGCGGATCCAGCCCGTTGATGCTGTATTCCGGCATGAGCACCAGATCGATGGTGGGCATACCTCTCTTGGCGCCCTTCACGATGCCCGCCAGCCGCTCCGCGGTGGCTTTCAGATCGCCGGGTTCGCGGATCGTGGGTACCTGTGCCTGCACCAATCCCAGCACCAGCGCACCCGGTGTCGGATTGAGTCCGTCCAGTCCGGTCATCGTATGAGGTCGTCCTCTCGTGTTCCGCCGGTCGTGGACGCCCCGAGTTCGGGCCATCGGGAGTGCCACGGCCGTTCCTGTTCGAAGAGAGCGGCTGCCGCGAGTACTTCGGCGTCGCCCAGATGCGGCCCGACGATCTGCAGTCCGACAGGCAATCCGTCGCCGGTGAATCCCGCGGGGACCGATATCGCGGGTTGACCGGTCCAGTTGAAGATATTCAGGAATCCCAGCCAGCTTCCGGAATCCACCATCCGGCCGTCGATCAGCTCGGGCCCCTGTATACCGATCGGGAACGCGGGGACGGCCAGGCTCGGCGTGACCAGCAGGTCGTAGTTCCGCATGAACCGCCACAATTGGTTGACCACCCGCTTGCGCATCATCTGCGCGGTGGTGAATTCCTCTGCCGTCCAAGGCCGTTCGATCAGCTCGACCAGGTGGGGCGACATCCGGTCGCGATGGCGCGCCACCAGTCCGCGCATACCCACCAGGTCGCTGTCGGCCATGACGATCGGCCAGATATAGGGGCGCGGGTCGTCGATTCCGGGGTCGGCCTCGACCACCGTCGCACCCAGTTTCTCGAAGGCCTCGACCGCCGCCGCCACGGTCGATCGGACCCGCGGATCCACCGGGAGATAGCCGAGGTCCGCCGAGTAGGCGATTCTCTTGCCGGCCAGCCCCCGGGCCGGGCCCTCGGAAATCGCGCCGAGCCAATCGACGTCACCGGCGGGTAGCGAATGCCTGTCTCGCGGATCCGGGCCCGCGAGCACCGACATGAGCAGCGCCGTGTCCGCGACGGTGCGCGTCATCGGGCCGATGTGTTCGATGGTCTCCCAGCTCGACATTCCGGGGAATCGCTCGTCGCGGCAGCCCGGATAGAGCGGGACCCGCCCCATCGATGCCTTGAATCCGACCAGCCCGCACAGGGACGCGGGTATCCGGACCGACCCGCCGCCGTCGCTGCCCAGCGCGAGCGGCGACATACCGGTGGCCACCGCCACCGCGGAACCCGCCGACGACCCGCCGGGCGTCAACTCCGGGTTCCACGGATTGCGTGCCGTGGGCGACACCGGATTGTGGCCGACCGCGCTGTACCCGAACTCCGGAACGGTCGTCTTGCCCAGGATCACCGCTCCGGCGTTCTTGACCCGCTCCACGACGATATCGTCTTCGTCGGGAATCCAGTCCCCGTAGACGACCGTCCCGTTCCGGGTGGGCACCCCCGCGGTCGCTATCAAATCCTTGATGGCGATCGGCACACCTGCCAGCGGTCCCGGATCGTCACCACGCGCGAACGCGGCGTCCACCTCGGCCGCCTGCGCCCGCGCCATCGCATCGGTGCGTTCGACGAAGGCGTGCAGGCTGCCGTCGAGAGCGTCGACCCGGGCGAGCGCGCTCTCGACGACCTCGGCGGCGGTGACCTTCCCGGTGCGGATCGACGACGCGATCTCGACCGCGGATGCTCCCGCCAGGCCGGTGTCGGATGCGGTGGTCATTGCGTCACCCCGATTTCTGCTGTGCCGACGGCCGTGCTGCGGTTGATCCGGTCCGGGACGACCGCCTCGACGACGAGGTAGGCGACAGCCGCGCACACCATTCCGACGATGGCTTCGCCGAGTTGCGGCGCCCAGTGGTGCACCCCGTAGGCGCAGGCCGCGCCGATGGCCCAGGCGGCGAACGGCTGTACCCGGAAACCTGTGGGTGTCCGCGCGGCGGCGCGACGGGTGATCAGCTGATCCACGATGAGTACGGCACCGATCGAGGGCACGAAGATGCCGAGCAGGTTGAGCCAGGTGCCGAAATGGCTCCACACCCCGGCGAGCGCGATCACCACGCCGACGGCACCCAGCACGAGGGTCAGCAGCCGCATCTTCGACCCGGTGAGCTGGCTCCATCCGACAGCACCGTTGTACAGGCAATGCGCGCACACAGATCCGAGATTGACGAAGACGAAGACGACCGCGAGAGCCGTCAGCACCGGACCGTGTTCGGTGAGGATCGGCAGGAAGTCACCGCCGTTGGCGGCCGGATCGACCGCGGCGCCCGCGGCCACGATGATCGCGCCGACGACCATCGCGATGGTATTTGCGACGGGAAAGGCGCTGAACGCGGCGACAACGGCTTCCTTACCGCTGCGGGACCAGCGGGTGAAATCGGCGGTCATCGTTCCGGAATCGACGAATCCGGCGACGACGATGGTGATCGCCGCCCCCATCGACAGGACCGCGGCGTCACCGGAGCCTTGAAATGAAGTGATCGCGCCGATGCCGTCGGATCGTGTCGCGATCACGACGGCCACGATCCCGAGGGCGATGAACAACGGCGCCGCGATGAGACCGATGACGGTCAGCGCGCGGATACCGATGAAGGTGATGCCGATGTACAGGAGCCCGGCGACCAGGGCGAGGAGGGTGGCATTCCAGCCGAGTGAGGTTTCCAGGGTCGCTCCGGTCAACCCCGTCTGGAAGGCGAACCAGCCGATGACGACGGTCGACAGGAATCCCGCCACGATCTTCGCCCCGTTGCGCCCGAATGTTTCGGCCGCGCTGAGCGCGAAGTTCTTACCGGTTCTGCCCGCGAGGTAGGACAGCGAGCCGACATAGGCGAACAGGACGAGATTGCCGATCAGAATGGACAGGATGCCCTTCCAGAAGCCCAGACCGTAGGCGATGGTTCCGCCGAAGATGGCGGAGGTGAGGACCATCGGGAATCCGAACCACACCGCCGATACCGAGAATACGGAGCGCCGATGCGATGCGGGGACGGGTTCGTTCTCGAACTCCTCCTCGAGCCCACCGTGCTTCTCGTGCGCCACGGCGGGTGGTGTCTGGGTACGCGTTGTCATGCGGGTCCATCCTTTATCCAAAGAGATTCGCGCCGAAGCGCCCGAGATTCGCCCAGGTCACCGTTGACGTGGCGAATCGGTGATCAACCGGCCGCCGCGGACGTCGCCGGCGCCGGCCGCCGCGGACTCGCGGCCAGCTCCCAGGCGCGTGCGAAACGCAGCAGCGAGAGCTCGGACAGAGGGCGGCCCAGCACTTCCAGTCCGACCGGCAGCCCGGAATCGGTGAAACCGGCGGGGATGCTCATCGCCGGCAGCGAGGTCTGGGAGGCGATCACGGTATTCGTCGGAAAATCCAGGGCCGTCCAGCGGCCGGCTTCGAGGTCGGCGCGGGTGGGGGCCGGGACCTGAACCGTGGGGTAGACCAGGAAGTCGACGTCGGCCTCCGCCATCATCGCGACGAGAACGCGCCGCCATTCCTCCTGGCGTAACCGGCCTCGAAGGTAGGCCGGGTCGCCGTCGGGATCATCGGGGCCGGATACGAGATCGCCGAACAGATCCGTCAGCGGGTGGAAACGTCCGGCCGCGACGATCTCGTCCACCGAGGTGGCCGGGGCGCCGGGGCGCTGCGCCAAGAACTCGTTGATGTCCTTTCGGGAGCAGCGGGTGTAGAGGGATGTCTCCTCGATCCACGCCGCCAGATTCCCGAGGCGCAGCCCGTCTTTCACCGCGGTGCCGAGCCGGCCGAGATCGCCGATCGCCGTCCGCACGACGGCGTTCGTCCTCTCCTGGTCGGTTCCGGTACCGAAGGCGTCGGACAGCACCCCGATTCGGAAGCTACGCAGGGCGTCCGCGTTCACCTCGCCGACCGCGGCGGCATACGTTCCTATATCGGGGGAGGTGGCCGCGATACCGGTGTACGGGTCGGAGGAGTCGTACCCGGCGATGACGTCGAGGACGGCCGCCAGGTCGGTCACCGTTCGCGCCATCGGCCCCGGGGTGTCCTGGAAGTGCAGCAGCGGCGAGAAGCCGGTGCGGGGAATGAGTCCGGTGGTGACTCGCAGGCCGAAGAGATTGGTGAAGGACGCCGGTAGCCGGATCGATCCGCCGGTGTCCTCGCCGATGCCGACGAGGCACAGGTTCGCGGTCACCGCCGCCGCGGTCCCGGCGCTCGAACCGCCGGTATCCCTTTCGGTGTCATACGGGTTCTTGGTGTGGCCGGTGCGGGACGAGAACGAGAACCAGCCCGCGGCGAAATCACACAGAGCGGTTTTTCCCAGGATGACCGCGCCCGCGTCCCGGAGTCGTCGCACGACCGCGGCATCGACGTCGGGAACGTACTCGGCGAATACCTCGGATCCGAAGGAGGTCGGTATACCGCGTGTTTCCCCCTGGTCCTTGACCAGGACGGGAACACCGTGCAGCGGCCCGACGAGTTCGCCCGTGCGCGCGTACTGCTCGTCCAGGCGCGCGGCCTCCCGAAGGGCGGCCGGGTTGACCGTCACCACGGAGTTGATCCCGAGCCCGTCGGGGTTGCCGGCCGAGTCGATATCGTCGATTCGCGCCAGGTACCAGCCGGTGAGCTTCGCGCTGGTCGTCTCACCGCTCTCGATCATGCTGTGAAACGCATCGATCGACAGTTCTTCGTAGTTCGCGGCGGCTTCGGTAGCTGTTCCGTGGGGTGTGCCGAGCGCGCCGACAATGGCCTCCGCCGTTGTTTCGATGTGATAGCGGGTGGCATCGAGGAGCTCATCGAGTTTCCGGTCGACCATCAGCCGGAACATATGCTCGTGGTCCTGCCGCGCGTCGTCCAGATTGTGCGACGCCGAGGCGTAGATCGCCATGTACGGCTGGATCCGGTCCCAGATGTTGTTGATCAGTTCCATCAGGTAGCGGCTCTGGGCGTGGCCGTACAGGGTCTGATGGAAGGTGCGATTGAGTTCGCGCCAGACATCCGGGGTGATGCCGGGGTCGCCCATATCGTCGAGAACCGTCCGCATCGCGGCGATACCGTCCTCATCGAGACGCATCAGCGCCCATTCCGTGGCCAGTAATTCCAGAGTCGACCTGATGGCGAACAGCTGTCGGATCTCGTCCGCGTCGAGTGCCGCCACCGTGACCGCCCGCCGATCGAACGCGACCAGCCCCTCGAATTGCAGGCGCTTCAGCGCTTCCCGGGTCGGCATGGTCGAGACTCCGGCCGACTGGGCCAGCGACCGGATCGAGACACGGGTCCCGGGCTTGATGCGGCCGTCCAGAATCCTGCGGCGGACCTGCTGGTACACCGACTCCGCCATGGTCCGTTCCGTCGACTCCGCAGTCATGTGATATCACCTCACCTTCACCGACCAGCGTGATCACACCTTGGAAAGTGTGGCGCCGCGCGATGTCATGACTGTTCGGATTGCGTTACAGCCCGGTGACCGAGCCGCGGGCCGCGCACGGCCCGGGTCGGCGGGCGGGGCGGACGCGATCAGGCGACGGTGAGCACGTCGTCGAGGGTGACCAGCGCGAGGTTCCGTTCCCGGATGATGTCCACCAGCTGTCCGTAGCAGCGGGTGACGGGCGCGAAATTGGCGTGCCCGATGACGATCGTCTGCGGGTTGAAGTACTTGTGGGCGCATTCGATCAGATACTGCTCGGTGATCAGCCCGGAATCCGACAACGAGCCGTACCACATCACCGGAACCCGGTATCCGAGATCGGCGGCGACCCGGTCCACCCGGGCATTGTGGCGTCCGAACGGGGGACGATAGAAAGGAGCGCCGGTCACCCCGAAGGTGTTCTTCAGGAACAGTTTGCAGCGGGAGAGTTCGTCGGCGACGTCGATATCCGACAGCGACGTGAGGTCGGCGTGGTCCCAGGTGTGATTGGCGACCTGGATCTGGCCGGATTCCACCAGCGGCCGCAACTCGGCGCGGTGATCGATCCAGGCCGGGTAGTAGCCGGTGACGAAGAAGGTGAAGCGCGCACCGGTGTCCTTCGCGAACTTGATGTAGGCGCCCACGACCTCCGAACTCGCGCCGTCGTCCACGGTCAGCGCCATGCTGCTTCCGGGCCCGGGGAGCGCGGTGATGGTGGCGGGCGGAATCGGCGTTTTCGGGCCACCCGGAGGGGGCGGCAGCAGCGGCGGATCGACGGCCGCCGGGGCCACCGCTTCCGGCGCCGCCGGGGCTTCGGCCGCCGCGGGTTCACCCTGCGCCCGCTGGCAACCGGTGAGTGCCACCGCGGTCCCCGCGGCCAGTATCGACAACATCGAACGCCTGTCCATCGCCACCCCGATCACATCGACCCACGTAACCGAAAATGCCTTCCGACGTGCTCTGACGCAGGTGGGGACTCTACCGCCGGGCGCGGCGTGGGCGCGGGACCGCCACGCGCGACTTCTCCACCCGTCCGGGCGCACCAGCAGTACGACGCCGATCGTCGACTGGGCCACTGCCGGCGGCTGTGCCGATGTTTGTTTGGAGGTCTCCGAGGGCAACGAAACCGCTGAACGCCTCTATCACCGCCACGGCTTCCGCCGCACCGGCGTCACGGGAGCCGTCTCCCCCGGCGATCCGCGCCTGGAGTTCGAAATGCGGCTTACGCTATCGGCGAGCCGGTAGCACCTGGAGACGAGCTCCGGTCAGCGGGGGTCGAAATCCCCGGCCTTGGCCGCCCCGAGGAAAGCGTCCCATTGACCGGGGGCGAAGATCAGGGTGGAGCCGGACGGGTTCTTGCTGTCACGCACGGCGACCGAGCCTTGATCCAGGTGGGCAGCCTCGACGCAATCGCGACCCCCGTGGCTTCGTGAGCTCTTGAACCACCGCGCGTCAGATAACCCCATCATGGGCCGTCTCCTTCAGGGTTTTCACCATCCATTCCCTGGATGCCGACTCCGACAACGCTACACGCCGGATCATCGCGGCCTGGCGCATATATTCCGAGACTTCGGATTCACGTTCGATATACAACTCACCGACCAGTCCCTCGATGTGGACAGCGGGAGGCGCCAAGAGCCCGGAAGAGGCCAGCGGCGGAAACTCGAACAGGACGAAGCTGGCCACGAGCCCTACCGGTCTCGTTTCGCGGAACGGCAGGATTCGAACTTCGACCTCCGGTTTTTCGGACTGCTCGATCAGGTGTTTCAGCTGTTCGGCAATAACCGAAGGCGATCCAACTTGCTGCCGCACAACAGCTTCCGAGAGAAGTGCTTCGAATCGGAAATTTTCACTCCGGAGCGCGTTTCGCCGCTCAGCGAATAGGGCGAGTTGCCGCTCCACTTCATCCTGAGACCCGTTCGGAAGCATCGCCCAGGTGAGCGCACGACGGTACTCGCGTGTCTGGAGGAGGCCCGGCACCACTGCCGTCTGCCACGACGTCACATGGTTCGCGGCCTCCTCGAGCGCCAGATAGTGGTCGAAGCCTTGCGCGATGGCATCCGAATATGCCCTCCACCAACCCGAGCCGGATGCCGGACTCACCCGGATCTCCCGCGCCAGATCGAGCAGGAGTCGTCGCTCCTCATCTGTCGCCCGGTAGGCGTTGGCGAGAGCGTTGAGTGCCATATCGGTCACCTTGGTGATGCGGCCGTCCTCCAACCGGCCGTAGGACTGCGGACTGGTCTCGGCGATACGTGAAGCCTGTGCCTGGCTTATCTCGTTGCGCTCCCTCAGTTTTCGCAACTGCTGCCCCAGCGCGCGGCGCGGAAGCGTCGATCCCATGGCCATGATCGTTCCCCTTGCTAATCGGATGAGTGGAATATGGAATGCCCCGCGATGGAAGACGGGTGATTTCCGGCGAAAATATCCACGATGCCGCTGTGAATTGCGTTGCGGCAACGCTCTACTCATAG
Organism: Nocardia sp. NPDC024068; assembly: GCF_040638875.1. Classification (NCBI taxonomy): domain Bacteria; kingdom Bacillati; phylum Actinomycetota; class Actinomycetes; order Mycobacteriales; family Nocardiaceae; genus Nocardia; species Nocardia sp. NPDC024068. The sequence continues at coordinate 48,640 of NZ_JBEZYU010000003.1, read as the reverse complement.
GGCGCCCGGTGCGGGCCCCTCCCCCAATGGCCCTGGGGGAACATCGACCCGATGCCTGGAGTGCGGAAGGCCGGTGGTCCGTATCGATCACGCCGACAGCGGTTTCGGACCCCGCACCGGGTGCGCACCAAGACTATGCCAGGAGCATCGCCGATGTGTCGAGCAATCGTGTATCTGAAAGCGGAAATGGTCGCGACGGCGGCCGCGCGAGAGAACCTGGAGGCCCAGTGCGGGCTACTCGCCGCCGCCCACGGATACCGGGTCGAGCAGGTCGTCCTCGCCGACCCGGGACAACCCCTCCCCTACACTCTCGACGAGGTTCTGAAACTCGGTCCACCTGCGCTGATCGTGCCCGCGGCCGCTCATATCGACAACCGGGTCGAGGACGTGCTCGAGCGCTGCGCGCTCATCGTCGGAACCCCTTACAGCTACCGGCACCGCAATTGCTCCGGTGGAGTGCGCGAAACCGGGATCGTCCACACACACTGATCGCCCCGCATCGGGAAACGCCTGTCGAGAGAAATCTTCGGGACAGAAATAGCCCCCGGCCCGTCCGGGCCGGGGGCTACGGCGGCGACGATTCAGTTCTTATTGCGTTTCGAGGTCGTGGACTTCGATTTCTTGCTCTTGGTCTTTCCGTCGCTGTCCGGCTCCCATTCGTAGCCGGGCGTACCTTTCTCACAATAGGAATTGTCGACTTTGGTGTCGGTGGCGTCGAATTCGCACCAGCGGTCGTTACTACAGGCGACCGAGCCGAGGCCGGCGGCGAGGGCGATGACCGTGGTGCAGGTCAGGGTGCGCAGACGGGTGCGGGAGGACATGTTCTCTCCTGGAAGTGGCAAGTAGGGGTCGAGTGGCGGCGGGAGGTCAGGGGGTGGTCAGGCGGAGGCGGGCGAGCACCGCACGGTGGTCGGAGCCCGGGACGGTGAAAGTACTGATGTGCTCGGTGGTGCCGCTCGAGACGAGTATGTGATCGATTCCGATCACCGGACCCCAGGATCGGTCCGCCGGATAGGTGAGCAACCGGCCCGCCCCCGCCTGATCCGCGGCGGCGGCGAAATCACCGCTCACCAGCTGCCGGAACGCGGCATGGTCGCTGGTCGCGTTGAAATCCGCACCGACCACGGCGAGCCCCTCGGTGCCGCGCAGGAGCGTATCGACGGCACGCATCTCGCCCAGCCAGGCGGCGTGGTCGATGTTCGGAGGCAGCGGGTGGAAGGCGAACACCGTGACCGGGCCGAGGTCCGGGTGAGTAAGAGTCGCGGAAAGATTTCCGAGGACGAATTCCTGATGGCGCACGGTATCGGAGAGGGGGAAGCGGCTGTAGATTCCGGTGCCGCCGCCTCCGGCCCCCGGATCCAGGTAGTGGTGGGGCAATAGGGAATCGAGTCCGGCGGCGCTCAGATTCGCCACCGCGGAGTCGGTGAGTTCGTTCACCGTGAGCACATCGACCTGCCGGTCGCGCACAGCCGCCACCACGGTGCCCGCGTCGGCGCCACCGAACAGCAGGTTCGACTGCAATACGGTCAGCCCGGCGCCCGACCCGGTGGCGGCACGTCCGTCCGGCACGAACAACGGCACTTGGGTCCACAGCACACCGATGAGCACGATCCCGGCCGCGACGGCGCTGCGCCGGCCCCGGGCGGCGACGAACAACACCAGCGCGGCGAGTGCGCCGAGCATCAGGTACGTGGCCCCGGAGGCCAGCAGAATCAGCTCCCGCCGCTGCCATCCACCGAGATAGAGCACGATCCCGAGCATCCCGGCCAGCAGCGCACACCACCCCGCGCCGAGCACCACCCGGCGGACAACCTTGTGCGTCATACCGGCAAACCTATCGGGCCCGCTCGAGAAAACCTTTCGGGAACCTTGCGGCCACCCCGGGTCCCGGCTCAGCTCGAGTTCGTATGCGCCGGGACCGGAACGGCGGCACGGCGGGCCGACGCGGAGGCGAAGCGGGGAATGTATCGGTACATCACCGCCGCCCCCGTCACCGACACCACACCCAGCCCGGCGACCGCCGCCCCCAGCGCCACCACCGTCGCGGCGGCGCCGGCGGTCAGCGGGCCCAGGAACATCCCGAAATCGTGGGTGAGCCGCCAGGCGGCCAGGAACTCGGCGCGGGTCGCGGCCGGGGCCACATCGGCGCCGAGGGTCATGATGACGCCGTTACCGAACCCGTTGCCGATACCCATGATCACCGCCACCGCCCCGAGCGACCACATATCGTGGGCGAAGGGCAGCAGGAAGTACGAGAGCGCGATGATCAGCAGCGAGGGCACCGCGATGAAGCGGCGGCCGTAACGGTCCATCAGCTGACCGGCCGGATACGAGCACAGCAGATCGAAGGCCGCGCCGACACCGAACAGCAGCGACGCCGAGGCGGCGTCGAGGCCGATATGGTCGGCCCACAGCGGCAGTGCCGCCTCACGCGAGGCGCGCGCCGCGCCCATCAGCATCGATCCGGCGCCCAGGGTGGCCAGCAGTCCGCGATGGCGGCGCAGGATCGCCGCGAGCGATACCCCGCCGGTGGATGCGCCGGGAGCACGGGGCGGGTCCGGGACCCGCGACATCAGATACCCGGAAACGATCACACCCGCCAGCTGCACCGCGAATCCGCCGCGGGTCCCGAGACCGAGGATCACCAGCGCACCTACGAACGGGCCGACCAGGAAACCCAGCCGCCACATCAGCGCGAAGGTCGCCATCGCGCGGGCCCGCATCTCGACCGGGACCACTTCCGCGAGATAGCTCTGCCGGGCCAGACCCCATACAGCATTGGACACCCCGGTCAGCAGGGCGCCGAGCGCCAGGACGGCCGGAGTCCAGGCCAGCAGGGAGAGCAAGACACCGATGGTGCCGATCGCGGAGCCGGCGATGATCGAACGGCGTTCACCGAATCGGGCCACCACCCGCCCCGCCGGGAGATCTCCCAGTACCGCGCCGAGCCCGACCAGCGCCACGATCACCCCGGCGGTCCCCACCGAGGCGCCGAGGTCGCGGGCGGTGAGCGCGATGACCGGTGATCCGGCGCCCTGGCCGATTCCGAATACGGCGGAGGGCAGGAAGACGGTGGGCAGCAGGGGGCGCAGGGTCGTCCAGGTAGACGTCATGGGTTCGGCTGATCCGACCGGTCACCGCTGCGCGATCGCCTGCCCGTCCGGTCCGGCGTTCCCGGGATAGGTGCCGTTGTTCCGGGCCAGGAAATCGTCGCGGACGATATATGTGCCGCACGCCGATACGAGCGAGACGGCCGCGAGCAGCGAGACGATCGGGGCCGGCACACGTTTACGCATGGCGTGATGATGGTGTCCGCACCGAGGTCACGGGAGGTTTGCGCTACCCCCGATTCCAATCGTTGTCCGGCACCGGCCGTGGTTGCAGCCTGGCATTCGGCACCGTGGTCCGCGAACGAGCACCGGCGCGCGACCGCCACCGCATACGGAGCGAGGGTTGATATGACCGACGTAATCGATATGACCGCCGATGTTCTGGTGGTCGGCGGCGGACCCGCCGCCACGTGGGCCGCCCTGCGCGCCGCCCGGCTCGGAGCCGATGTGGTGCTGGTCGACAAGGGCTACTGCGGCACCAGCGGCGCCACCGCATCGGCCGGCACCGGGGTCTGGTACGTTCCGCCGGACCCGCTGGAGCGCGAGGCCGCGATCGCGAGCCGGGAAAGCCTGGGCGGCTACCTCGCCGACCGCCGCTGGGCGGCCCGGGTCCTCGACGAGACCTACGACCGGTTGAACGAGCTGGCCGAGGTAGCCCGCTTCCCTTTCCCGGTGGGCCCCGACGGAAAGCAGCTGCGCAACGGGCTGCAGGGTCCGGAGTACATGCGGCGGATGCGGATTCTGGTGCGCCGGGCCGGGGTGCGGATCCTCGACCACAGCCCGGTCACCGAACTGCTGGTGGACGCCGACGGGGCGGTCGCCGGGGCGGCGGGGCACCGGCGGCAGGCCGGCCAGGACTATCGGGTGCGCGCCGGGGCGGTGGTCCTGGCGACCGGTGGCTGCGCGTTCCAGTCCAAAGCCCTCGGCTGTGATGTGAACACCGGTGACGGCGCCCTGTTCGCGGTGGAGGCCGGCGCGGAACTGTCCGGGATGGAATTCTCCAACGCCTACGGCATCGCCCCTGAAGGGACCTCGGTGACCAAAACCGCGTTCTACCAGTTCGCTACCTTCTACCGCGCCGACGGCAGCGTGCTCGAAGGCGCGAGCGGGCGGCAGCGGTCGCCCATCGCCGCGGAACTGTTGCGCGACAAGGTGTTCTGCCGTCTCGACCGCGCCGACGAGCCCGCTCGCGCCGCGATGCGCCGGGCCCAGCCGAATTTCTTCCTCACCTTCGACCGGCTCGGTATCGACCCCTTCGCCGATAAATTCGCCGTCACCCTGATCGCCGAGGGCACCGTGCGCGGCACCGGCGGTATCCGGATCACCGGCGACGACTGCGCCACCACGGTCCCGGGCCTGTACGCGGCCGGTGACGCCGCCACCCGCGAACTCATCTGCGGCGGTTTCACCGGCGGCGGTAGCCACAACGCCGCGTGGGCGATCTCGTCCGGGAACTGGGCGGGTGGCGGCGCCGCGCGCTACGCCCGGTCCCAGGGCCCCTGGGCCTCCGTCAGGGCGGCGACCGCTATCGGCGATGCGGGCGCCCGCCCGGAGATCTCCGCCACCGCCGACGCCCGCGAGATGGTGGCCGCCGTACAACGTGAGGTGCTGCCCTATGACAAGAACTATCTGCGCCACGGCGGCGTTCTCGCCGAATCGCTGGTGACCCTGGACGGAATCTGGTCCGGGATCCGCGAATCCCTCGGCGGTGACGGCGCGCACCGGGTGCGCACCCGCCAGGCCGCCGCCATGGCCGCCCACGCCCGCTGGATGTACCGGACGGCACTGGCCCGCACCGAAACCCGGGGCATGGCCAAACGCCTCGACTTCCCCGACCTGGACCCGGGCCAGCACTACCGGCTGATCACCTCCGGGCTCGACCGCATCGATGTGCGCCCGGAACACGCGGCGGTTCCGGCGGGGGTGGCGTCATGATCGAACTGGTTTCCGCGCAGCGGTGCATCGCCTGCGATAAATGCATCGCCGTCTGCCCGACGAACGTTTTCGACCGCGGCGCCGACGGTATCCCCGTCGTGGCCCGGCACAGCGACTGCCAGACCTGCTTCCAATGCGAGGCCAACTGCCCCGCCGACGCACTCTTCGTCTCCCCCAGGACGACCCCCGACCCCGAGTCCGCGGACCAGCAGGAACTCATCCGAAACGGCCTCCTCGGCAGCTACCGCGCCCGGATCGGGTGGGGCAAGGGCCGAAAGCCCGGAACCCTCGACGCCGTCGGTCCCGCCCTCCAGCCGAACGGGTCACCCCTCACCAGCTGACGACCACGGTGACGGGCGGGTCTCCGAACCCGCGCCTGACACCGGCTGCCGTCGGAGCACCTGCTGATCGACCGCGCGAACCTGCTGGGTCCGCGTCCGGTGGTCCTGACTACACCGACGGTTCTGCTGCCGATCGAGCGTTCGGGTCGGCGCACAGCCGTGTGACCAGATCCGTCCACACTCCCGGATGGGTCGCCCACACGTTGTGGGCGGCCCCGGGCAACTCCTCGAACCGGCCGCCGGGTACCAGGGCGGCGAGCTGGCGCAGTGGCCACGACGGGCGGATATCGTGTTCCGGGGCAACGAAGGTCATCGGGACCGGGGAGTCGGCGAGGCGGCGGAACAGGTCGGGTTCGTGGATCCACTCCACGAACGCCGCGGTCAGCGCCGCATGAACTTCCGGCTCCCACTCGATCTCGATATCGGCCTCCTGGTGCTGTGCGGCATGGTATGCCTGCGACCACGTCCGGTCCTTGTGCAGCCCGTGCCCGGCGATCCCGATCACGGAAGCGACGCTGTCGGGGTGGTCCAGCGCATAGCGCACCGCGAGGTCGGAGCCCCAGGAATGACCGAGCACCGTCCACCTGCGGATGCCCGCGGCCGCCCGCACCGACTCCAGGTCGGCGACCGCGCGGGCGAGGTCGTGCGGTCCGCCCTCGGAGCGGGCGACCCCGCGCGGGTCCGGGTACCACGCCCGCATTCCGCGCGGGGCCAGGATTTCGTCCGCGAGGTAATGGACGCAGCCCGGCCCGCCGGACAGCACCACGACGTCCGGGCCGTCTCCCGTGACTCCGACGTGCAGTAGGGTCCCGTCGTCGGCGGGCACCGAATCGGACCTCACCTCGCCGCCAGGCCGCGGAGCGCGAGGTCCATCTGATGCCTCAGTGCGTCCGGATCGGGCGTCAGCTGGGCTATGCGGATCAGGCCGAGTAGTTGGTAGGCGATATCGCGCGCGGTGACGTCGGGCGCGAGGGTGCGGTCGGCCCCGGAGCGGCGCACGGCCTCCAGCCCGATCTCGGTGAGATGCGCGAGGCAACGCTCCAGGTCCGCATCCGTGGGCGGCCCGGCAGCGAGAACGTCGATCATCGCCTGGTTGCCCGTGAGCTGGGCCAGGGTCGTCGTGAAGAACTCTCGCAGACCGTCGATCGCCGACAGCTCGTCGGGCAGGGTCGCACCCGCGAGATCGGCGAGATCGGTCCCGGTGACGGCTCGGACCAGGTCTTCGCGAGTGGGGAAATGGCGGTAGAGAGTGCCGATCCCGACCTCCGCCGCCGCCGCGACAGCACGCATATCCACCGATATCCCGCTGCCCCGGAACGCTTCCCGCGCGGCCACCAGGATCCGTTCCCTGTTCACCACCGCGTCCCGGCGCGGTTTCCGGTCCTCTGCCATCACCTCACTATAGCGATTCGGAACAGAGGTTCCGCTTCCCTGGTACCTTTATCCGGAACACATGTTCCGGAAAGGTTGAGAAATGAGAACAGTCGTCATCACCGGCGGTACCGACGGTATGGGTGCGGCACTGGTCCGGCACCACCTCGGGGCAGGCGACCGGGTGGTCGTCATCGGGCGCAGCCGGGCGAAATTCGATACGTTGCGCGGTACCGCGACCGGCGAGGCCGCCGGGCGGGCCGAATTCCTCGGGGCCGACCTCTCCTCCGTCGCGGAGAACCGGCGCGTGATCGAACGATTGCGGGCCGATCACGAGCGGATCGACGTGCTGGTTCTCGCGGCGTCGTTCATCCGGCAGCGCCGCCACGTGACCCTCGAAGGCCGCGAAGCCTCCTGGGTGCTGTTCTTCGTCTCGAAATACCTGTTCGTCACCGGCCTCGCCGACCTCCTGCGCGCCGCCGAACGCCCGATCGTCGTCAACACCGCCGTCCCCGGAGCGCGCGCCGGCGCCATCGACTTCGACGACCTCGAGCTGAGCCGCGGCTTCACCTTCGCCCGATCCAACGCGCAGCAGCGGCGGGCCAACGAACTACTCGGACTCCTCGCCGTCACCCGCAACCCGGATCTGGCGTATGTGACATGGGGTCCCGCCCGGCTCGTGCGGTCGAGTTTCGCGGGCGAGGTCGGATTCGCCATGAAGCTCGGCGCCACCGTATTCGGCCGTCTCGCCGGGCAACACCCCGACGCGGCCGTGGCTCCGATCATCGCCCTGATCGACGACCCCGTTCCCGGCCGCAACGCCTACCGCGGCCCGAAACGACGACCACTCGTCACCGGACCCGACGATCGAGCGGCGATCACCCGCCTGGCGGAGGCGGTGGACGGCAGCCTGGTGTGAACGCGACCGCCGGCCGATGCCCTCAGCCAGAGGCGCCGGGCCGCTCGGTGATCGCGATCCCCACCGACCCGTCCGCGCCCCGGAACAACTTGTGCCCGCGAATGGCGATCCTCCCGATGATGCCGTACTTCCGGCTCACGACCTCCCGGGTGCGTTCGGTTCCGGCGGCATCCAGGATCTGGGCGGTGCCGGTGAGGATCTCCCCGCCCTCCGGGCGCCCCCTGCTGTCCGAGATCTGCAGCGTCACCTCCGGATTCCGGCGGACCCGCTTCACCTTCCAGGAGGTCGGATTGGTCCACACCAGCAGCTTGTCGCCGTCCGGCGCCGCCCAGACCGGGGTGCCGACGGGTGAACCGTCCTTCTTGTAGGTGGTCAGCAGAACGTACTTGGCCTGCACCAACTGGTCCCAGCTCATTGCTCTACGGTAGGCCCACGACCGGCATCGGTCACGGAACACACCGACACCGGGCGTCGCCTTCCGCCGTTCGCTAAGCTCGGCGAGTACAACCACAAATGGGACAAATGGGGGGTGTCGTGCTTCAGGCTGACATTGATCAAATCCGGGCTCTGACCGGTAAGTTGAGGGGTGTGGCGGATACCGTCGACGGGATAGATGTCCGGACCAAGGCCGCGGAACTTCCCGCCGCCCTGCCCGATTCGCCGAATGAGGTCGTATCCGGGATCCCCCAGGCGCTGGAACAGGCGGCGGAGTTCGTCGAGGGCGCCTACCTGCGTGCGGCGCAGCGGTACCGGCAGGTCGCCACCGTGTGCACCCAGTGCACCGACCGTATGGAGACCACCGACGGCCAGTTCTCCGATCAGCTGAACGCGCTGGATGTGCACCGTGCTTAAGCGTTCGACCGTCGCGGCCTGGAATTTCGACACCGTCCGCGCCTGGGTCGGGACCCTCGTCGATTCCCGCACCCAACTGATGACCGAAGCCGACAACACGCTGAAACACTTCTCCGACCTCGGCACCACATGGACCGGGCTGGCCTACGACGCCGCATACGATCGGGTCGCCCAGGATCACGACCAGGTCCGCAAACTCTCGCTCGAGATCGACGAACTGGTCACCGTGGCCAACCAGGAGATCGGATCGGTCGAATCGCATCTGCGGGTCGTCCAGGGCAAGGTCGCCGATGCCCAGGCCCTGGGGATGACGATCGACGACGCCTGGAAGGTGATGGACTACGAGAACGTCGACGCGGAAACCCGGAAAGCGCATCAGGATCTGATCAATTCTGCCTTCTGGGCGTTCGAGAACGCGGTGAGCCAGGCGGCGAAGAATATTTCCGAACAGGCGGTCGAGATCCGCTCCGCCGGCGACCTCCTCGGCTCCGGTCTCGACGTCGCCGACGCCGACACCCAGGCGGCGCGATTCGGCAAAGACGACGGCACCGCACTCGCCGAAGCCGTGAAAGCCGGCGACCAGCAGGCGATCGACCAGATCCTGGCCCAGATGCCGCAACCCGTGCTCACTCAGTTCGAGCTCGACGCCCTCGCCCGCGGCGAAGAGATCAGCACCATGCCCGCCGGCACCCAGGACTACTACAAAGCGTTCTTCAACGAAGCCGGGAAAGACGGCATCCTCGGTCTCAACGAGCATCTGCTCAACAAAGAACGCGCCGGCGACCTCACCGCCGCGAGCCAGCGCGACGGACTGGCCAACGCGCTGCTGGCCACGACCAACGAAAAGGTCGGCACCAACACCGGCAGCAAAGGCGCCTACCAGAACCTCCCGCCCGACGTTCAGCAACTCCTCGCCATGCGCCCCGGTGAGAACAATATGGACGGCCCGCTCGAGGTCGGCGAACACTACCGGGAGGTCAGCGCCCTCGGCGAGCTACTCGGGCAATCCAGTCCCGGTATGGAGCCCGGTCATCAGATGGGCGTCGAGATGGGCCGCCAAAGCCAGGATATGGCCGCCTACCTCGACAATGTGAAAGCCAATATGGGCGGCACCATGCCGCCCGGCTTCATGGACGGGGACAAGGAAGCCATGGAGAACGGCGCCCAATCCCTGCTCGGCGTAGCTACCCGCAACGAAGACACCAGCTACTCGCTGCTCACCGGCAACGATATGCCCCCGGCCACCGACCCGGGTAACGGCGAGAAACCCCAGCCCTTCGACCCGGAGGAGTTCCGCAAGGAGGTCTTCGGGCACGAATGGAACGACGACGGCGACGCGGCGTCGAACCTGCTGGGGTGGATCGCGGAGGACACCCACAAGGAAGGCCCCGAAGGGGATCGGGCCCGGGAAACACTGGTCGAGCTGCCCAACTACTTCGCGCCCGAGGGCAATCCCTCCGATGACTCGGAGTCCGGACGCAACCCTCTCAAAGACGGTGTGTACGAGAAGTACGTCGAAGCAATGAACACCAACCCGAAGATCGCCGACACCCTGGCCCAGGTGATGGGCACCAATATCGACTCCCATATCGATCCCGGCGTCTTGGAGACCGGGATCAACGACTTCGGAGCTCCGGTGATGACGGTCGAGGATTCCAACCGGCTGCTGTTCCTCGCCAGCCAGTCGGAAGGGGGAAGGTTGATCCTGGAGGTGGGACGCCAGGACTACGAAACCCAGATGCTGACCCGGGCACTCAACGAAAACCCCGGCAATCCCAAGGAATGGCTGGGCATCAACGCACCGGAACTGGCGAGCCTCGACGGGCGCTACACGAGCGCCATCACCAATGCCCTGACCTACCAGGACCAGCAGGCCGTCGACGAGAACAACGCCGCCAAGCAGGAAGCCTGGCAGAACCGCCAGAACGCGGCCGAAATCGTCAAGTCGCTCACTCTGGACAACCTCGAGATCCCCGGTAAGAGTCCCGTCGGAGTCGTTGCCAACGAGGTCGTAGGAGTGATCAAGGACGAGGGCTTCGACGCGGCCATGGCGAAATGGAATCCCGAGCCCTCCGAGGAGAGCGTGGTATTTCCGGAGAAAGCCCAATTGGGTGCGGTGACACAGAACCGAGTCGAGCAGCAACTCTTCCAGATCCTGCATGAACAGGGGCGTTTGCCGGAATACGGTCTCGACTCGAAAGGTAATCAGGTGCCATTCATAGGTTCGGACGGCCAGCCCGTCGACACCAGCGAACTCACGGGACCCTCACGGGTCGCGGTGAACCAAATGTTCACCGATCTCGGCCTGCAGGAATTCGTCCAGGACTATTCGAGAGACTACTCCGGAGAGCTTGAAAGCGGCTTGGCTGTAGAGCCCGGCGACGTCGAGCAGTACATAACCGGCAAGGCCCCGACCAAATGAGCCATTCGCTTCTACGCAGAATATTCGCGGTAGCCCTTTCCGCGGCAGCGGGGATAGCGGCAGTCGGATGTTCGGCGGACGAGCCGGTGTCTGCACCCCCGGCCACCACAACCCGCATCGCGATACCCGAAACTTTCGATCCGTGTGAAGACATCTCGGATGCTTTCATCGATGCCCGAGGCTTCGAAGAGCCGGTTCATCTGGGCAACCGCGACCGCCCGATCTATGTCGCCGGACGGGGCCGGGGAATCGGTTGCCAGTTCACGAATCGAGCCGAATACAGCGTGGACATCACCGTCAGCAATGCCGCTCTGGGCACGGACGGGCCCGCACCGGATGCCGAGTTTCGATCCACTCGGATCGGTGGCCGCGCGGCGGAGGTCGTCCACCCCCAGGACATCGAGGGCAAGAGGTCGATTTCGATCTACAGTTGCCTGCTGCTCGTAGAGATGGCGGGTGGCTCGCTGCACATGTCGTTCAATGGGTACGAGATCGAGTACGACATGGACACCGCCTGCGCCCACCTCACCGAACTCGCCACCGAGGTGGTCGCCATGCTCCCACCCGGCAGCTGAACGGCCGGCCGTAACGTCCCCCCGCCCACCACCGACGATCACGGTGACACAGAAGGAGCCTTCATGATGAAGAGCACGATCGTTACCGCCGCACGAGTCGCGGCAGCAGGTGTTACCGGTCTGGCCTTCGCCGCGATCGTCGGCTCCGGCACCGCGCAGGCGGCGCCGCAGGATTGTGTGGTCCAGCGGGATCTCTTCGGTGCGTCGGCGACGTGCCATCCGGACGGCGGAAGCAACTACGTTCTGCACGTCGACTGCGTCGGACTCTATGCCAGTGGACCGTTCCCGCTGTACGCGGTCGGGCCGTATTACGCGCTAGGCTACCCGTTCACACCGGCGGGCCAGCGGATCACCGCGGGCTGCACGGGGATGGGTCCCGGCGTCGTCGCGGTGGCCACGAACGCCTATGTCGAGATCTACCGCGGCTGAAATCCCGCATCGCACAAGCTGTCCCGGTTGTGCCGGCCGCGACGATCGCGGCGTCGACGGCCGGGCCCACGCCTGTACGGGCGCCCGGCGGCGCGGGATTCGCCGCGGCCGGGCGGGGACGCAGCAGGAGCAGGCCGACCAGTGCGCCCGCCACGCAGAAACCCACGCTCACCCACGCCCCCATCGACACCGCGCCGGCGAACGCCGCCTTCGCGTCGGCGGTGTAGCCCAGTTCGAGGGCGGCACCGATGGATTCGCGAGCGGCCGAGGGGGCCTCGGCGGGCATCCGGGAGGTGAACACCTCGGCCAGCACACTGCCCAGTATCGCGATACTCAGCGCCACCCCGACCTGCTGCAAGGTGTCGTTCAGCGCGGATCCCACCCCGGCGTGCCGCAGTGGGACGGCGTTCAGTACCGCCGCATAGCCGGCCGGTCCGGCGAGGCCCCCGCCCATACCCATGATCAGCATGCCGGTCAGTACCCACAGATAGCCGGTGCCCGTGGCCAGTACGGTGAAGCCCACCGCCATCACCGACAGGCCCGCCACCATCAGAGTGGCGTTCGTGAGGTTCCTGCCCAGTGTCGCGCCGATGCCGTTGCACACCGCGCCCGCCAAGGCGTAGGGCAGCAGCGCGAGACCTGCCTTCATCGGACCGAAGCCGAGTACGAACTGCAGATACTGGGTAAGCATCAAGGTCACCGCGCCCATCCCGAACACCATCAGCAGTACGGTGGCGCAGATCCCGGTGAATTCGCGGTTCGCGAACAGGTTCAGCGGCAGCATCGGATGGTCCCGGCGCCGCTCCCACAGCACGAACGCGGCAGCCGTCATGGCCGCCAGGCCCACGACGACGGGGTTCCCTTCTCGTTCGATGATCAGATACACCGCCGAGGTGAGGGCCACGACCGACAACACCACGCCCACACCGTCGATCGGACTCCGCTCCCCGGCGGTCTCCGGCATCAGCACCAGCGCGGCGGTGATGGCCAGCCCGACCACCGGAATGTTGAGCAGGAACACCGAACCCCACCAGTAATGCTCCAGCAAGAGCCCGCCCAGTACCGGACCGGCCACGATACCCAGGATCGAGACGGCCGACCAGACGGCGAGGGCCATCCGGCGCTCGCTCTCGTCGAAGGTCGTCATCAGGATCGACAGCGTCGACGGCATCAGCAGGGCACCGCCGACGCCCATGATCACCCGGGAGGAGATGAGCTGCCACGGTTCGTCGGCCGAGACCGCGGCCAGGGAGCCCGCGGCCAGCACGATCAGGCCGAGGATCAGCATGCGCCGCCGGCCGAAGCGGTCCGACAGGCTGCCCGCGGTGAGCAGCAGACCGGCGAAGACCAGCACGTAGGAGTCGAGAATCCACTGGATATCCGATGGGGTGGCGTCCAGTTCGCGGATCAGCGACGGAATCGCGATGGTCAGGACGGTGCTGTCGATCATCAGCACGAGCAGTGCGAGGCACAGCGCGCCGAGGATCAACCACCGGCGCGATTCTCGTACAGTGTTCGAGGTCACTCGCACACTGTACGACTGAATCGAACAGTGTGCGAGTGTGAGTTAGGATCGACGGGTGACGAACCAGTTCGGCTCCGTATGGACCCGCGCACCCCGTCGGCCCAGAACCACGGGATTGAGCCGGGACCAGATCGTCCGGGCCGCGGTGACACTGCTGGACAAAGAGGGGCTCGACGCGCTGAGCATGCGCAAACTCGGCTCGGAACTCGGCGCGGGCGCCACCAGTCTCTACTGGCATGTGGCGAACAAGAACGAACTTCTCGAGCTCGCGCTGGACGAGATCTGGGGGCTGGTCGGCGAGGCCGGGTCCGATCCGGCCGCCGGGCTGCGGGACCTGCTCACCACCTACGCCCACAACCTCCGCGCCACCCTGCTGGCCCACCCCTGGTCGGCGACGCTCATCGGACAGGTGCCCAGTATCGGGCCACAGGCGTTCCGGGTCGGCGATCGGTTGCGGCGGGCCTTCGCGGAGGCGGGATTCCAGGGCGCGGACGCCTATCTCGCGAGCGGAACCGTGACGAGTTTCGTGGTGGGACAAGTGGTTCCGATGATCGCGATGGAACACGCCCACGGTGGTCCCGTGGACCGTGAAACGGCGATGCGGCTGCTGGAGCAGGTGAGCGCGGACTATCCGGAGATACGTGCCGATTACCGCGTGCTCGTGCCCGAGGGTAATACGCTGGGTTTCGATTTCGGGCTGGGATGCGTCCTGGACGGATTGGAGGCCAGGCTGCGCGCGGCGACCGATGCCGGGCGTGCGGCCTCGTCCGCGTCCGCTCGCCGCTGACCCGGACGGCACGACGACGGCGACGCGAGAGGGAGCTGTGACCGACGACGAGTTCCTGGACCATATCGCCGACCGGCTGGCCGGATTGCCCGGCGTGCGCGCCGTGACCCTCGGCGGTTCCCGCGCCCAGGGCACCCACGGTTCGGACAGCGACTGGGATTTCGCCCTCTACTATCGCGATCGGTTCGACCCGGCCGATCTGCGTGCGGTCGGCTGGCCGGGCGAGGTCTCCGAACTCGGCGCGTGGGGCGGAGTGTTCAACGGTGGCGCGTGGCTGACGGTGCAGGGCCGCCCGGTCGATGTGCACTTCCGCGATCTGACGGTGATCGAACACGAGATCGCCGAGGCGGAGGCCGGGCGTTTCCGCTGGGAGCCGCTGGCGTTCCACCTCGCGGGCATCCCGAGCTATCTGGTGGTGGGTGAGATCGCCACCGCCCGGGTGCTGCGCGGATCGCTGCCGGACCCCGCCTTTCCCGAGGCCATGCGTACCGCCGCGCCGCCGGTCTGGCGGCGGCAGGCGGCGCTGACCCTGCGCTACGCGCGCTCGGCCTATGCCGCGCGGGGGCGGGTCGCCGAAACCGCCGGCCTCCTGGCGACCGCGGCCATGCAGACCGCGCACGCGATCCTGGCGGCGCGTGGTGAGTGGGTCACCAACGAGAAGCGCCTGCTGGAGCGGGCCGGGTTACGCGGGCTGGACGCGATCATCGGCGGGTCGGCGGCGGATCCCGAACTGCTGATCCGGCAGGTCGACGCCGCTCGGGCCTTGTTCGGGGAAGCGGATTCCGGGTAGGCCGGACGGCGAACAGGGCCGGTTACGGTACGGTCACGACAAGATCGAACATCACAGGTTCGGTAAGAAGGATCTCGCGAGTGTGGAGTTCCGGCATATCGGCCCTAGAGTCGCGGGGGGCCGGTGCCGTAGCGCGAAACGCGAGCGTGACCGGCAGACCGGACAGGTGTCACCGCGGACGCCGAATCGACTCGACCGGCCGGGGGCGGAAGCACCCGGTGGGCGACGACTCTCGAAGGAATCTCCGATGATGAAAACCGTTGTTGCCGCCGCGGCAGTGATTCTGCCGATCGTCCTCGCCGCCCCGGCTCTCGCGGAGCCCACCCCGATCGTCCCGGTGCCGCCGGCTGCATCGGTGGATGAAGCCGTGGCCTCCGGTCCGCTCGGCAGCACCTTCGATGTCCGCACCGGCGGCGATATGGCGGTAACCGTGCGGCCCTCCGACGCCGCGGTGCCGCCGCGCGCCGACGGACAGTCCGTGCTGGTGTACGAGGTGGCCGCCGAGCAGACGGGGGGTCAGCCGTTCTTCCTGCCGACCCTCGATATGCGCATGGTGATGCAGGACGGCGCGAAGGTGTACCCGTTGACGGGTGTATCCGGCGAGTACCCGTCCGGGTTCATCGCGCCGGGGCAGCCGCGCAGCGGGCTGGTGGCGTTCGGGGTGAACGCGGGACAGGTTCCGAAGGAGGTCGTGTTCGCCACGGCCGACGATGTCGTGCAGGGTGCCTGGCGGGTCGGATAGCGACCGGGCCGCGGCCGGGCACGACGCTCTCGCCTCATGCCCGCCCGTGCCGGTTCACTCCAGTTCGCCCTCGGTTTCCAGATAGATCCGGCGCAGCTTGTCCAGCGTCTCGGCGTCCGGTTCCGCCCACAACTTGCGTTCGGCCGCCTCGAGCAGCCGTTCGGCGATCCCGTGCAGCGCCCACGGATTGGACTGCTCCATGAACTTGCGGTTCGTCTCGTCGAAGACGTAGCTCTCCGCCAGCTTCTCGTACATCCAGTCGGCGACCACATCGGTGGTGGCGTCGTAGCCGAACAGGTAGTCGACGGTGGCCGCCATCTCGAAGGCGCCCTTGTAGCCGTGGCGGCGCATGGCCTCCAGCCAGCGCGGGTTCACCACCCGGGCCCGGAAGACGCGGGTCGTCTCCTCGGACAGGGTGCGGGTGCGCACCGAATCCGGACGGGTGCTGTCGCCGATATAGGCCTCGGGATTCTTGCCGGTCAGCGCCCGGACCGTAGCGACCATGCCGCCGTGGTACTGGAAGTAGTCGTCGGAGTCGGCGATATCGTGCTCGCGGGTATCGGTGTTCTTCGCCGCCACCGCGATCCGGCGATAGGCGGTGCGCATATCGTCGGCGGCCGGGGCGCCGTCGAGGTCACGTCCGTAGGCGTAACCGCCCCACGTGGTGTAGACCTCGGCGAGGTCGTCGTCGGTACGCCAGCTCTTGGAATCGATGAGCTGCAGCAGGCCCGCGCCGTAGGTTCCGGGTTTGGAGCCGAAGATCCGGGTGGTGGCGCGGCGTTCGTCGCCGTGCGCGGCGAGATCGGCGGCCGTATGAGCGCGGATGTAGTTCTGGTCGGCCGGCTCGTCGCGGGCGGCGACCAGGCGGACCGCGTCGTCGAGCAGGGCCAGCACATGGGGGAAGGCGTCGCGGAAGAAACCGCTGATGCGGACGGTGACGTCGATCCGCGGGCGGCCCAGTTCGGCGAGTTCCACGACCTCGAGCGTGGTGACGCGGCGGCTGGCCTCGTCCCATACCGGCCGCACTCCCAGCAGGGCCAGCACCTCGGCGATATCGTCGCCGGAGGTGCGCATGGCCGAGGTCCCCCAGACCGAAAGCCCCACGGAGCGCGGATATTCGCCGTGATCGGCCAGGTAGCGTTCCAGCAGCGAATCCGCCATGGCCCGGCCGGTTTCCCAGGCCAGCCGCGACGGCACCGCCTTCGGGTCCACCGAGTAGAAGTTGCGGCCGGTGGGCAGCACGTTGATCAGACCGCGCAGCGGCGAGCCGCTGGGGCCGGCAGGGACGAACCCGCCGTTCAGCGCGTGCAGAACGCGCGCGATCTCGACGGCGGTGCCCCGCAGCCGCGGCACCACCTCGGTGGCGGCGAACCGCAGAATCGCGGTCACCGCCGCGCGGTCACCGCCGTCGGCACCGAACAGCTCCGGCGCCGACCGCTCGACCAGGCCGTCCACGGCGTCCGCCGACCACTCCGCGGCCTGTAGTGCCGCCAGCAGTTCCCGGGCCCGCGCTTCGATCGTGTCGACCCGCTCCCGGGCCTCCCCGCCGGCCTCGCTGAGCCCGAGCGCCTCGCGCAGACCGGGCACCGACTGCTCGCCGCCCCACAGCTGCCGCGCGCGCAGCATGGCGAGGACCAGGTCGACTTCGCTCTCGCCCACCGGAGCCTGCCCCAGGATGTGCAGGCCGTCGCGGATCTGCACATCCTTGATCTCGCACAACCAGCCGTCGACGTGCAGGAGCATATCGTCGAAGGACTCCTCGTCCGGGCGTTCGGCCAGGCCCAGGTCGTGGTCCATTTTCGCGGCCCGCATCAGGGTCCAGATCTGCTGCCGGATGGCGGGCAGCTTGGCCGGGTCGAGCGCCGAGATATTGGCGTGCTCGTCGAGCAACTGTTCGAGCCGGGAGATATCGCCGTAGCTCTCCGCGCGCGCCATCGGCGGGATCAGGTGATCCACCAGGGTGGCGTGCGCGCGGCGTTTGGCCTGCGTGCCCTCGCCGGGGTCGTTCACCAGGAACGGGTAGATCAGCGGCAGATCGCCCAGTGCGGCGTCGGTACCGCAGGCGGCCGACATACCCAGCGTTTTCCCGGGCAGCCATTCCAGGTTGCCGTGCTTACCGAGATGCACCATGGCGTCGGCGCCGAAACCGCCGGATCCGGTATCGGCGGCGAGCCAGCGGTAGGCGGCGAGATAGTGGTGGCTGGGCGGCAGGTCGGGGTCGTGGTAGATGGCGACGGGGTTCTCCCCGAAGCCGCGGGGCGGCTGCACCATCAGCACCACATTGCCGAAACGCAGTGCGGCGATCACGATTTCACCGCGCGGGTCGGACGAACGGTCGACATAGAGTTCACCGGGCGGCGGGCCCCAGGCCTCGACCACGGCCTCGCGCAGCTCGCCGGGCAGGGTTTCGAACCAGGCGGTGTAGATATCCGCGCCGATCCGGATGGGATTGCCCTCGAGCTGTTCGGCGCTCAGCCAGTCGGGATCCTGGCCACCGGCCGCGATCAGGGCGTGCATCAGCGCGTCGCCGTCGTGTTCGATCAGACCCGGGACCTCCCCGGCCGCACCGAGATCGTAACCCGCGGCACGCAATTCGGTGAGCAGCGCGATCGCGCTGGCCGGGGTGTCGAGGCCGACGGCGTTACCGATGCGGGCGTGTTTGGTCGGATAGGCCGACAGCATGATCGCCAGCCGCTTCTCGGCGGCGGGGATGTACCGCAGCCGCGCGTGCCGGACGGCGATCCCCGCGACCCGCGCCGCGCGTTCGGCGTCCGGGACGTAGGTGGACAGCCCATCGGCGTCGAATTCCTTGAACGAGAACGGCACCGTGATGATGCGGCCGTCGAACTCGGGCACCGCGACCTGGGTCGCCACATCCAGCGGGGACAGGCCGTCGTCGTTGTCCGCCCACTGCCGGCGGCCACCGGTCAGGCACAGCCCCTGCAGGATGGGTACATCCAGATCGGCGAGGGCGCCGATATCCCAGGCCTCGTCGTCACCACCGGCGGAGGCGGTGGCGGGTTTGGTGCCGCCCGCGGCGAGCACGGTCACCACCAGCGCGTCGGATTGCCGGAGGATATCGAGCAGTTCGGGTTCGGCGGTGCGCAGGGACGCGCTGTAGATCGGCAGCGGCCGGGCGCCCGCGTTCTCGATCGCGGCGCACAACGCGTCGATGTAATCGGTGTTCCCCGCCAGGTGCTGCGCGCGGTAGTAGACCACGCCGACCGTCGGCACACCCTCCACCGGTTCCGGATAGCGGGCGGTGCGTTCGAGGCGGCCCCATGCGGGCAGCTGTACCGCGGGCTCGAATCCGTGCCCGGTGAGCAGCACCGTATCGGACAGGAAGTTGTGCAACTGGAGCAGATTCTGCGGCCCACCCGCCGCCAGGTAGTTGTGCGCATCCGCGGCCACCCCGACCGGAACCGTCGACTGTTCCATCAGTTCGGCGTCGGGGGCCATCTCCCCGCCTACCGCCACCACCGGCACCTCGCTGTCGCGGAGCACCGCCAGCCCGTCCTCCCAGGCCCGCTTACCGCCGAGAATCCGCACGACCACCAGATCGGCGCCGTCGAGCAGTTCCGGCAGATCCGCCACCAGCAGCCGGGCCGGATTACCCCACCGGTAGTCGGCGCCACTGGCGCGGGCGCTCAGCAGATCGGTATCGGAGGTGGACAGCAGCAGAATCACAAGGGTGACCTTCCTGGGGTGACGCGCCCGTCGGGGGTTCGGGGTGCTCGCCGGAGAGGGTCTGGCTGTGTCAGTGGCGCGACCGCACCGGAATTGCACCGGTTTCCTCGTCACCCGCCGAGCGTTCGGATGCTACCGCGACGCCCACCGCGGGCCCGCGCCCGGTGGGCGGAAGCCCTCCCGGGCTACCCGGCGGAAAAGAGGAAGAGGACGAACAGCAGCACCGTGGTGACGAGCAGGATCGGCGTGACGATCCGGAAGACACGAGCCCGGAGGTGCGGCGGAAAGGCGAAAGGGGCACACACCATGATCACCGTCGCCGCGGGTACGGACAGGATGGTCCCGGCGATCAGTCCGTACCCGTGCGGATCGGCGGCCGGATCGTCCGACAGTCGAAATTGCAGCACGAGAAAACAGCACCGCAACCAGAGCATCGCGGCAGCTGTCGCCACGACCGTGGCGCCCGCTCGCCCGATCCGGGCGGCCGGGACCCGATACCGCTCGGTACTCACGGCACCCGCTCGGCGATCACCGATGCGGCGTTGCGATCGCCACGGCTCCGAGCAGGTGAGACCCACTGCATCGTTTTCCGCACGGTCACCCTCCCACGTCGATCACAGCACACCGCGGGCCCACTCGCAGCAATTGCCGGACACTCTCAGGAGCGCAGGCGATATCGGCCCCCGCGGAGCCGCGCTTCCACGGGCGACCAGCGGCACCGGCGGCGCGAACGGCACGCAGGACCCCCGGGTAGCAGCGGCCGGGACCGGTGGGGCCGGCGCGGCGGGGCCCGTATCCTGATCAGGACATGTCACGTACGAATGCCGATTCCTGCCCCGGTGTCCTGCGGCTGCACCAGGCCGCCGATGGACCGCTGGCGCGGATCCGCGTCCCCGGCGGGCACCTGACTCCGGCACAGTTGCAGACGCTTGCCGAATCCGCCCATGAGCTGGGCGACGGGCATATCGAACTCACCTCACGCGGCAATGTGCAGTTGCGGCAGGTCCGCGACGCCGATGCCCTCGCCGATCGCCTCGCCGCGGCCGGGCTGCTGCCCAGCGAGACCCATGAACGAGTCCGCAATATCATCGCCTCGCCGCTATCGGGTCGCGTCGGCCACTACACCGATATCCGGCCGCTGGTTCCCGAACTGGATGCCCGGCTCCTGGATGCACCGCGACTGGCCGAGCTCCCGGGCCGGGTCCTTTTCACCATGGACGACGGACGCGGCGATGTGAGCGCGCTGCGCCCGGATATCGGCGTGCACGCACTCGGCGACGATCGGTTCGCGCTGCTGCTCGCCGGCACCGACAGTGGAATCCGGGTATCCCCCGCGGAATCCGTGGAGGTCCTGATAGCGGCGGCACACGGTTTCCTGCACCTCGGTACCGACCGGTGGCGCCTGCACGAGGTCGAGGACGGCGCCGCACGCGTGGCCGCGCATCTGGGTCTGCTCCCCGGCCCCGAGCGGGTGGAGTTCGCCGCCGCCGAGCCGCCGATCGGCTGGCTCCCGCAGGACGACGGTCTCGTCGCGCTCGGCGCCGGCGTGCGGCTGGGATCACTACCCGCCCGGACCGCGGAGTTCCTCGCCGCCGTGGAACGCCCGATCCTGCTCACCCCGTGGCGCAGCCTGGTCCTCGCCGATCTGGCGGAGGGGGCGGCCGAACAGGTCGTGCGGGTGCTGGCTCCGATGGGCCTGATCTTCGACGCGGCCTCGCCGTGGCTGCGGATCACCGCGTGCGCGGGACTGCCGGGATGCGCCAAATCGCATACCGATGTCCGCGCCGACGCGGCGGCAGCGATCGAGGCCGGTCGCACGGATGGGTTCGCCACCGGTCCGGAGGTCACGGTGCCGGCGGAAGACGTGGTGGCCGGCGGGCGTCAGCACTGGTCCGGTTGTGACCGCAGGTGCGGGCGGCCCGCGGGACCGGTCACCGATATCACCGCCACCCCGGACGGCTACCGGGTGACCGCGCCCGGCTGAACCGCCTCCGTTACGCGGACTCCCGCACCCGCTTGATCCCGGCGTAGGCGCGGGGCGCGTAGCGCAGCCGCTCCGGCAGTAACGGCCAGATACCGCGGACCGCCGTCGCGAACACCGCGAACAGTTTCTGGTCGAGGGCATTCCAGCGCAGGTCGAGAATTTCCCGGGCACGTTCGGGCATGAGCGCGTTGGCCAGCCAGACGTTGAACGCCATCACCGGGCGCCAGATCACCGACCACACCGGTTCGGGGATACCGGGCATCGCCGGAATCCGCACGCTGCCGAGCCGCAGCGCGAAGTCGGTGGTCGGGTTGGCTTCCAGCACCTCGTCGATGGTGCGTTCCCAATACTCGCGGAATTCGGCGTAGTTCGAGACCAGGACGCGATCGGACAAGCCATACATCCGCCACCAGGTGACGCCTTCGGCGATCAGCTGATCCTTCTCGGCATCGGTGAGCGGCGTACCGAAATGCTCGTTGATGGCGAGGGTGAGCTCGACGAAGGTGGCATGGGTCCACCAGTACACATCGGGGTTCAGCGCGTGGTAGCGCTCGCCCCGGGAATCGGTGCCTTTCAGCGGGCGGTGGTAGTCGCGGACCCGCCCGGCCTGGGCCTCGGAGTCGGCGTCGTAGATCATGCCCTGGATCTGCGGCAGGGAGCGGATCAGGCGGTCCCAGGGGTCCTGGAAGAAATTCGAATGGTCCTGGAGCGCGGCCCCGACAGCGGGATGCATGTTCTGCAGGATCCCGGTACGGCCGAGGAACAGCATGTTCCGGAAGTCACCGGCGTATTTCCAGGTGAGCGATCCGGGTCCGATGGGCGCGCCCACCGGGGCGGACAGTTCTGTATTCGGAGCACCCATGATCCGACCTCCTCGTCTCCACGGGCTGAAAGCTTGAGACGAATAGTAGGTCATTGTCTCATTGTTTCCCGCATCAGGGTGTGGACGACGTGATGAACCGGTTCGCCGCCACAGACCGGACCAGCTACCGTATTCTCGTCCGGACGGATGTCCGAACAGCTGTATATTCCGATCGGAACCGTTGCCCGGCGGTGTCACGGGCGCGGGGAGCTCTGACGAAAGCGAGTACACCGATGAAGACCAAAGGCGCTCTCATCTGGGAATTCAACCAGCCGTGGCAGATCGAGGAGATCGAAATCGGCGACCCTCGCAGGCATGAGGTCAAAGTCCAGCTGGAAGCAGCGGGGATGTGCCACTCCGACCACCACCTGGTGACCGGCGGTATTCCGATGATGGGATTTCCGGTACTCGGCGGCCACGAGGGAGCCGGCATCATCACCGAAGTCGGCGAGGCCGTCGAGGATCTCGCGGTCGGCGACCACGTGGTGTTGTCGTTCATCCCGTCCTGCGGGAAATGCAAATCATGTCAAGCGGGTCTGCGTAACCTCTGCGACCTGGGCGCACTACTGCTCGCGGGCACCTCGGTGATCGACGGTTCGTTCCGGATCCAGGCCCGCGGCCAGGACGTCTACCCGATGGCCCTGCTGGGCACCTTCTCCCCGTACATGGTGGTGCACGAGAGTTCGGTCGTGAAGATCGATCCGTCCATCCCGTTCGAGGTGGCCTGCCTGGTGGGCTGCGGCGTCACCACCGGATACGGCTCCGCCGTGCGCACCGCCGATATCCGGCCCGGTGAGGATGTGGCCGTCATCGGCATCGGCGGCCTGGGCATCGCCGCGATCCAGGGTGCCGTCCACGCCGGCGCCCGCTATATCTTCGCGGTCGACCCGGTGCCGTGGAAGCAGGAGCAGGCACTGAAGTTCGGTGCGACCCACGCCTACGGGACCATCGAGGAGGCCACCGCCGCCTGCGCGGAGATCACCTGGGGCGGAATGGCGAAAAAGGTGATCGTCACGGTGGGCGAGGTCCGCGGTTCGGAGGTCGACAGCTGGATGGGTATCACCGCCAAGGCCGGAACCTGCGTTCTCACCGCCATGGGCAATCTCGTCGACAACCAGACCACCCTGAATCTGTCGATGCTCTCGCTGCTGCAGAAGAATCTGCAGGGCACCATCTTCGGCGGCGGCAACCCGCACTACGACATCCCACACCTGCTGTCGATGTATCAGGTGGGCAAGCTGAACCTCGACGATATGGTCACCCGGCAGTACCGGCTCGAGGACATCAACGACGGCTATCAGGACATGCTCGCCGGGCGCAATATCCGCGGCATCATCCGCTACACCGACGCCGACCGCTGACCGGCCGCCGGAACCGGTGACCGCGCCGACGGCGTAACGCGCGGTCACCGGTCCGGCCCGCCGGATCGTCGCCTCCAGAACATCCTGGTCGACAAACTGGTCTTACCACTTGACCTCTTACCAGTTGCCCTTCTATCGTCACCGGTATGGCCTTGAAACGGATCGCGCGGCGCTCGGTGCCCGACGAGATCTACGACCAGCTCGTCGACGATGTGCTGACCGGCGAACTGACGCCCGGATCGGCCCTGCCCGCGGAACGCCAGCTGGCCGAAGCGCTCGGCGTCTCCCGGCCGACCGTGCGCGAGGCGGTCCAGCGGCTCGCACGCGCCGGATTGGTGGAGATACGGCAGGGCGGCAGCACCACGGTGCGCGATCCACGCCGCTCGGGCGGATTGGAACTGCTGCCGCGACTACTGCTGCGCGGCGGCGAGATCGACCATTCGGTGGTCCGCAGCATTCTGGAGACCAGGGCGTCCCTGGGCCGGGAGGTCGCCGTGCTCGCCGCCCGGCGCGGTGGTCCCGCCCTCACCGGTGAATTGACCGCCGCGGTGGACGAATTGGCCTCCCGCCACGATCCACTGGCCCGCCAGCGCAGCGCGCTCGAATTCTGGGACCACCTCGTCGACGCCGCCGAATCGATCGTCTATCGCCTGCTGTTCAACCATCTGCGCGGGGTGTACGAACCGGCCATGGCGGCACTGACCGGCGTGATGGATACCGAGGTCGGCCGCCCCGAGCTCTACCGCGCGCTCGCCGACGCGGTCACCGCCGGCGAGGCCGATACCGCCGGCAGCCGCGCCGGGGCGCTGCTCTCGCTCGCGACCACAGAATTCGACTCCCTCCTCCGCCGTCTGGAGTCCACGTCATGAATATCCCGGATACCCTGCGCACCCGGCGTGCCCGCAACGCCGATATCGACGATCTGGCCCGGCGGCGCCTGGCCGCCGACGACGCGACCACCGCCCGCCGCGGCCGGCTGACACTGCGCCGGGCCTTCCACGGTTTCGTCCGCGCGCCTTCGCCCTGGATCATCGCCGGGCTACTCGCCGACGCGCTCGCCGCGCGCGTGGCCGTGGGCGACTGGCAGCTCACCGATGCCCTCGTACCGGTAGTGATGGTGGCGGCATTCCCCTTCACCGAATGGGTCATCCACGTCTGCGTCCTGCACTGGCGGCCGCGCACCCTCGGCCGGTGGCGAATCGACTCACTGCTGGCCCGTAAACACCGCGAACACCATGCCGACCCGCGCGTCACGGGTCTGGTGTTCATCCCGTGGCAGACCTTCCTGTGGCTGCTGCCCGCACTGCTGGCGATCGCGGCATTTGCCTTCGGCCGGCTCGGGCTCGGGCTGACCTTCCTGGTGTCGGTCGGGTTTCTCGGCCTGGTCTACGAATGGACGCACTATCTCGTCCATACCGACTATCAGCCGCGCGGCGCCCTCCTGCGCGCGGTGCGGCGCAACCACCGTCTGCACCATTTCAAGAACGAGCACTACTGGTTCGCCGTCACCACCGCGGGCACCGCGGACCGGGTTCTCGGCACCTACCCCGACCCGGCCCGGGTGCCCAACTCCCCCACCGCGAAAGCCCTGCATCAGGCGAGTGGGGTGTAGCGCACCGGTCAGGCGCGGCGCAACGCCAGTACCGGGATCGTCCGGATTCCGCGTGCCTTCTCCTCGTACTCGGCGAATCCGGGGTAGCGGCGGGCCTGCTCGGCGTAGATCCGGTCGCGTTCGGGACCGGTGACCTCGGCCACCGCCACCGGATAGGTTTCGGTCCCCCGCTCCACGGTGGCCTGCCCGGCGTCGGTCAGGTTGTAGTACCAGTCCGGGTTGGTCGGGGCGCCGGCCTTACTGGCGAATATGTAGATCAGATCGGGATCCCGGTCGTCGGCGAGGTACATCGTGGGAGTCACCGACTCACGGCCGGATTTCCGGCCCCGGTGATGAACCAACAGCATCGGGGCGCCCTCGAAGGGCCCGCCGACCCGTCCGTCGTTCGCACGGAACTCGCTGATGATGCCGGCGTTCCAGTCGTCTGCCATCTCCGCATTATGCAGGGATCCCCGCATCCTCCCCGGGTACCCGGCGCGGCGGGTCCGCCGGATTGCGCACCACCGCCCGGGGCCCGGATCCGGCTCACCGCCGGGGCGCCGCGTATCCGGATGAGCTGTCACACTACGGATCATGGCGTTCACCGACGACCCCGACGGCGACCAGTTCTTCGCCCTGCGCACCTTCCGCGCCGACGGCTCACCGGTCACCACCCCGATCTGGCTTGCTCCTGCCGGTGACCGCTGGTACGGCTACACACCCGTCCGCTCACACAAGGTCGTACGGATCGCCGCCCGCCCCGAAGTGGAGGTGGCGCGGTCCACCTTCGACGGCACCCCCACCGGTTCTTGGCGCACCGGCAGCGCCCGAATCCTGGACGGCCGGGAACGGCGGACAGCCGAGCGTGCGATGACCGCCAAATACGGCACCAAGTTCCGGATCTTCGTCCTCACCACCCTGCTCGGCCGCTTCCGGCCGCACGGTGGGCGCGCGGTAGGACTCGAGATCGAGATCCCGGAGGGGCTGCCGCGGCTGCGGCGGTGAGCCACAGGGTCAACGCAGGCACAGTGGCCTGATATCGGAGAGTCCACCGGTGGTCGGCGAGGTCAGGTACATGCACGGGCTCTGCCCCGCTGTCTCGATGGCACCACGCACGACGTCCCAGGTCGGTGCGTCCAGCGCGGCCTGCCGCGACAGGACGAATCCGGAGAGCCTGCTCGGATCGGTGACCAGGGCCCAGGAGTAGTCCGGCGCGAGAGCGGTGACGATGTAGTTGGTCGGACCGTCGAGACCGTCCTGGCCGGGCACTCCCGGGAAGCTCACATGCAGCTGCGCCCGGGTCGCCGGATCGTTGACCTTGGCGGTCCCGCGGATCTCGTTGCGTCCGCCGGACCAGGTCGTGCACTGGTTGTACACGCCGATATTGCCCTGCGGGTCCAGGGTGTACTCGGCGCGGGTGTCGCGCGCGCATTCCAGGTTGAACGGTTGTGGCACCGCGGCGAGCTGGTTCCAGGTGCCGAGATAGCGGTCGAGTTCCAGGGCGGGAACCGGCGCCGGGCCGGGCGGCAGGGCCGGTTGCGCGGACGCGACGCCGGCCGCGGACGCGCCGAACGCGATGAGGGCGGAGACTAGGCCGAGAGTGCGGCGAACTACTCGGTGGGCGGTCACGGTGGCTCCTCGGGAATCGGCGTTGTTGACTATCGATGGTACCCGGCGCTCACTATATAGATGCATAATCGATGCGTATAGGTACACGCAGAGAGGTAGCGATGGCAGCCATCAATTTCGCCCGGATCATGGGTGCGGCCACGGCGTGCTACGGACTCGCGGTCGCGGCGCGACCGTCGGTCCTGCTGGCACCCTGCGGCTGGGACGACAGCGACCCGGGTCGCCGGGCCCTGGCCAGGACCACCGCGTTCCGTGATGTGGCCTCCGGCCTGGGGATGCTCGTGGCGCCCACCGCCCCGGCGCTGCGGATCGCCGTCGCCGGCCGGGTGCTGTCCGACTTCTCGGATGCCGCGGTACTCGGCACGACGCTGCGCGGGCGGCCGCAGCGCGGAAAAGCCGTCGCCGTCGCGGCGGGCTGGGGCCTGCTCTGCGCCGTTGCCGGCGTGGCCGCGACGAGGGCGAAGTGACCGGCCGTCGGCTGCCCCGGCCGGCCGCCGGCGGCCGGAGATCCGCCCCGGTCCGGGGCGGCAAGCCGGAACGGGCAGAATAAGACGATGCCTGCCGGTCCGCCCCCCGCTCACGTCGCGGCCGGATTCACCGTCCGTGCCGTCGCGGAGCGCCTCGGCATCCCGACAGCCACGCTGCGGAGTTGGAACCGGCGCTACGAAATCGGGCCCACCGGCCACCGCCCCGGTAGTCACCGCCTCTACACCGAGGACGATATCGACCGGCTGCGTCAGATGCTCCGCCTCATCCAGGGGGGTGCCACACCGGCCGGTGCCGCGGCCGCGGTCCGCGCACCGGTGGCGCGTCCCGGCGACCGGGAATCATTGCTCGCCGCGGCCTTCCGCCTCGACTACCGGGCCGCCACCACGCAGCTGGTCGCCCATATCCAGGCATTCGGCGTGGTGGACACCTGGGAACTACTGTGCCGCCCGGTATTCGCCGATATCGTCTCCCGCCAGACGAGCGGCGAAGGGTGCATCGATGTCGAGCACCTGCTTTCCTGGTGCATCACCTCGGCGCTACATCTCACCAACCCCCCCGCCGCGCCGGGGCCGCGCCCGATCGTGCTCGCCTGCACGTCGGGCGAAACCCACGCCCTACCACTGGAGGTACTGCGCGCCGCGCTGGCAGAACAGCGGGTGGGTGCGCAGATGCTCGGCGCCGATGTGCCCACCGGGGCACTCACCGATACCCTCACGCGACTACCGCACGCGGCCGATCTGGTGTTGTGGTCCCAGCACGAATCCACCGCCCTGACATCGAGTGTCCGCGCCGGAACCCGGGCGGGAGCCCGGGTATTCGTCGGCGGACCAGGCTGGGACGCGGTGATCCTGCCGACCGGGACCCCGCGGCTCACCGGCCTCACCGAGGCCCTCGGCCACCTCTCGTGAGCCGGGTCCGGGCGTAGCCCGCGTCCGCCGGGGATACCGACCCATCCACCCCGGCGTCCGACGACGAACCACTGCGCCGGTCACACCTCCGGGCAGTCCCGCGGATTTCCACCCCGGCTCGCGATAGAAGCCGAAACGATGCATACTCGATGCATAGGAACTCGGGGTTGCCGATCGGAGGAAGAGTGATGACGGAGCAGGACGGGCCGGTGCGCGCCGGACGGCGGGTCGCGGTGGTGGGTAGCGGCGTCGCCGGGCTCACCTCCGCCTACGTACTGTCCGACTCCGCGCACGTCACCCTCTACGAGGCCGACCCCAGGCCCGGCGGCCACGCCGACACCCACCGGGTCCATACCCGGGACGGCCGCGAACTAGGGGTCGATACCGGATTCATCGTGCACAACGACCGGACCTATCCGACGCTGACGCGCCTCTTCGACGAACTCGGGGTCACCACCCGGGACACCGATATGAGCATGTCGGTGCGCTGCGACGGCTGCGGACTGGAATACGCCGGGGCCCGCGGGCTCGCCGGACTCTTCCCGCGACCGGGCGCCCTCGCCCGCGGACGCTACCTGCGCCTGCTCTCCGAGGTACCCCGATTCCACCGGCTCGCCCGCGCGGAACTCACCGCCACTCCCGACGAAGCGCTCACCCTCGGCGTCTTCGGCCGCCGGGCCCGGTTCTCGGACTACTTCATCAGTCATTTCCTGACGCCGCTGGTCTCCGCGGTCTGGTCGTGCGATCCGGCGACCGCGCTGCGGTATCCGGCCCGCTACCTGTTCACCTTCCTCGAACACCACGGCATGCTCACCGTGTTCGATTCCCCCACCTGGCGCACGGTGCGGGGCGGGTCCGCCACCTATGTGCGCGCGGTCACCGAACGACTCGACGCGGTACTCACCGGCACCCCGGTCCGGGCGGTCACCCGGCTCGCCGACAGCGTTGCCATCCGCGACGCGGCCGACGAAGTACAGGTCTTCGACGCTGTCGTCATAGCCACCCACCCCGACCAGGCGTTCCGTCTCCTGACCGAGCCCACCGAGGCGGAGCGCGCCATCCTGCCGGCCATGCCGTACTCGGTGAACCGCACCGTCCTGCACACCGACGCCTCCGTGCTGCCCCGGGCGGTCCGGGCCCGCGCCTCCTGGAACTATCGGATGCCCGGCTGTACCGCGACCCCCGACCGGGTCCTGGTGAGCTACGACCTCACCCGGCTCCATCGGCTGGGCGAGGCCACCGAACCCCGGTTCCTGGTCACCCTCGGCGATGAGGACCGCATCGATCCGGGCTCGATCGTCGACCGGATGGTCTACGAACATCCCCGCTACACCCCGGCGTCCGTCGCCGCCCAGCAGCGACTCGGCGAGGTCGGCTGCCGGCGTATCGCGTTCGCCGGCGCCTACCACGGCTGGGGGTTCCACGAAGACGGGGCGCTGTCGGGGCTGCGCGCCGCCGAACGGCTCGGCGCACGCTGGCCGCAACGGATCCTGCGACCCCTGCCCGCCTCATGACCGCCCGGCTGGTGTACACCACCATCGACCACGTCCGCCACACGCCGGTGCACCACCGATTCCGCTATCGCAGCTACAGCTGGCTCGTCGACCTCGACGACCTGCCCCGGCTCCCCCGCTGGCTACGCCCGCTCGCCGGCCTGCGCGCCGCCGACCACCTGGGCGAACCCGCCCGCAGTCTGCGTCAGAACATCGACGACTTCGCCGCAGGTCACGGGATCGACCTCACCGGCGGCCGGGTGACGATGCTCACCAACGCGCGCGTTCTCGGGTACGTGTTCAACCCACTCACCGTGTACTGGTGCCGTGACCACCGCGATATCCCGGTCTGCGTGGTCGCCGAAGTGCACAACACCTACGGCGAGCGATACTCCTATCTGCTGCGCACCGATTCCCGCAGTCGTGCCACCGCCACCAAGCAGTTCTACGTCTCGCCGTTCAACGATGTCTCGGGCGAGTACCGGATGCTGCTGCCCGAACCGGGCGCCGATCTGCACCTGTCGATCGTGCTGCGCCGGGATCGCCCCGTACTCACCGCGTCGGTATCCGGCCGCTGCCGCCCCGCGACCACCGGCGCGATCCTGCGCGCCGCGGCCGTCATGCCACTCGCCCCGCTCGCGGTCGCGGCCCGGATCCGCGTGCAGGGCGCGCGGCTCTGGCTACGCGGCCTTCCTGTCGTTCCCCGCACCCCAGTACCGATCGAGGAGCCGTCGCGGTGACCACCGAACTGTCCACGCTGTCCCCACCCGCCGAAAACCCCTGGCCGGAGGTGGACCGGTTACCCACGGGGGCCCGGGCCGCATTCGCCGCCCCGGTGGCCGACCGGCTGTTCCGGCGCGCGGTCCGCCGGTTACCGCTGCGGGTCGCCTACCCGGACGGCACGGTCCTCGGACAGCGCCCCACCGATACCGCGGCCCCGCTCCTGGAACTGCACCGGCCGGACGATTTCGCGGTCCGCGTGGGCGTTTCCGGACTGATCGGGTTCGGGGAGTCCTATATGGCCGGCGACTGGTCCTCGCCCGACCCGGCCGCCGCGCTGACCGTGCTCGCCGACTGTATCGAAGACCTGGTTCCCGCCCCGCTGCGCGCGCTGCGCCGCCTCTACGTGGCCCGTCACCCGGACGCGGAACGCAATTCACGGGCCAACACCCGCACCAACATCGCCCGTCACTACGACTTGTCCAACGACTTCTTCGCCCTGTTCCTCGACGAGACCATGACCTACTCGAGCGCGCTGTTCACCGCGACCCACCCGGCCCCCCGGCATACCGACCTCGCTGCCGCCCAATGGCGCAAGACCGATCGCATACTCGACGCGGCCCGGGTCGGGCCGGGCTCACGGGTCCTCGAAATCGGGACCGGGTGGGGTGGTCTCGCGCTGCGGGCGGCCGAACGCGGCGCGACCGTGCGATCGGTGACCCTCTCCACCGAACAACGCGACCTGGCCCGCGACCGCATCGCCGCCGCGGGCCTGACCGACCGCGTCCGGGTGGATCTTCTCGACTACCGCCAGGTGGTGGGTGAATACGACGCCGTGGTGTCGGTGGAGATGATCGAAGCCGTCGGATGCGAATATCTGAATATCTACTTTCGTCAGATCGAGCGGCTGCTCGCGCCGCACGGCCGGGCCGCGCTGCAGGCGATCACCATGCCGCACCACCGGATGCTGGCGACCCGCGATACCTATACCTGGATCCAGAAATACATCTTCCCAGGGGGCTTCCTGCCCTCCACCCGGTTGCTCGCCGAAACCGCCCACGACGCCGGGCTCACGGTGGGCGAACAATTCTCGATGCGGGACCACTACGCCCACACCCTGCGCCTGTGGCGCGCGCAGTTCATCCGGAACGCCGATCAGGTGGCCGTCCTCGGTTTCGATCCGGTCTTCCGGCGTATGTGGGACCTCTACCTCGCCTACGCCGAGGCCGGATTCCGCAGCCGCTATCTGGATGTCGAACAGTTCGTGCTCACCAGAGGAAATGAGGGATGACACCGTGATCCACGCCTTGGACACCCTGCTCGACCGGACCGTCGTGCCGGGCTACAGCCGCATCGGTTTCCAGTTGCGGGCGCGCTCGTGGAGGCGGAACGACCCACCCGCCGACGGGTTGCTCGGACGCACCGCGATGGTCACCGGCGCCAATTCCGGAATCGGCAAGGCCGTCGCCACCCGGCTGGCCGCGCTCGGCGCGTCGACCGTGCTCGCGGTACGCGACCTCGACCGGGGCGAGCGGGCGCGCCGCGAGATCCGCGCCGCGGTCACGGCGGCCGATATCCGCCTCGTGCACTGCGATGTGGCCGAACCCGACAGTATCGACGCCTGCGCGCAGACGCTGCGCGACGAACTTCCGACCCTCGATATCCTCGTCCACAACGCCGGTGTGCTCCCGGCCGAACGCACCGAGAACTCCGCCGGGCACGAACTGACCCTGGCGACCCATATCCTCGGACCGCTGCGGCTCATCGACCGTCTGACTCCGCTGCTGACCGCGGCCGGCGACGCCCGGACGGTCTTCGTCGCGTCCGGCGGTATGTACACCCAGCCGCTGCCCGCCGACGATCCCGAATACCAGGAGGGCCCCTACCGCGGAGCCACCGCGTACGCGCGCACCAAACGCATGCAGGTCGCGTTCACCCCGCTGCTCGATCAGTTGCTCGCCGACCACGGCGCCAGCGTGCACAGTATGCATCCGGGCTGGGTCGACACACCGGGTATCGCCACCGCCCTCCCCCGCTTCGGCTCCGCGCTGCGGCCGGTACTGCGCACCCCGGACCAAGGCGCCGATACCGCGGTCTGGCTGGCCGCCACCCGCCAGCTGCCGATGGCGGGCCATTTCTGGCACGACCGGCAGATCCGCGACGAGCACTATGTGCGCTACACCCGCTACCCAGAGGAACAGCTGCTCGCACTGTGGGACTACTGCCTGACCGCGGCCGGAGTCACCGTGGCGCATTCGCCCCGGGAGAACTGAACCCACAGCGGCCCTCCTTCGGACCGATGAATCCCGGCCTCCCGCAGCGTCATTGTCTTCGAGGCCCGACTCTTCGTCACCCAGGAGGCCACCGTGCCGGATATCGAACCCACCCCGGAACCACCACAGCGCTTCGCCCGGCACCCGACGGTGCGGCGGATGGCCGAACGGCCGCGCGCGAAGCCCGACCCCGTACTCACCGCGGCGCGGCTGCGCGAGATCTGCCTGGACGCGGGTGCCGATGATGTGGGTTTCGTCCGGGTGGACGATCCACAGGTCGCCGAGGAGACCGGCCCCGCGCGGGCGATCCTGCCCGCCGCCCGGACGTTCGTCTCGTTCTGTGTGCGGATGAATCGGGACAACCTGCGCAGCCCGCAGCGCAGTCTCGCCAATACCGAGTTCAATCATGCCGACGACGACACCAACGCGGTATCACGGGCGATCACCCGGGCGTTGCAGGATGCCGGGTATCGCGCGGTGTATCCGGCGCCGGGCTATCCGATGGAAGTCGAACAGTTCCCGGGCCGGATCTGGGTGATCGCACACAAGGTGGTGGCCGAGGCGGCGGGGCTCGGGGTCATGGGAATACACCGCAATGTCATCCATCCGCGGTTCGGCAATTTCATCCTGCTGGGCACGGTGGTGACCGACGCGGTGGTCGACCAGCCGAGCGCACCCCTGGATTTCAATCCGTGCCTGGAATGCAAACTGTGTGTCTCCGCCTGCCCGGTGGGTGCGATCACCCCGGACGCCGGATTCGATTTCCAGGCGTGCTACACCCACAACTACCGGGAGTTCATGGGCGGGTTCACCGATTGGGCGGAAACAGTGGCCGACAGCGACGACCGCGACGACTACCGCGCCCGCGTCCCCACCGGTGAATCGTTCTCGCTGTGGCAGAGCCTGTCGTTCAAACCCAACTACAAGGCCGGCTACTGCATGGCGGTATGCCCGGCGGGTGAGGATGTCATCGGCCCGTTCCTCGACGACCGCCGGGCCCACCTCGACGAGGTGGTGCGACCACTACAGCGACAGGAGGAGACAGTGTACGTTCTGCCGGGTTCGGCGGCCGAGGAGCATGCCACCCGGCGGTTTCCGCACAAGACGGTGAAACCGGTGACCAACGGATTCCCGGACGAGGTCAACACCCTGCTCGACCAGATCGGCCCGCGCCCACGCGGGACCGGATCCGGCGGCTCCGAAACCACGCCGTAGGACAGGTGACGCCACGTTCTCTCCCGCCCTCGACGCCGCCACCGATCTCACTGCCACCGGCTCGGGTCCTCGGACGATCCGGGCCGCCCCCGAAGTGGTCATCGATGTGTCCCGGCCGCACTACACGGGCCGGGTCTCGTCGACCGATGGCGGGCCGGCGCCCCACGGTGAAATTCCGGGCGGGCGCGGTTCCGGGCGGGCGCGCCACGGTGCTGCACGAACGACCGGTTCCGGCCGGACCCGCACCGGCCGGGCCCGCAGGGCCCCGCTTAGCATGTGCGCATGCCCGAAACACGTGCCGGCTATCTCACCGATGCCGGTGAGATCTACCGCCGATCGTTCTCGATCATCAGGTCCGAGGCCGACCTGGACCGGTTCCCGGCGGATATCGCGCAGGTCGTGGTCCGGATGATCCACGGTTGCGGCCAGGTCGATCTGGCCGGCGATGTGCTGTTCACCCCGTCGGTGGTGGCCGCGGCGCGCACCGCGCTGCGGTCGGGTGCCCCGATCCTGTGCGATGCGAACATGGTGGCCTCCGGGGTCACTCGTAAAAGGCTGCCCGCCGGCAACGAGGTGCTCTGCCTCCTGCGTGACCCTCGGGTACCCGAGCTGGCCGAGCGGCTCGGGACCACCCGCTCGGCCGCGGCACTCGAACTGTGGCGCGAGCGGCTCGGCGGCGCGGTCGTCGCGATCGGCAATGCGCCGACGGCTCTGTTCCACCTGCTGGACATGATCGCGGCGGGTGCGCCCGCCCCGGCCGCGGTGATCGGGATCCCGGTGGGCTTCGTGGGCGCCGTCGAATCCAAAGAGGCGCTGGCCGCGACCACCGGAATCGAATACCTGACGGTACGGGGACGCCGGGGCGGCAGCGCGATCACCGCGTCCGCACTCAATGCCCTCGCGAGCGAAGAGGAATGACCGTGCGGACCGGGAAGTTGTGGGGAGTCGGACTCGGACCGGGGGATCCCGAACTGGTGACAGTGAAGGCCGCCCGGATCATCGCCGAAGCCGATGTGGTCGCATTCCACAGTGCGCGGCACGGGCGCAGCATCTCGCGCGGTATCGCCGAGCCCTATATGCGGCCGGATCAGCTCGAAGAACATCTGATCTACCCGGTCACCACCGAGACCACCGATCATCCGGGCGGCTATCAGGGCGCGATCGACGAGTTCTACGCCGCGGCCGCAGGCCGGCTGGCCGCGCATCTGGCAGCGGGCCGCTCGGTGGCCCTGCTGGCCGCCGGCGATCCGCTGTTCTACAGCTCCTATATGCATATGCACCGCCGGCTGGCGGACCGGTTCGAAGCCGAGATCGTCCCCGGGATCACCTCGGTGAGCGCGGCCTCCGCGGCGCTGGGCACACCGCTGGTCGAGGGCGATCAGGTACTGACCGTGCTCCCCGGCACGATGTCCCCGGACGAACTGACCCGCCGCCTCGCCGACAGCGACGCCGCGGCGATCATGAAACTCGGCCGCACCTATCCCACGGTGCGCAAGGCCCTCGCCGATTCCGGCCGGCTCGATCGCGCCTACTACATCGAACGGGCCAGTACCGGCCGGGAACGCGTCCTGCCCGCCGGTGACGTCGACGAATCACAGGTCCCCTATTTCGCGATCACCCTGGTCCCGGGCCCGGAACCGACGACCCCGCTACCCGGCGAATCCCGTTCCGCGATGCGGGATTCCAGCACCCCGGCCGGAACGTCGACGGCAGTCCCGGGCGAGGTGCCCGCGGCGGGGCCGGATGAGTCCCCGGACGTGGGCGAGGTCGTCGTGGTCGGCCTCGGACCGGGCGATTCCGGATGGACCACTCCCGAGGTCACCGCGGCACTGGCCGCCGCGACCGACCTCGTCGGCTACACCACCTATATCGACCGGGTACCGATACGTCCCGGGCAGCACCGCCACGCCAGCGACAACCGGGTCGAATCGGAACGCGCGGCCATGGCACTGGATCTCGCCCGGCGCGGCGGCCGGGTGGCGGTGGTGTCCTCCGGTGATCCCGGCGTTTTCGCGATGGCGTCCGCGGTGCTGGAGGAATCCGCGAACCCGCAGTGGGCGGACGTACCGGTTCGGGTGCTACCGGGGGTCACCGCGGCCAACGCGGTCGCCGGGCGCGTCGGTGCGCCGCTGGGCCACGACTACGCCACGATTTCGCTGTCGGACCGCCTCAAACCCTGGGATGTGGTGGCCCGGCGGCTGGCCGCAGTGGCAGCGGCGGATATGGCCATCGCGATCTACAACCCGGCGTCGAGCCGGCGCACCTGGCAGGTCGGGGCCATGAAGGAACTATTGCTCGAACACCGCGATCCGGGAACACCGGTGGTGCTGGGCCGCGATGTCGGCGGACCGTCGGAAGCGGTGCGGGTGATCCGGCTGGGCGACCTCGATCCCGCCGAGGTCGATATGCGGACGTTGCTGATCATCGGCGCCTCCACCACCGCGGTGGTGGACGGCGGTGTGGGGGCCGCGCCCCGGGTTTACACGGCACGGCGCTATCACACCTGATCTCCCATCCGATAGCATTCCACTATGGAATGCCGTCGGTGAAAGGGAGATGTGGTGAACGCCAAAACGAAGCGGTCGCTGAACTCCACGGCCGCCTCACTGCTGGGGTTCCTGCACGAGGGACCCATGTCGGGCTGGGATCTGGTGACACTGGCGCAGGACCGGATCGGGGATTTCTGGACCATCACCCAGAGCCAGGTCTATCGGGAACTGGCGACCATGGACGCGGCGGGTCTGGTGGTCAAGGGCGAGGCGGGCGCCCGGGATCGCACCCCGTACCGCATCACCGAGGCGGGCCGCGCGGAGTTCGCAGAATGGATCGCCCGCGATCCCGGCGCCGAGACGATCAGATTCCCGCTGCTGCTCACGTTGCATTTCGGTGGTCATCTCGACCGGGAACAGCTGACCTCGATCATCGATAGCGGGCGCCGGGTCCATCAGGAACGCCTCGATCGCTACCGCGCCGAGGACCCCGCCTGCCTCTCCCCGCATTCCCGGGCCACCCTCGAATTCGGGATCGGCTACGAACGTGCGGTCCTGGACTGGTTCGACAGGCTCCCGGAGCTGCTCACCGGTTGAGCCGGACGGTGCGGTTGCCCCGGTTACGGAAATGCCCCGTTGTACTCCGAAATCCAGCGGTGTGCGGCGGAAACGGATTCGACCACGGCCATATCCGGCGGCACCGGCGGCCGGTCGACGATCACCACCGCGAGACCCGCATCGCGGGCGGCGGCGAGTTTGGCGGCGGTCGCCGAGCCGCCGCTGTTCTTGGTCACCACGACCTCGATCCGGTGCCGAGCCAGCAGGGCGGCCTCGTCGTCCACGGTGAAAGGCCCTCGGGCGAGCAGTAATTCGTGCCGGGGCGGTAACGCCACCTCGGGCGGATCGATGGCCCGGATCAGATACCAGGGTCGCGGATACTCGGCGAAAGCGCCCACTTCCTGCCGGCCCACGGTGAGCAGGATCCGGGCGCCCAGTGTCGCCGCGGTCGCCGCGGCGGCGGTGGTATCCGGTACCGGATACCACCGGTCACCCGGGCCGGCCGTCCAGCCGGGCCGCTGTAGTCGCAGCACGGGCAGCCCCAGCCGGGCGCACGCCAGCGCGGCATGCGCGGTCATGGTCGCGGCGAACGGATGAGTGGCATCGACGACCAGCTGTATCCGGTTGTCCGCCAGCCAGTGCCGCAGGCCGTCGACGCCGCCGAACCCGCCGATCCGCACCGTACCGGGCGGACGGACGGGTTCGGACACCCGACCGGCGAGCGAGGACACGATCTCGTGTCCTCGCTCGCCGGTCAGAAGGTGGGCGAGTTCGCGGGCTTCGCCGGTCCCGCCCAGCAGCAGAATTCTCAGGGCTGGCCGCTGAAGTAGGCGATGGCCGAATCCAGCAGCGGCGGGCCGCCGGCCACCGCGAGACCGATACCGGCGCCGATGATCGCGCCCGGGATGAACCCGACTCCCAGGAACAGGAACCCGACAGCGGCGCCGATCGCCGCACCGACGGCCGCACCCAGGGAGGCCGCCTGCAGTTCACTCATGAACCACTGCTGCGCGCCGATGAACTGCGCCGGTGCGGGCGCACCCGCGACCGGGGTGGCCTGCGGGGTGAGGGTGAGGCGGCTGTTGCCCTCATCGATCTTCGCGGAAACCGCGACCGTCTGACCGTTGGACTGCTGCGTCAGCGGGATGCCGGTGAGGCGCTCCCCGGCCGCGTTGGCGAGGACGACCTCGTTGTTGACGGTATCGAGGCTGAAGGCCCCGCCGGTAACGGTGGTGACCAGCGACTTTCCGGCCTCGGCCAGCGCCAGCGTGTAGTCGACGCCGCGGTCGTGCCCGGAGACCTCCGGCACGACGTTCTCCTGCTGTTCGACGGCGGGAGCCGTGGGGGCGGGAGCGGCGTATCCGGTACCGGCAGCGATACCGGTGGCCGCGGCGGCCATGATCGCGGTCGCGGCGAACTTCTTGTATCTCACAATCGATCTCCCCGTTGCGCACGGGCCCGGTGGCCCACGCTCGGAACATCGGTGACCTTACTACCGCTGCCCGATTCGTCCATTCGGGTTGTCACACTCGAGAAGGGACGCGGCAGTGCACATCACACCGCGCGCCCGCCCGTCACAACCGGCCGCTCTTCACCACCGACCACTGGGTCACCGGCAGCTGCGGGCGCCAGGTGGTGAACCGCCCGAGCGGTTCGCCCCGGTACACCTGGTAACGCCGCAACGTGCCCCCGTACGCGGCAGACCACTCGAGCAGCAGTGCCTCCGATTCGGCGGTGACCGCGTTGGCGACCACGCGGCCGCCTGCCGGAAGCCGCGACCAGCACAGG
This sequence comes from Nocardia sp. NPDC024068, assembly GCF_040638875.1. NCBI lineage: Bacteria > Bacillati > Actinomycetota > Actinomycetes > Mycobacteriales > Nocardiaceae > Nocardia > Nocardia sp. NPDC024068. The sequence continues at coordinate 9,795 of NZ_JBEZYU010000003.1, read as the reverse complement.
TCGAAGAGGCCGGGCGTCGTGAGGCCGCCGCCGAGGAAGATCGCGGCGGGCACGGGAAGCCCGGCGTCCGCATGGATCTCGGCGACCGCCTCCGCGCGGATGCCGATCTCCGGGACCCCCAGCGCAGCGGCGTTCGCGGTGATCTGCGCGCGCCGCCCCGGCCGGGTTTCGAAGGTGAGCGCCCGGCAGGACGGATGGGTACGGCACCATTCGATGGCGATGGTTCCGGACCCGCCACCGATATCCCACAGCGTCTCCCCGGGCGCGGGCGCCAGGGCCGCGAGCGTGAGCGCGCGGATCTCCGATTTCGTGAGTTGCCCGTCACCGTCGTAGGCGGAATCGGGCAGTCCCGGGAGCCGGGTCAGGCGGGCGCGACCGGGGTCTCCCGCGACGGTGAGCGCGACGATATTGAGCGGATCCCCCGGCGGCCGGTCCCACTGCGCCGCCGTTCCGGAGACGATCCGCTCGGCCGGGCCGCCCAGCTGTTCGAGTACCGTCACCCGGGTCGATCCGAAACCGTTGCGCCGTAACAGGTCCACCACCTGTCCGGGGGTTTCGGCATCCGCGCTCAGCACGAGTATCCGGCGGCCCTCGGTGAGCTCCGGTTGCAGCCGCTGCACCGGCCGTCCGACCGCACTCACGACACTCACCTCCGGAAGCGGCCAGCCCAGCCGCGCGCAGGCCAGCGAGGCCGAAGACGGCTGCGGTAATACGCGCAGCGCTTCCGGTCCGAGCAGCCGGGCCAGAGTGGTGCCGATGCCGTAGAACATCGGGTCGCCGCTGGCGAGCACCCCCAGCCGGGTGTCGCGCCGATCGGTCAGTAGTCCGGGTAGCGCGGGCAGCAGCGGCGAAGGCCACGGTTCCCGGCGGGCGGTCACTTCGGCCGGGAGCAGCTCGAGCTGACGAGATGACCCCAGCAGGACCGTGCACTCGCGCAGTGCCGCGCGTGACGTCTCGGGCAGGCCCGCCCAGCCGTCGGCGCCGAGCCCCACCACCGGTACCCGGGGCCCGGCCCATTCGATCGCGGGACCGGTGCTCACCCCCGCCGCCCCCGGGGCCCCGTACCGCACACGCTCACCGCGGCATCCGCCGCCAGATCGCCTGGGGCAGCAGCCGCATCCCGAAGAAGATCGGGCGCAGGATTCCCGGAATCCACACTCGCCCGGCCCGGCGCCCGAGCGCGGTGACCACCGCGGCGGCGACCTGGTCCGGAGTGCTGGAGAAGGGGGCCGGAGTCATCCCCTCGGTCATCGCGCCGACCACGAAACCCGGTCGCGCCAGCAGCAGATGCACCCCGCTGCCGTGCAGGGCGTCGGCGAGGCCGGAGGCGAAACCGTCGAGGCCCGCCTTGGCCGATCCGTAGACATAGTTGGCGCGGCGCACCCGGACGCCGGCCACCGAGGAGAACACCACGAGTTGACCGCTGCCCTGTGCGCGGAGTTCCGCGGCGAGCACGGTCAGCACGCTGACCTGAGCGGTGTAGTCGGTGTGGAGCACGGCCAGCGCGTGCGCGGGATCGGTTTCGGCGCGGGCCTGGTCCCCCAGCACACCGAAGGCCAGGACGGCGACCCCGATCGGGCCGTAATCGGAGACGACCTTGGCCAGCAGGGCGGGATGGCCCGCCGTGTCGTCGGCGTCGAACTCCACCGGATGCACCGCGGTGGCCCCGGCGGCCGTGAGTGCCGCGGTCTCGGTGTCCAGATCCTCGCACCTCCGGGCGGCCAGGACGACCGCCCGCCCCGGTGCCAGCCGCAGCGCGACCTGCAGACCGATCTCGCTGCGTCCACCCAGCACCAGCACTGTGCCCGGGGCGATCCCTCGTGTACGACGCACAACCATGGGCTCAGTCTGTCATCCTGGGGGAGGCGGGGACGGAACCGGGAGACGTGGGCGCCCGCGCCGCGACGACTACTGTCGGCTCATGCCACCGCATACAGTCGATCTCTCCCCCGCCGCCGTGGAATTCCTGGGCGAACGGCATCTGGCCATGCTCACCACCCTGCGGGCCGACGGCACCCCGCATCTGGTGCCGGTGGGTTTCACCTGGGACCCCGAAGCGGGCCTGGTCCGGGTGATCACCGGTGGCGGCTCGGTGAAGGCGCGCAACGCCCGGCGCGGCGGCTACGCCTCTGTCGGCCAGGTCGACGGGCGGCGGTGGCTCACCATGGAGGGCCCCGCATCGGTCCTGGACGATCCGGCCGAGGTCCGGGAAGCCGAACGCCGCTACGCACTGCGCTACCGGGTGCCGCGCGAGAACCCCGCCCGGGTGGTGGTGGTCATCGAGGTGCAGCGGGTCCTGTGCGGGGTCGCGCTGCGCAGCGCCTGATCGGCGCCGGGCCGATCAGGCGGGCAGCACCGTGGGCCCGTGCGGGCGCTGGTTCACCGATTCGCAGCCGTCCTCGGTGACGACCACGATGTCCTCGATCCGGGCGCCCCATTCGCCGGGGAAGTAGATCCCGGGCTCGATGCTGAAGGCCATACCGGGCCGCAGTTCGAGGTCGTTCCCGGCGACGATATACGGCTCCTCGTGGACCGACAGGCCGATACCGTGACCGGTCCGGTGGACGAACGCCGGGCCGAACCCGGCGGCCTCCAGCGGTTCCCGGGCGGCCGCGTCCACCGCGGCGGCGGTGATACCGGGGCGGACAGCGGCCACCGCCGCCGCCTGGGCGCGTTCCAGCTCACCGATGCGCGCCGCGATCTCGGCAGCGGGTTCGCCGAGCACATAGGTGCGGGTGGAATCGGAGTAGTAGCCCGGCTCCACCGGCCCGCCGATATCCACGACCACCACATCGCCGGCCTCGATCCGCCGGTCGGATACCTCGTGATGCGGGCTGGCGCCGTTGGGACCGCTGCCGACGATCACGAACGCGGCCTCGGTATGCCCCTCGGCCACGATCGCGTCCGCGATATCCGCACCGGCCTCGGCCTCGGTCCGGCCGACCCGCAGGAACTCCTCCATCCGGGCATGGACCCGGTCGATCGCCGCGCCCGCCCGCCGCAGCGCCTCGATCTCGGCATCGTCTTTGATCATCCGCAGCTCACGCAGCACCGGTGTCGCCGAGACGGGCAGCCCGCTGAAACTGCGCGCCAGCGGCAGCAGATGCAGGGCCGGCATGGCATCGGCGACCGCCACCCGGGACCCGATATGCAACGCCGACTGCACGAGCTCGTACGGATCGACACCGTCGACCCAGTCCAGAACCCGCAGCCCCAGGTCGTCCACGGCGGATTCGGCCAGCCCCGCCACCTCCAGCTTCGGTATGACCACCGACGGGGTGGCCTTGTCGGAGGTGATCACCAGACAGGTGAGTCGTTCGAACGATTGCGCCGCCGAACCGATGAGATACCGCAGATCCGGGCCGGGAGTGATGAGCAGTGCGTCCAGATGCGCGGCGTGCAGCAACTGCACCGCCCGCTCCAGCCGTTCCCCGTAGACCTCCGCCGCGAACCGTGACTCCGTGTGCGCGCTCATGGCCTCGAACTTACCCCGCGTTCGGGGACGGCACGCGGGATCGTCGGTGGCGCCCGGTAGATTCCGGCGGGTGACTACGACCGAATCCGCCCCGCGTCCGCTACTGCTGCTGGACGGAGCGAGTCTGTGGTTCCGGGCCTTCCACGCCATCCCGGACAAGATCACCGCCACCGACGGCCGCTCGGTGAACGCGCTGCGCGGGTTCACCGATATGGTCGCCTCGCTCATCACCCGGCATCGCCCGGCCCGGCTGGTGGTCTGCCTGGACCTGGATTGGCGGCCGCGGTTCCGGGTCGAGCTGGTGCCGACCTACAAAGCGCATCGCCTCGATACCTCCGCCGGAGCCGAACCGGGCGCCGAGGTCGTACCCGACAAGCTCACTCCCCAGGTCGAGATGATCCTCGAGGTACTGGCCGCCGCCGGGATCGCCACCGGCGGCGCCGAAGGGCTGGAGGCCGACGACGTACTCGGAACCCTGGCGTCCACCGAACGCACCGACCCGGTGGTCGTGGTCAGCGGTGACCGGGATCTGCTGCAGCTGGTCCGCGATACTCCGGCGCCGCCGATCCGGGTGCTGTATGCCGGTCGCGGCCTGGCGAAGGCCGAACTGTTCGGGCCCGCCGAACTCGCCGCGAAATACGGTGTACCCCTGGAGAACGCCGGTCCCGCCTACGCCGATATGGCCACCCTGCGGGGAGATTCGTCCGACGGCCTGCCGGGCGCGGCCGGTATCGGGGAGAAGTCCGCGGCCACCCTGATCAGCCGTTTCGGCACGCTGGAAGCACTCCGCGCCGCGGTCGAGGACCCCGCCGCCGATCTGGCGCAGGGGATGCGCGCCAAACTCCGGGCCGCGGCCGAGTATCTGGACGCCGCCGCGCCGGTGGTACGGGTGGTCCGCGACGCGGACGTGATCCTGTCACGTCCCGATATTCTGCATCCCATCCCGGCCGACGCCGACGCACTGATCGATCTGGCTCGGCGCTACAACGCCGAGAGCCCGATCCAGCGCCTGATCACCGCGCTCGCGACCTGCTCCTGAACACCGGCGCTCCGCCATCGGAAACGCTCGGCCCCGGAAAACAGCGAAACCCGCCGGGGGCACCTCCCGGCGGGTTCTCGGGGAAACCGATCAGCTCGGACGGCCGACCTCGTAGGTCCCGTCCTCCTTGGTGATCTTGATATTGACCGTCTTGGCCTCGCCACCGACCTTCAGATCGCAGGTGAAGGTCGCATCGACGGCGACATCCTGGCCGGACGGGCACTGGACGTCCTTGACGTCCTCGATCCCGTAGGACTCCTCGAGCACCTTCGCGACCCCGTCCTGCACCGCGGCCTGATCGAGCTGGTCGGTGCTGGTGAGCATCAGGATCACCCCGACCACGGCGCCGACGACCACCACGGCCAAGAGGCCGAGCCCGATGAACAGGCCGACCTTCTTACCGCCGCCGGAGGACTGCGGCTGTCCCGCCCACTGCTGCTGGGGCTGACCCCACTGCCCCTGCGGCTGCTGGCCCCACTGCTGCTGATTCGGATCGGCCCACTGCTGCTGCGGCTGCTGATTCGGATCCGCCCACTGCCCCTGCGGCTGCTGACCCCACTGCTGCTGATTCGGGTCGCCCCACTGCTGCGGTTGCGGTTGATCGGGCTGGGGCTGCGGCTGGCTCCACTGCTGCTGCGGCGGCTGGGGCTGCTGACCCCACTGCTGGCCGCTCTGGTCGCCCCACTGCTGCGTGGCCTGCGCCTGCTGCGGATCGCTCACCGGGGGTTGCGAGGGCTGCTGGCTCCCCCACGGGGGCGCCGCACCGGGCGGCTGCTGCCCGCCCCAGACCTGGGTGGGATCGTTACGTCCCTCCCCCGTACCCGGGGCGTCGTTCGGTCCGTACGGCCCGCTCATCTGGTTGCCTCCACTCGCATCGTCAAACACACGGTAGCCCCCCGCGTGCGGTTGAAATCAAATCACAATCGATGGTCTCACGCTGCGTCCACCGCGACGACACCACGGCGAATCGCCCGGACGGCCTTGGCCGCGGTGGCGGCGACCTCCGTATCGTCTGCGGTGCTGTGGATCTGATCGAGCAGGTCGATCACCTGCCGGCACCAGCGCACGAAATCGCCCGCGGACAGCGGCGAGCCCTGATCTCCGCTGGCCAGTAGCGAATCCGCCAGCGCGTCGCCACGCGCCCATTTGTAGATACCTCCCACGAACCCGAGATCCGGTTCGCGACTCGGCGCCAGCCGGTGCTCGGCCTCGTCGTTGCGCAACCGTGACCACTGCGCGAGAGTGTCGGCCACCGCACGACGGATCGGCGCCGTGGGGCCGGTGGCACCGAGATAGCCGCCCTCCGAACGGGATTCGTACACCAGAACCGAAATCACGGCGGCCAGCTCCGCCGGGCCGAGCCCGCGCCACAGACCCTGCCGCAGGCATTCGGCGACCAGCAGATCACTTTCCGCGTAGATCCGCGCGAGGCGCCGGCCGTCCGCGGTGACCTCCCCGTCGTGCACGAAACCGCGTTCCTCGAGCAGCCCTACGATCCGATCGAAGGTTCGGGCCAGCGAATTCGTCGTCGTCGCGACCTTCTGCCGCATCGCCTCGGTCTCCCGGCTCACCCGGTTGTAGCGCTCCCCCACCCGGGCCAGCTGTTCGCGGTCGGAACGGGAATGGGCGGGATGCGCGCGCAGGGTCCGCCGCAAGGTCTCCAGTTCGACATCGTCGGCGCCCCCGGCACGTTTGTCCCGCCGGGGGCGATGCGGCGCGGCGATCCCGGTACTGCGCAGCGCCGAGGCCAGATCACGACGGGTCCGGGCGGTGCGGTGGTCGACCCGCCGGGGCAACCGCATCCGCCCCAGCGGCTGCGCCGGCACCGGGAAATCGGCGACCGAGACCCGCCCCGCCCATTTGTCCTCGGTGAGGACCAGAGGACGTGGGTCGCCGGGGGTGGCGTCGGGTTCGAGAATCACCGCCAGACCGGCTCGGCGACCCGCCCCGATGGCCACCACGTCGCCGCGGCGCAGCTCGGTGAGCGCGGCCACCGACGCGGTACGCCGATCGGTGCGGGTCTGCTGGTTGAGCTGACGTTCCCGCTGTTTGATCCGCTCGCGCAACCGGAAGTATTCGAGGAAATCGCCGTCCTCGCCGCCGAGTTGCGTGGCCAGTTTGCGCAGCTGGCCCTCGTTACGTTCGATTCCGCGGACCAGACCCACCACCGACCGGTCGGCCTGGAACTGCGCGAAGGACCGCTCCAGCAGCAGCCGCGCCTCCTCGGCGCCGAGCCGGTCGATCAGATTGATCGACATGTTGTACCCGGGCTTGAAAGAACTGCGCAGCGGATAGGTCCGGGTGGAAGCGAGCCCGGCGACCGCGCTGGTATCCACCTCGGGCTGCCACAGCACCACCGCGTGACCTTCCACGTCGATCCCACGCCGCCCGGCCCGCCCCGTGAGCTGGGTGTACTCACCGGGAGTCAGCTCGGCGTGGGTTTCGCCGTTGAATTTCACGAGTCGTTCCAGCACCACCGTGCGAGCCGGCATATTGATGCCCAGTGCCAGCGTCTCGGTGGCGAACACGGCCCGCACCAGACCTTTGACGAACAATTCCTCGACGGTGTGCCGGAAAGCGGGCAGCATCCCGGCGTGGTGCGCGGCCAGCCCCCGGTAGAGCGCCTCGCGCCACTCCCAGTAGCCGAGCACCTCGAGGTCCGCGCGCGGCAGTTCGCCGGTGTGCTTCTCGATGATCGCGTCGACCACCGCGGGATCGGTATTCGCGTTCAGGTCCAGACCGGAACGCAGACACTGGGCCAGGGCACCGTCGCAGCCGGCGCGGCTGAAGACGAAGGTGATAGCGGGCAGCAGCCCCTCCTCGTCGAGCCGGGCCAGCACCTCCGGACGCGGTAGCGGCCGGAAGAAACGCCGCGGGCCGCCGCGGCCGCGCGGGCCGCCGCCGCTCCAGCCGTCCATCCGGTCGTGGGCCTCCCGCTGTTTGATGTAGCGGACCAGATCGGAATCGACCAGAATCCGCTGGTCGGAGGATTCGCTGTCGAACAGATCGAACATGCGCCGGCCGACCATCACGTGCTGCCACAGCGGCACCGGACGGGTCTCGTCCACCACCACCGTCGTATTCCCGCGCACGGTCTCCATCCAGGCGCCGAACTCCTCGGCATTGGACACCGTCGCCGACAGGCTCACGAGCCGCACATCCGGCGGCAGATGCAGGATCACCTCTTCCCAGACCGCGCCGCGGAAGCGGTCGGCCAGGTAATGCACCTCATCCATCACCACATGCGACAGGCCGCGCAGCGCGTCGGAGGAGGCGTAGATCATGTTCCGCAGCACCTCGGTGGTCATCACCACCACCGGGGCGTCCGAATTGATGGACTGGTCGCCCGTGAGCAGGCCCACCTGCTCCCGGCCGTATCGTGCGGTGAGGTCGGCGAACTTCTGGTTCGACAGCGCCTTGATGGGCGTGGTGTAGAAGCATTTCCCGCCGGAAACCAACGCGAGATGCACCGCGAACTCTCCGACCACCGTCTTACCCGCGCCGGTGGGAGCGCAGACCAGTACCCCGTGCCCCTCCTCGAGGGCGGTACAGGCATGGCGCTGGAAAGGGTCCAGCTCGAATGTCAGCTGGGAGGCGAACCGGGACAGTTCGGCGGTCAGCGACGCGTTCGATGTCACGAGTCCGAGACTAATCGAGGATTCCGACACCGGTCGCCCGGATTATGCCCGCGGCCGGAGTCGGAGGGCGCCGGGCTCAGAGGGTGTCCGAGTAGTCCGACGCCGTGCGCCGGGTATCGCCGGGCGCGGCCACCGGGTCCGCCGAGGTGATCGGACCGGCCGGATCCACCGAGGTGGGCGTCTCGATCCGCGAGGCCTGCTCGTCGTCCACCGGACCCCACTCCCGCTCCGCACGCACGGCCCGGCGTTTGTCGTTGAACCGGGAGAATTGCACCGCCACCTCGAACAGCACCGTCAGCGCCAGCGCGAGCGCGAGCATCGAGAACGGGTCTTGGGGGGTGACGATCGCCGCGAACACGAACAACCCGAAGATGATGCCGCGGCGCCACGCCTTCAACCGCTCGTAGGTCAGCACCCCGATCAGGTTGAGGCCGATGATCAACAGCGGCGTCTCGAAGCTGACACCGAAAATGATCAGCAATTGAATGATGAAGCTGAAATACTGCGTACCGCTCAACGCGGTGATCTGCACATTGTCGCCGATACTGAGCAGGAAACTCAGGGCGTGGGCGATCACCCAGTAGGCCAGCACCGCGCCCGCTACGAACAGGACCGAACCCGAGATGACGAAGCCGATCGCGTACTTGCGTTCCTTCGCATACAGCCCGGGAGTGATGAACGCCCACAACTGATACAGCCAGATCGGGCACGCCATGACCACACCGGCGGTGAGCCCGACCTTCAACCGCAACATGAACTGCTCGAACGGCGCGGTGGCGAGCAGCCGGCATTCACCGTCCGGGGAGAGCGTGGCCCGCGTCGAGGCGGGCAGATCACAATACGGCCCCCGCAGGATCTCACCGAGACTCTCGATACCCAGGAACGGATGCGCGTACCACAGGAAACCCACGAGGGTGGTCACGACAATGGCCGCCAACGAGATCAGCAGCCGGGTACGCAGTTCCCGCAGATGCTCGACCAGCGACATCGTGCCATCGGGATTGGTCCGGCGTTTGCTGCGCCGGGGGTCGAACGGAATTCGCATGGTATGTGGTTGCCCTCGTGTCAGCGTGCCTCGCTCCGCTCGGCCCGTGGCCCTGCATCGCCCCTCCGGTTCCGCTTCCCGGTCCGGACGACGATCAGCGCCCGGTCGGCAGCGCCGGGTCGACAGCCCTCATCGGGAGCCCGGTTCCCACCGGGCCGCGATCCGGGCCTCAGAGCGTTTTCGACTCGCTCCGGGTCTCCGTGGCCGGGGCGCCCGTTTCACGGCCCGACGGCAGTTCCGGAGCGGGCTTCGCGGCGGCGGCACCATCGGACTTGCCGTCGTTGTGCATCTCGCTCACCTCGCTCTTGAAGATCCGCAGCGACCGGCCGAGACTGCGGGCCGCGTCGGGCATCCGCTTCGCGCCGAAGAACACCACGAACAGCGCCGCGATGATCAGCCAGTGCCAGATGCTCAGACTGCCCATTGTGGTTACCTCCCAAGACTGTGGTCACTCTGATGCTACCTGGCCTGTGTTTTCGGCGCGCTGGCGCTGTGTTTTCGGCGCGCTGGCGCGCGCGGGGGTTCGGCCCTCTTGGCGTCTGCTGTCAGCCCTCGAGACTCGTGGCTTCGCCACATGCGCTTCGAGGGCTGACAGCAG